>DATGHY010000322.1:0-2285 GCA_035307625.1 Actinomycetota bacterium
TGACCGACGACGACCGGATACGAACGCGATCCGAGGTCGACCGGCAGGACATGCGGTCGGCTCACGGCAATCGCTCCGCGATGTCGGTCGCGATCTCTTCGGGGGTTCGGCCGTCGGTGTCGACGATCACGTCGGCCGCCGACTCATACGCCGGCTGCCTTTCTGCGAGCAGCTTGTCGAACGCGCCCTCCTCGCGCAGCAACGGCCGGTCGAGTGCGATCCCGACGCGCTCGCTCAGCACGGCCGCCGGCGCACGCAAGTACACGATCGTTCCCGCGCCTTTCAAGATCCCGTAGTTACGGATCTCGAGCACTGCACCTCCGCCGCACGCGATGACGCGGCCCGAGCCGGCGCACGCCTGCAACACCGCATCGTGCTCGCGGGCTCGGAATCCTTCCTCGCCTTCCGCATCCCACAGCTCGACGATCCGGCGTCCGGACGATTCCTCGACCATCCGGTCGGTGTCGAACAGCTGCATCCCGAGGCGCTCGGAAAGCGCGCGCCCGACGGCTGTCTTACCTGCGCCCATAAAGCCGATCAGCACGACGTTGCCCGGCATCTACGCGAGTGAATCACGGAACGCCGCGAGGTTGCGTTGGGTCTCGGCAAGCGAATCGCCCCCGAATTTCTCGAGCATCCCTCGCGCGAGCACGAACGCGACCATCGCTTCTCCGACCACGCCCGCTGCGGGAACGGCGCACACGTCCGAGCGCTGCGTGATGGCAGGGGCTTGCTCTTTCGTCCGGACGTCGACGGTCGGCAGGGATCGCGCGAGTGAAGACAGAGGCTTCATGGCTGCTCGAACGCGGATCACTTGTCCGGTGGAGATGCCGCCTTCCGTTCCACCGCTTCGGTCGGTCGGGCGCGTGTAACCGTCGTGCCACTCGATCTCGTCGTGCGCTTGCGAGCCGGGCGCGCGCGCGATGTCGAAGCCGGGTCCGATCTCAACGCCCTTCATCGCTTGGATGCTCATCAGCGCGGCCGCGAGCTGAGCGTCGAGCCGGCGATCCCACTGCACGTGCGACCCGACTCCGACCGGCACCCCGAACGCGAGGACTTCGAAGACTCCGCCGAGCGTGTCGCCTTTGCGGCGCATCTCTTCGATGAGGTCGATCATGCGCGCTTCGGCGTCCCCGTCGAGGCATCGCAGCGGCGAGGCATCGATCCGGTCGAGATCCTCCGGACCCACGATCGCATCATCTGATGCCTTGACGCTGCCTATCTCGAGCACGTGCGAGAGCACGTGCACGCCCAGGGACGCAAGGAACGCTTTGCACACCGTCCCGACGGCAACGCGCGCTGCCGTTTCGCGCGCGCTCGCGCGCTCGAGGATCGGCCGCGCCTCGTCGAAGCCGAACTTCTGCATCCCGGCGAGGTCGGCGTGACCGGGTCGTGGACGGGTTAACGCCGGGTCCTCCGCGACGGCATCCTCTTCGCCGACGGCCATGACCTGTTGCCATTTCGGCCATTCAGTGTTGTGGATCACCAGGGATATCGGCGAGCCGATCGTACGGCCGTGGCGGATGCCGCCGAGGATCTCGAGCCGGTCTTCCTCCAGCTTCATCCGCGTGCCGCGCCCGTACCCGTGGCGCCGGCGCGTCAGCTCGGCACGGATCTCCTTCTCGGAGACGGGAACGCCGGCCACCATGCCCTCCAATATGGCGGTGAGGGCCGGGCCGTGGGACTCGCCTGCAGTCAAGAATCGCAGCATGTGGGCATCGTATCGCGCCGGAACGAGCCTCCTGGGGAGTTTCGGATAAAGGAAGGGCGCCCTTTCGGGCGCCCAAACCTCGGGGCTTGCTCAGGGCCCCTACCGCCGCTGCTCCCCCTGCGGAACGCGGCGGATCCTGCTGGCTACTTGTTGACCTGCTGTCCGATGCACAGCGAGAAACGCTCATCACCAAAAACGAACGTCCCGCACGAAGATGACAAAGAAAGGACCTGGAAGTTGGTTGCGAAGGTCTGGCCTTCGGACGCGTTGTAATCCTTGCCGTTCACGTCGACGGTCGCCACGAGCTTGCCGCTCGTCTTCCGGATGTCGATCAAGGTCACGGTCACGGCCGAGGATGAGTTGTTGCCGCCGTTGACGCCGGTGATCGATCCGGTGGGCGTCGGCGTCGGACTTCCGGACGGCCCAGCGGGTACGGCGACGACGAGCGGCTGGAAGGGGTCCTTCCCTTCGAAGGCCTGACCCGTTTCCGGCGGCGTCGTGGACGTGATGGTTGGGGTTGGCGAGGTTCGCGTGACCGGCGGCGAGTTGACGCCCTCGATCGCGCCGCCCCCGC
>DATGHY010000323.1:0-2226 GCA_035307625.1 Actinomycetota bacterium
GTTCGTCGATCACGACATGAACTTCGACCTGCAAGCCTTCCGGCACGCGATCGACGTCGTGTTCCTCGCCCAAGAGATCCTCGTCGGCAACTCGAGCTACCCGACGCCGAAGATCGAGCAGAACGCCAAGAATTTCCGCGAGCTCGGTCTCGGGTACGCGAACCTCGGTGCGCTGCTGATGGCCCGCGGGCTTCCGTACGACTCCGACGGCGGACGCGCGTGGGCTGCGGCGATCACCGCGTTGATGACCGGCTGGGCATACCGCGACTCGGCGCTTTTCGCCGAGCAGGTCGGCCCGCACGCCGGCTATGCGGTCAACCGCGAGCCGATGCTGAACGTCATCCGCAAGCACCGCGCGGCGGCGGACCAGATCGATCCGGAGCTGGTGCCCGAAGGGCTGCTCCAGGCTGCCAAGTCCGCGTGGGACGACGCGATCGCGCTCGGTGAGAAGCACGGCTACCGCAACGCGCAAGCGTCGGTGCTGGCGCCGACCGGCACGATCGGCCTGATGATGGACTGCGACACGACCGGCGTGGAGCCGGACCTCGCGCTCGTGAAGACGAAGAAGCTGGTCGGCGGCGGCACGATGAAGATCGTCAACCAGACGGTGCCTCGTGCGCTTCGTCGTCTCGGCTACACCGACGATCAGATCACGGCGATCACCGACTACATCGCAGACGAGAACTCGGTGAAGGGTGCGCCGCACATCCGCGATGAGGACGTTCCCGTCTTCGACTGCGCGATGGGCGACAGCCCGATCCACTACATGGGTCACGTCAAGATGATGGCTGCGGTGCAGCCGTTCATCTCGGGCGCGATCTCGAAGACGATCAACATGCCCGAAGACGTCACGGTCGAAGACGTCGAGGACCTGATGGTCGAAGGGTGGCGCCTCGGATTGAAGGCGCTCGCGATCTACCGCGACAACTGCAAGGTCGCTCAGCCGCTCAGCGCCGACAAGAAGAAGACTGATAAGGCGCCGGATCCCGCCGTCATAGCGACGGGCCAGCCGCAGCGTCGACGTCTGCCGAAGAGCAGGCCGTCGCGCACGACTTCCTTCCGAGTGGCCGACGCCGAGGGCTACCTGCTCGCCGGCGAGTACCCGGACGACGGCATCGGCGAGGTCTTCCTTAAGGTGTCGAAGCAGGGCTCGACACTGTCGGGTGTGATGGACGCGCTCGCGATCGCGGTGTCGATCGGTCTTCAATATGGCGTGCCACTCGAGGCGTACGTCTCGAAGTTCATGAACATGCGGTTCGAGCCGGCAGGCATGACCGACGACCCGGATATCCGTTTCGCGACGAGCCTTGTCGACTATCTGTTCCGTCGGTTGGCGATCGACTACCTCGACGAAGAGACGCGCGCGCGTCTCGGCATCCAAACGACCGGCGAGCGGAAGGACAGCCTGCAAGGGGATCACGCTCCGGTTGCCGAGCAGCCGGTACCAACTCCCGTCGCGGCTCCGGTGCTGAAGAGTGTTGCGGAGGATGCAGAAGCGATCCGTTTGGTGGATGCACCGCTCTGTTACAACTGCGGCAACAAGATGCGGCCGGCAGGCTCGTGCTACGTCTGCGAATCCTGCGGATCGACGAGCGGCTGCTCGTAACAGACACGAGTTAATAGGCGAGCACGCGCCCTCGGTCTTCGGGGAAGGAGGCCGGGGGCGCTGCCATTCCTGCGATACTCAGCGTGTGTATTGCGGGAGGGTGACATGACGTATTCGATCGTTGCGCGCGATGACGAGACGGGGCAGATGGGCGTTGCCGTCCAGTCGCACTTCTTCTCTGTTGGACCGATCGTTCCGTGGGCGGAGGCAGGCGTCGGTGCAGTAGCGACGCAAGCGCACGTTGACATGTCGTATGGGCCCAAGGGCTTGGAACTGATGCGTTCGGGTACGCCGGCGGGGCGCGCGCTCGGTGTGCTGGTGTTCGCTGATAAGGAGGCTGACCACCGACAGGTTGCGATGGTCGATGCTATGGGGCGCGCCGTCGCGCACACCGGGGAGAAGTGCATCGCTGAAGCGGGGGATCGCCAGGGTGAAGGCGTCTCGGTTCAGGCGAACATGATGCGGAACGGAACGGTCCCCGAAGCGATGCTCGCCGCGCACGAGAAGGCTTCGGGAGATCTCGCCGAGCGGATGCTTGCGGCATTGGATGCGGCGGAGGCAGAGGGTGGGGACATCCGCGGGAGACAGTCGGCGGCGATCCTCATCGTCAAAGGAAGGGC
>DATGHY010000324.1:0-2909 GCA_035307625.1 Actinomycetota bacterium
CGCCTGCGACGATCGTGCGGTGGCCGTTCGTATGCTCGAAATACAAGGGATCCTGACCGAAGACGGACTTGACCATCTCGTACTGCCGGTACTGCACATCTTCACGGAAGGGGCCGAAGGACAGGACGAGCAGCCCGTCCCGTGCGAGGTGCTTCTTCGCCTGTTCAAGGCTCTGCCGCGTGTAGATGAAGCTGTCCAGCCGGACACTCGTGGCGGCGGAGAGCAAGCCGTGCGCATCGAGCGTCGCGTACTCGATCAGGTCGAACCGCTCGGTGTCATGGTCCAGGAACGCGCGCCCGTCGTTGATCACGACGCGGACTTTCGGCGAGGAGTACGGGTGCTCGGGATGATGGTTCGCGCCGAGCCGCTGCACGAGCGGATCGATCTCAACTGCGACGACTGAAGAAACGCCATGTCGGAGCGCTGCAGCGACGTCGTTGCCGGCGCCGGCGCCGAGGATCAGTACGCGATCGGAGTGCGCGATCGCGAAGGGGAAGTCGTAATAGGACTTGAGACTTTGCACATCCGCGCGCACCTGTGGGGAGACCGTCGGCGGCAGCGTCGCGTTGGGCCGGAGGTCGAGGCCGGACAGCAAGAACTGGCCGTTCACATCGGTGATGAAGCCTTGATCCAAGCTGCCGTGCGGCACGACCGAATGTGTGACCACCTTGTAGTACGGCGACCACGCGATCGTGCTGCCGAGCGCGCGCGAGTCGTGCAGTTGGAGGCCGCCGATCACCGCGGCGATCAACAGGATCGGAACGGCGTTCGCGCGCGACGGATGGAGTGCGACGCACACGAGCGCGATCGCACCGAACCAGACGAGCGGCGGGAGCGACAGCCATGAAACAAGAGAGAAAGCGGCAACGCCCGCCATGCTTCCCGCGATGTTGATGGAGTACGCCGGGATCCGCTCCAAGCGATCGAACTGTTCCGCCACGAGCTGCCCGAACGGGATCGTCGCCCACACCGCTCCCGCGTACACGATGAGCAGCACGATCGGCAGCGGGATCGAGATCGGGAACCCTGACTGAACCTCGTTGATCGCGTAGTCGCCCGCCTTCGGCAACGACACCTTGATGCCGACGATCTCGACGACGGCGAGGCCTGCCATCAGCACGCCGAGGCGCACGAGCGCACGCCGCGGTGTGTCCGTGTTGTCCGGTGGATCCGCGAGACCGATACCGAGCCCGAGGAAACTTGCGATCAGTACGAGGTTGGCGAAGAAGCCGACGATGTGGAGCGTCCCCGGGATCCACCTGATCAATGCGAGCTCGACGAAAAGACTGAGGAAGCTCGCGAGGAACAGCCGGCGGGCGGGCACCCTCGGAGTTTATTTCCGAAAGAGCAAGATCCCTGTTGTTCGGGGCAGGACCGTCGTCCCTATGTCATGCCGAGAAAATTGGGGCAACGGCAGGCTACGTTTCGGTGCGCAATGCCGCGCTGCGCGATGGATGACGCAGCTTCGCCAATGCCTTCGCTTCGAGCTGCCGGATCCGCTCGCGCGTGAGACCGAACCGTTTGCCGACTTCCTCAAGCGTAAGGGGCTCTTCGCCCGTCAGCCCGAATCGCAGCGCAAGGATCGTGCGCTCGCGCTCGGTCAATGTTTCGAGCACCTTCTCGAGCTCTTCACGGCCGATGCCGCTCAGCACGTCTTCGAACTGAACGTTCGCCGCCTCGTCCGGCACGAATTCACCGAGCGTGGCCTCGCCTGCTTCGCCGACCGGCGTCTCCAGAGAGAGCAGGTTCGCGGCCAAGCCGCGCAGCTCGCGCACGCGCGCGAGTGGCAACCGGGCCGCGCGCGCAACCTCCTCGTCGGTCGCTTCTCGGCCGAGCTGGGCTTCGAGCTCGGAGCGCGCGCGACGCACCCGCACCAAGAGCTCGTGTACGTGCACCGGCAACCGGATCGCGCGCCCGCGGTCTGCGATCCCTCGCTGGATCGCCTGGCGGATCCACCACGTCGCGTACGTGGAGAACTTGAAGCCTTTGCGCCACTCGAACTTGTCGACCGCGCGCATCAAGCCGATGTTTCCTTCCTGAACCAGGTCCAGCAGCGGGATCCCGGTCGCCCGGTAACGGCGCGCGATCGACACGACGAGACGCAGGTTGGCCTGCACCATGTCGTGCTTCGCCGCGGCGCCGTCGCGCCTGAGGGCCTCGAGCTGGCGCCGCTTGGTGGGCGTCATGCTCTCGCCCTTCTGAAGCTTCTTCTCCGACTTCGCGCCGTTCTCGATCCGCTTCGCCAGCTCGACCTCTTGGGCGGCCGTCAGCAGGGGATAGCGGCCGATCTCACGGAGGTACGTCCCGAGGGCATCGAGGTCGCCAAGCCGCTCGGCCTCTTCGGGCCGAAGGGGCGTTTCCTCCTCTACCTCGAGGTTCTCTGCTGCTTCAGCGAGCAGCTCGGCGTCGTCGAGATCGAGATCGTCATCGACGGACTGGGGAAGACCGTCCTCGCTTTGTGCCACGTGTGTGCTCGTCCTTCCTCTGAGGGTAACCAACGTCCAACATGGCCGCCCTCTTCCTTATTCCCTTGCCGGACCGCGCGCCCCTTTGTTCCGGAGCCGCACGATACTAAAGAGGCGGCAGAAAGGATGCGATTCGCGCAGGTCAGGGCCTCAGTCTACCCGGTTTCACAAAAGGACGAGCACACCCCAACCAGGGGTATCGGAAGCGTCGACGGCTGCAGCTGCGCTATGGGTGGCTCGAAGCTAATGGTCCGTCAGCGTTGCTAGGACAGCCATCCGGTCGCGAAGGTCCGGGGAGACAATGCGATCGGCGCGGCCGACCACGCGCAGGCCTTGCAGGACCAGATGCTCGACTGTTGACGAATAGCCCCCGAGTCGTTCCGCGTAATAGGACCCGCTGAAGGATTTGGGATGTGTCTTCGTCCAGCGCAAGCTGAAGCCGTT
>DATGHY010000325.1:0-3036 GCA_035307625.1 Actinomycetota bacterium
CACGGCGACGAGCGCGCGGTCGGTGCCGGGTGGCACGAGCTTCCCGTCGCCCGCGATGTACGACGGCTGGCCGAGCGGCGTCGGGTTCGCGATGCTGATGCGAAGGTGCATGCGCCGCCAGCCACCGGCAAGCTGCTCGACAGAAAGTGCCATCTGCGGCTGCACGAACCAATCCAGCTTGTTCCCCGTTTGGTTCTGCACGGTAAGCATCAAGCCGTCCGGATCGAGCGCGCCGTCCATCTGCAGGCGCTGCCACGCGGCCTCCTCGACGGGGCGGCGCGACCATGCCATCAGGTGGCGGCCGGCCGCGGCTTCGCGGAGTGCGCGCGCCAGCTTCACGAAGTCCCACGGCCGGTCGTTCAGCGCCTTGAACGTCGCTTCAGCGAGATGCGAGAACTCCTGTCTGCGTTCCACTTGCTGCGCGCCGAAGCGCGCGTACTGATCGTGGAGGAGAAGCTGCTCGACGTTGCCGGCGTTGTATCGCCCGACCGGGCCGACAACTTGCAGAAGCGCGCGCATCCCGATCACGTCGATCTGCAGCAGGCCGTCCACGTTGTGCTTGCCGCGCGCTTGCGCCATCGCGGCGTAGATCGGCGCGGTCACGGGGAAGTTGGGCGAGGAGCCGACGTTGCGCCACTCGGTCCCTGGGCTCAGCCACCCGTACAGCGTTTGGATCTGCGCGGGCAACGCAACCGGCTTCGCCAGTTTCAGGTCTGCGGTCGACGTGAAGTAGCCGGCCGACATGTGTCCGCGCGCGCTGGTGAGCAGCCCGGCTTGAAGCACCATGCCGCCTGCGCGCATCTCGGCGTTGTTGGCAGCGAGCACGAGGTAACGCGACCCTTCGAGCATGGAGTCGAGCCCGCGCACGCCGGCGATGCCGTCGGTGAGCGCGGTGCGGAGGCGCGCGAGATCGTGCGTCAACTGATCGGAGGCCGCGTTGACGGGCGGGAAGAAGCCGCCGGTCGACGGTAGGTGGACGCGCGCGACATCGGCCGCAAGGTTCGTGAATTCAGTGTCGAGCAGCCGGAGGAGCGCCATTCTATCGGTGGTGTGCAACGCCGGCTCGATGCGGCCTATGGCGTCGGAGGCGTCGTGCGAAAGGGTTGCGGTTGCGCCTGCAGCCTTGCGCAGCCATGCGGCCGGACGGCCTAGGAGCGGTACGCGCGCCCACATCCCCAACGCGATGCTGTTGTTTGCGATGCGGCGCGCGTCCTCGAAGTCGCGCGCGCCCGCGAGCGCGTCAGCCTGCATCCCACCCGACGAGTCGAGCGCAGCGATCTTCTTGAACTCGGCCCTGCCCGCGCGTACCGCGCGCGCGACGCGGTACGCATCGATCGACGCGACGGCGATCCAAGCGATGAGGACGATCGCGAACGCGATCAGGAAGAGCTTGAGCCGGCGTTTCCGTGGTGTTGTGCGCGCGAGCTCGGCGACGGGCCGCTCGTCAACCTTCACGGCCGTCCGCCCGACGGCGACTTCTGCGGTGGAGCCACACGCCGATCGCTATCGCGAGCAGCGCGAGCAAGAGCATGAGAAGGACGTTGGTTCCGGTGTCCGCAGGGTTCGGGTTCCCGCCGCCGCTGAAGAACGTCTTGCCTTTGACGTTCGTGGGGGGCTTGTTGCCGCCGCCCGGGTACGACTGGGCGACCGCTGCGGACGCGCGCAACAGAACCGTGGTAGCGATAACCGCCACGCCGGTCAGCGCGCGCGACATACGACTGGAACGCATTGCGTACTCCGTTGGGGAAGATGACACGTCCTGCATCTCTAGGTTCAACGCGCGAAGTTCGTCTCCTGCCGTCGGAGATGCCGGTTTATCCAGGTATTGCCAGCGTGCGGCAGTCTGACGCGCCGGTAGCAGGGTCCTAGGTCCGTCCGCGCGAGTGTCTGACAGTCTGACAGTCAGACACGCGCGCGCGGGCTTTGGACCTTCACTGTGCCTTGCGCGCGCGAGCGCTAAGGCAGTTCGACCGCTTGGCCCCACGTTCCCCGGT
The DNA here is from genome assembly GCA_035307625.1 of Actinomycetota bacterium. Lineage (GTDB taxonomy): Bacteria > Actinomycetota > AC-67 > AC-67 > AC-67 > AC-67. Next base: position 1,995 of record DATGHY010000325.1, read on the forward strand.
TCTCCCAGGGGATCGTGCCGATCGTTCCTACGTCGAGCGCCATGAAGCTGATCTGCGGTAGGGGCGCGCGCCATTTGGTCGGGTCGCTCCCCTGCTGCTTCGTCAGCTGCGCGATGGCGTCGTCGAGGGCTGCTCGTGAAAGGGCGCCGACGTTCTGGACGTAGTCGGCGCCGCGCGCGCGGCCGCTCAACATGTCGAACATGAATTGGTCGTAGTCGTCGAAGAACTCGAACTCGGGGCTAGTGGTGCCGGGCGTGCGCGTGAACGCGCGCACCGCGTCGGCTGTATCCGGCCCGCCGACGACCGGGCCGAACACCGCTGCGCCGGCGCGCGCCTCCATCGCCTTGAACCACGCTTCCATGATCGGGAACGCAGGGCTGCAGACCTGCGCGCCGCACGCGCCGCCGGGGAAGAACGCCGTTCCATTCCAACGCTTCACGATGTCGATCGCCTGACGTTCGAGCGCCGTCTTCGGCTGCACCGAGGTCAGGAACCGCTTGAAACCGAGTGCCGCGCGCAGGTCGGTTTGGCCGGTGGTGCGCGCGATATGCCACAGATCTGTGTATGTCAGGCGGCCCGACATCCGCAGGAGCGACATCGGTTCGCCCACGCGTTGCGTCGTTCCCCACAGCGTGCCGTCGCCCGCGTCGGGCCAGTTGAACGCGGGCTTGTTGTTCCAGTTCGCGACCCAGCCTTGCTTGGGATCGACGACGCTCGGCCACAGCGTCGGCGAAAGGAAGCCTCGCCAATCGAAGCGGCCGTCGCCGGGAACGGGCAGCCGCGGGTCGTGGCCGCGCGCGCGGATCGGGATCGTTCCGGTGTGCCAGTAGGCGATGTGACCGGCGTCGTCGGCGTAGATGAAGTTGAAACCGGCGACGCTGTGGCGCACGGCCGTGTCGAACTGCTTCAAGTTGGCTGCCTGTGCAGCACCGACCACCGCCAGCCCCGTTCCTAATTCGGTGTTCCAGAACGCGCGCACCTTGCAGTACGCGACGCTGCCTTGGATCGACGAGACGATGCACGGGATCCCGCCGTGCATCGT
>DATGHY010000326.1:0-2013 GCA_035307625.1 Actinomycetota bacterium
CAGCCGAACATCTTCGGCCCGATCGGCTCGATCGCTTCCCAACAAGACGCGGAACGGTGGGTCGCGCAAGAGGTGGCAGATAAGGCCGCGCCGGTGCGCATCAAGTACCGGTTCGCGCTGGAGCTGCTCGACGGCGGCACGCTGATCGGCGGCTCCCGCGTCCACATCGAGGATGCGAACAACAAGATGGCCAGCATCGGCATGGCGCTGCACCGACCGTTCTGGAGCCAAGGATTCGGCACCGAAGTTGGGATGCTCATGCTGGAGATGGCTTTCGATCAGCTTGGCGTCCACCGCATAGAAGCGCTCGTCGAGTCGACGAACGAACGGTCACTCGGCCTGGTTCGCAAAGCCGGATTCACGCGCGAAGGGAAGCTCCGCGAACGGATCATGGACGAGAGCTGGATCGACACAGAGGTCTGGTCGCTGCTGGAGCATGAGTGGCGCGCGCGATGACGATCGTCCCGTTCGGCGGCCTGCGGCCGACCCCGGGCCGGACGCATCCGATCGTCGACTATCTGCTCGACCTCACGGGCAAGCCGCGCGCGAAGGTGTGCTTCGTTCCCACGGCGACCGGCGACTCCACCGAAACGCTGCTCGCGATGTATCAGCGCTTCCCCGCCGCGCGCGCGGAACGCACGCACCTCGAGCTGTTCCACCGAACGGTGAAAGACATCCGCTCGCTTTTGCTCGCACAAGACATCGTCTACGTCGGTGGCGGCAACACCGTGAATCTGCTCGCCGTCTGGCGCGCGCACGGTGTGGACGACGCGATGCGCGCGGCGTGGGAGAACGGTGTCATCCTGACGGGCGGCAGCGCCGGCTCGCTGTGTTGGTACGAGTGCGGCACGACCGACTCGTTCGATCTCTATGAGCTACAGCCACTGAACGACGGCCTCGGGTTCCTGCCGGGCTCACATTGCCCGCATTACGACGGCGAACCGCAACGCCGCCCCCTCTACCAATCATTGATCGCGAGCGGCTTCCCGCAAGGTATCGCGATCGATGACGACGCCGCGGTTCGCTACGAAGGCACGGAAATCGCAGAGGTGGTCAGCGCGCGCACCGGCGCAACTGCGTATCGCGTAGAGAAAGCCGAGCACGGGGTGAACGAAACGCCGCTGGATGCGCGCGCGCTCCGTTGAGTCTCGTAATCGTTAGGGCTCCCCGAATTGAACGAGCATGTCCCCTACCTCCAACTGAGCTGAATCCAAGTGACCAGTGAGAAGGTCTTCGAGGGCTTGGGAATCAACCAACGGGAACGAGAATTCAATGATGCTTCGGCCGCAATAGATACGCATGTGCCCGAAAAGCCGACGGCTCATTCCACTTCGTAACCCTGGCTCGTCAAGCTGTACTCGCCAGACGACCGTCCATCCAATTTCGATTGGGTGAAAGCCGTGGATGTGGAAGGTAGGCCTCCAAACTAGCGCCTCGGGTGTGAAGGTAAGTTGGCCATGCGCGCCTCCCAAAAGCGTATGAGGCTGATCTAGGACACGCTGATCAAGGTTCTTCGGCCCGTCTGGACTTCAGGGGATGCAACAGGAGAGTGACCCATGAAAGAGACTCCTCCGCAGACATGGCTTGCAGGATTGTAGAGACCAGCGGGTGCCCCCGGTTCAGAGTAAGTAGAAGCGGGCGAGTCTGCTGGGATCCACAGGCTGCTCTCATTGGGATCCCTGGTTCGTCCCTCACCATGACCGACGAAGCGATGCACATCGCATCGCACGATCGGAAGGAGAGGGAGATGGAACAGCAGGAGACCCCGGTGGAGAAGATCTCTCCGACGCGCAGGAAGCGGATCTTGGCTTCGGCAGGGTTGCTCGCAACGGGAGCAGTTGCAGGCGGCATCCTCGGCATCACCCACGTCGCCGGCGCGGCGACGAACACCGCGACGTCGGGCACACCCGTCGCCGCAACGGCTCCGGCGAACATGCCGGATCCGGCGACGGTCGCACATGGGCCGGGTGAGACGTTGCTCACGGGGACGACCGCCTCAAAGGTTGAAGCCGC
>DATGHY010000327.1:0-9814 GCA_035307625.1 Actinomycetota bacterium
GGAACGATACCGATCTCGAGCAGCCCGCCAGCGTCACCGTCAGCGGTCCGTCGGTGGTGACCTTCAGCACCGCATCGCACGAGACGCGCGCGCGCCGCGGGTCGATCGTGATCGATGCGAGATTGTGCGCGGTGATGATCAGCTCGTCTGCGCGCGCGATGCGCGGAACCGCGCCCCATGCCTGCGCGCGCGACACAAAGGCGAGCGCGGGGATCTCACCACCCGTCAACGCGCCGGCTCCATACTGCAGCGGCAGTACGCCCGGCGTCCCCTGACCGAACGCTGCCGACACGACGTCGACGGTCCCGTCTCCGCTGCCGCGGTCACGCAGACCTGAGATCCAGTACACGTGGTCCGCTACGGTCTGCGCCTGAGACGAATCCTCCGTCGGGTCGACGACGTACGTGATGTGCGCGGGGTTGGGGTCGATCGTGGCGGTTCCGAGCCAGTCGACGCCCGGCTGGAACGAATCGTTCGCGGCGAGGGTGAGATGGTCGGCCGTCAAGAAGAGATCCTCCGTGAAGCGGATCCCGGCCGCGGTGTCGTCCGTGACGGCTTGCTCGCTTGTTTGGATGTTGACGAGCTCATCGGCCGTTGCGTTCCAGAGCAGCAGCGGGGTATTACGTAATGACGCGAGCTGATCGCTCACGGAACCCGGCGCGCCGACGACGGACCAGCCGCGCGCGAATAGGTCTGGCCATCGGGCCAGCAGCCGGTAGGTCCCGAAGCCCCCCATGGAGTAGCCGGTTACCACCGTCCAAGCCGGGTCGAGCGCGTAATGACGTGCAACGTCGGCCCACGCTTCGAAGGTGTCCGCTTCGGCGATACCAGCGTAGAAGCCGTCCGGACCGCGGCCGGCCGGCGTGAGCACCAACGATCCGGCCCCGCGGTCGCCGAGCTCGGATTGATTGTGCGTCCCGAGGTACTGGTTGTAGTTCGCCGACAGCGAATGCAGCAGCAACGTGAGGCCGTATCCCTTGCGCGGTTGCGGCTTCTTCGGAACGTATAGCGCGTATGGCTGGAGCTGTCCGACGAAACGCCCGATGCACTTGGCACCGGCGGAGAAGCTCGGTGCAAGCGTGAAGCACACCTTGCTCGGATCGACGCCCTGTCCGAAGGAGTAGTGACTCGCGAAGATCCTGTCGAGCACGCCTGTGGTCGGGACACCGGAGTTGTCCGTGGCGCCGGAGGCGAGCTTCCCGAAGCTCACGTCGGCGAAGAACGGAGAGACGTCGCCGAGCGTCAGCTGCTCGGACTGTTGACGTTCGCGCCAGAACATCGCGAGCACCTGCGAACCGACCGCGGTATCCGCGATCGTCGCGCCGGCGATGAACGGCAGGGGCTCGTGGAACCGAGGCCCAACGTTCACGATCGCGACCCCGTTGGGAGTGCCGCCGCCTGGGGCGGTTGCGCTCGCGGGCCCGGGCGCGGGCTTCAAGTAGGCACCGGCCGTGGTGTCCCACAAGCCGGTGCCGATCGTCATGCGAACGGTTCCATGCTCCGGGTTCCACGCGGCGTGCGGCACGATGACTTGGATCTGCCTGCGCAGCATGTCCACGCTCGCGGTTGGCGGGGGAGTCAACGTGGCTCCCGTCGCCGCGTTCCGAAGGTCTGCGTGGTTGCCGTGCCATGTCAGGAAGAGCTGTGCCGGCGACGAGACGCCGGCGCCGTAAGGCCACGCGATCGACGATGACGAATCACCGAGTGCGATCGTGAACGCGCTTCGCGTGGCGTCCTTCAGCGTGTTCAGCGTGACGCGGAAGGCCGTCGCGGTTGCGAGCGGCTTGACCCGAAGCTCGACGAGGTCGGCGGCGTTGTTCGCGTACACCGAAGACGTCGGGTAGGTGAACGTACCCGCAGGGGGCGAGAACAGATGCGCACTCAGGCTGTAAGGATCGTTCGGGTCCTTGACGCCGGTCGCCCCGTGATCGTCGTATAGATAGTCCTGATACAGCCACTCGCCGCCGCGATAGGCCTGCGTGCCCGAGACGAGGATCGGCTGCGCGTGCCACGGACCGGTGTTCTCGAGCTGCGGCGCACGCGGGGGCTTCGCGTAGAGGATGTCGGGCCCCGGGCGATGACCCGACGTTGGGGTAGGCAGCGAAGGTGCGGCGCCGGAATTGGTGAGGCCGCCCGCGAGGCCGAGGGCGACGCAGACGACGACGAGCTTGGTGGGGCGGGCCACGTCCCCTTCTTCGAGGCCGAAGGGCCTGCTCCTGCCTGAGGGGGGTACCGAGGAGAACGGTGGGGCCGCTTGAGGTCTCGTGACGCGTGGGATGAGGATTGTTATGTCGATCTCCCGAGGAGGCCTTCGATGAGGACCAACTTGAACGCCAAGGAGCGCGCGTACGTCGAGCGCGCGCGCGTATGCCACGTGGGATCGGTCGGGAAGGATGGTTTTCCCCACGGGGCGCCTGTGTCGGCCGCGTACGACGGGAAGTCGCGCACGCTGTATTTCGCAACCGACCGTGGTGGCCGGACCGCGACGAATCTGCGCGCGCGCCCCCGAGCCTCAGTCGCCCTCGACGACTACTCCGAGAATTGGAACGGACTCCACGGGATCATGCTGCGAGCTCGCGCACGCAAGCTCGAGCGCGGCAAGGAGTTCGAGCATTCGGTGGAGCTGCTCAAGAAGAAGTTCCGCCAATACCGGCCGATGGAGCTCGATTACATCGTGGCGCTGAAAGTCGAGAGCGTCGTGGCCTCGTGGGGCTTGAGCGGGTCTCGCTGATCGGCTGTTCCGTATCCTTCACCTCATGCTCGATCCTGCCGTGATCGCGCGCGCGCGCATGCGCGCCCAACGTCTTTGGAGCTCCACCTTCAAGGACCCACAGCAAGCGCTGACCCATCTCGTCGCGGTCCAAGCGCAAGAGTTCCCGTACGCGCGCTGGTCGCTCGCGCAACGCAGCGGCGAACCGGCAAGCTCCGTCGTGCAGCGCGCGTTCGACGACGGCCGCATATTGCGGACGCACATCTTGCGACCGACGTGGCACTTCGTTGCGCCGCGCGATCTCCGATGGCTTATGCGTTTGAGCGGCCCTCGCGTAATAGCTTGGAACGCGCGCCGCTGTCGCGAGCTCGGGCTCGACGCGAAGACGCTGGCGAAGTCGAACGACGTCATCGCGAAGGCAGTGGACGAGGAGCCGAAGACCCGGCGCGCGCTCGCCGCGATCCTCGCCCAACGCAAGCTCTCACCCGACGGTCATCGCATGCCGTACATGCTGATGCGCGCGGAGCTCGACGTGATCGTCACGAGCGGGCCGCTCGATGGGAAGCAACACACGTACGCCGCGTTCGACGCGCGGGTGCCGGATGCGCTCGAGATCACCCGCGATCAAGCGTTAGGGCGGCTTGCGAAGCGGTACTTCGCATCACGCGGCCCTGCGACGATAAGGGACTTCTCGTGGTGGTCCGGTCTGCCGATGCCGGACGTTCGTCGCGCCACGGAGATCGCCGGGCGCGCGCTCACGCGGATCGACGTCGACGGCCGCTTGTATCTCTTCGCCGGCGAGCAGCCCTCACCCAAGGCCGCGCGCTCGCGCGTCGATCTCGTGCAGATCTTCGACGAGATCGGGATCGCGTATACGGAGAGCCGCGACGTCCTTTGGAGCGATCGAGTGAAGTTCGTCGTGCCGTCGAGCACGGAGGGCTACCCCCACGTGATCCTGCGGGACGGCAGGCTGCTCGGGCGGTGGAAGGTCGTGCGCGCGCGCGATGACGTGCGCGTGGAGATACGGATCGAAGAGAAGCTCGATGCCGCGACGCGGAAGTCCGTGGAGCGCGCCGCTGAAAGGTACCGGCGCTTCGCGACGAGCTAGTAGGCGCTTGCGCCGAACATGAGTGTGATTGAGGGCGCGTCCGATCTCGGAACGACGAGGACGACCGTCTCGTCGTCGGAATACGTCCCGCGGCCGGCGCCTTGCTCGGCCCAGAACAGCGAGACCTCGGAGCCGAACGACGTCCAGCCCGGTTGGCCCTTCCTCACGCCGCGCGCGTCTCCGGATACGATCGTTGGCTGGTTCGGGTGCACGAACAGGCGCGCGCTCGACGGATCGACCGACGACGGCGCGGCGAAGGAGACCTGCACCAGCCAGCCGAGCTGCTGCGCGCGCGTGTCTGTGACTTGAATGCGCGGGAGCGTCGCTTCGTATCGAGTGGTGTTCCCGTTCCCCGGCCGGCGCCGGAGAGTGACCTCGTTCCCGGACGTCGAGATCGCGAGAGAACCACTGGGGACGGAAACGACGACCGAAGCTCCCGCGCTCGGAGTGAGGCGGCTTGATGCACGACTCGTCTCGGCGTCGGCGGGGAGAAGGCCGCCTGCAATCACAGCGCCGATAAGAGCCGCGGCAGCCACCCATTTCCAGGCCTTACTGTGCATGAGGCTTCTGTCGGCCTCGAACCAGCGGCTCTATAGGGATCAGAAGGAATGTTCATGTAGGGCGGCCTTGAAAGGAGGCTGCTTGCCGGAGCCGGTGATCAGCCCAGCGTGCGCAGCGCGGCCGAGAGAACTTCAGCGCGCGCGGATTTCGTCAACGTGCCGTTGCTCATCTCGAGCGCCGTCATCGTGCCCTGCTTCGCCGCGGCCAGTGCTGCGCGCGCCCTGATCACCTTCGCAAGGGTCGGCTTCGGACCGGCCAAGGCGTTCACGAGACGTTCCCACTCGTCCTTGACGTTGTTGCGGTCGGCCCATTCGTGCAGCACCGACGGGTCGTTCTCGAACGCGGACAGACATGATGCCGGCCCCGAGATGAAGTCGATCAACCCGCTGAGGATCTCTTCGGGCTTCGCGCCGGCCCTCGTACACTCGTCGCGGAAGTCCTGCATCGCCGCGAAGGGCTCATTGAGCAGCGCGTCGAGGATCTCTTCCTTCGACTTGAAGTGGTAGTAGAGCGCGGCCTTACTTGTCCCAAGCTTCTCCGCGATCATCGCGATCGACGTGCTGCCGTAGCCCTGGGCCGTGAACAGGTCGCGCGCGATATCGAGGATCCTCGTCCTCGTGTCGGCGACCTCTTTCTCTTGAAGCATGATCAGATAATACTTGACGACCGTTCAGTAAGTCCAGTACTATCTCGCACGACCCCTTAACGACCGGTCGATAAGCGGGCCAGACAGTCAAGTCGCAGCGATGAGTCCTGAGGGACTCCGCAGTCTCAGTGTGCGGTCGCACACACGTTCCAACTCGTAAGGAGACGTCGCTATGCCACCACTCGATCCACAGACCGCAACACTTGAGGCCCAGTTCGCGCCCACGCCCGACCCTCGGCGCTGGAAGGCGCTCGCAGTCCTGGCGCTCGTGCAGTTCATGATCGTTATCGACGTCACCGTGGTGAACGTCGCGCTGCCGTCCATCCAGAAAGCCCTTCACTTCTCTGCCGGCGGACTCGCGTGGATCGTCGACGGGTACGCGCTCATGGCCGGCGGGCTGCTGCTGTTGGGTGGACGCGTCGGCGACCTGCTCGGCAGGCGTCGCCTGTTCCTGATCGGGTCGGGCCTCTTCGCCGTCGCGTCCGTCGTGAGCGGCGCCGCGCAGAGCCAAGGCATGCTCATCGCCGGCCGCTTCGCGCAAGGCGCGGGTGAAGCGCTTGCTTCGCCGGCCGCTCTGGCCCTCGTCGCTTTGCTGTTCACCGAGGCGAAGGAGCGAACGCGCGCGCTCGGCATCTGGGCGGGCCTCGCAGGGCTCGGCGCCGTGGTGGGCGTGGTCCTGTCGGGCGTCGTCGTCACGTACCTCGATTGGCGCTGGATCTTCTTCATCAACGCGCCGATCGCCGTCGTCGCGATCACGCTGATCCCTCGCTTGGTCGATGAGAGCAAGGCCGAAACGACGAGCCGTCGCTTCGATGTGCCGGGCGCGGTCCTCGCGACCGGTGGCGTGCTCGCGCTTGTCGACGGGTTCCTCGCGGCAGCTCGTCATCCGTGGGGATCGTTGGCGGTCGTCGGGCCCCTCGTCGGTGGGATCGCTGCGATCCTGGCGCTGATCGTCGTCGAGTCCCGGTCCTCCGACCCGCTGATCCCGCTGAAGTTCTTCAAGAACCGCACACGCGTGTCGGCGAACATCGCAACGGCCGCGATGGCGAGCGGCATGTTCGGCATGTTCTTCTTGCTGACGCTGTACCTGCAGCAGGTGCTCGGTTATTCGCCACTGAAGGCCGGCCTCGCCTACGTGCCGTTCGGCATCGGCATGATCGTGGGCATCGGCATCTCCACCGCGATCGTCCAGCGCGTCGGTGCGCGCGCGTTGATATCAACTTCGTTCGCCCTGATCGCCGCCGCATTGTTGATGCTCGGCCGGATCGGCGTGCACGGTTCCTATGCGACCCAGCTTCTTCCATCGATCCTCATGATGTCGATCGGCATGGGAGCTGCGTTCCCGGCGACCGGCATCGCAGCGCTGCACCAGGTGTCCCAAGAGGACGCAGGTCTTGGATCGGCCGTCCAGAACACCGTCATGCAGATCGGCGGTTCGCTGGGATTGGCCGTCCTGGTGACGGTCGCGGTGCGCACCGCGGCTTCGGGTGTCGCCGCGGGTAGCCTTCCCGCGGTCGCCGAGACGCACGGGTACGCGATCGCTTTCCGCGTCGCAGCCGGCGCACTGGTCGGAGCTGCCCTGCTCGCACTGGCGCTCGTCCCCGGGCGCGCGCAGACGGCGGAGAGCAGCGTCGAAGAAGAAATCATCGACCTCGACCCCGAAGAAGAGTTAGTTTTGCTCGAAAGGGAGTGACGACATGAGAACCGCATACATCTTGATCCAGCGGAACGACGTGATCGATCCACTCGCACCGGCGTTGCGCGCGATCCCCGGCGTGTTGGTCGCCGACGACGTCCTCGGTCCCTACGACGCGATCGTGCTTGCGAAGCACGAACCTGTCGAGCGGCCGGTGAGTGACGTGGTCGAAGAGATCCAGCGCCTGCCCGGCGTCACGCGCGCGCTCGTCGCTTCGGTGGTGAGCTCGGTCCTGTCGCTGGTCGACAACGCGGAGCTCTCGCAAGCGACCGCGTAACCGATCGGAGCCTGAGCGACCCGAGGGATGCCTCGGGTCGCTTCACTTTCACGCTTGGATCGCGGCCGCTCGGCAGGAATGCATCGAGACCTCGGCCGCGTTGCGCCTGATTAAGCAGCGGTCGTAGGGTTCGTTGTGACCCTGGTTCGGTGCTTATCGGGGCCGGAGAGGAGAACCATCATGGGAGACTTCCTGACCGACGTTGAGACTTTGCGCAAGCGCGCGCGCGCGAACATCGAACAGGGCGCGATCACCGAGGGCTACGGCGCGGACCGCAAGCGGGTGATCGACGTTCTCAACAGTGTGCTTGCAACGGAATTGGTCTGCGTCCTTCGCTACAAGCGGCATTTCTTCACGGCGCAGGGGCTCAACGCTGCGCCGGTGGCGGCAGAGTTCAAGCAGCACGCGGACGAAGAGCAGGCACACGCCGACGCCATCGCGGAACGGATCGTGCAGCTCGGCGGAGAGCCAGACTTCTCACCGCAGGGTCTCGCGACGCGGGCGCACTCCGAATACGACCAGTCGACCGACCTGCTCACGATGGTGCGTGAGGACCTTGTGGCCGAGCGCGTTGCGATCGAGTCGTATCAAGAGATCGTGCGCTGGCTGGGCAACGACGATCCGACGACGCGGCGCGTGATCGAAGAGATCTTGGCGGTCGAGGAGGAGCACGCCGAGGATCTCCTCTCCATCTTGCAAGACATGAAGTCCTGACGCGCCCCGGGTAACCGTGAACTCGATCAGGGGGAGCAAGGCATGACCAACCCTGCGCGCCCTCGCGACCCGCGAGCGAACCAGAAGAACCGCGGGCCGGCGCCGAACCCGCCGCCGCGGTGGGCCGGGATGCTGTTCTACATCGGTCTGGCTGCGACGCTTGCGCTATTCCTGATCCCGGTCGGCAAAGCGAGCTCTTCGCAGCTTTCGTACAGTCAGTTCTTGGACAAGGTTAACGCCGATCAGGTCAAGACCGCGACGATCGATCCGAACGGTGCGGTCAGTGGCAAGCTCGCCAACGGCGCGGGTTACACCTCACAGATCCCGGTCGCCGTGCAAGACCCGACGCTCGCACCACTTCTGCGCGCGCACAACGTGAACGTGCAAGGAAAGGGCGGCGGCTCGAACATCTTCGTCACGATCTTGGTGAACCTCCTGCCGTTCATCATCCTGTTCGGCCTGTTCGCGTACATGGGGCGACGCGCGGGACGTGGTGCCGGGGGTGGGATCCCCGGCCTGTCCGGGATCACCCGGTCGCGCGCGAAGCTATACGACGAGGAACGCCCTTCGACGACGTTCGCAGACATCGCTGGCTACGAGGGCGCGAAGCGCGAGGTCACCGAGGTCGTCGACTTCCTCAAGAACCCGGATCGCTTCATTCGTATCGGCGCGGTCGGCCCACGTGGGGTTCTCATGATGGGGCCGCCGGGCACGGGCAAGACGCTCATGGCGCGCGCCGTGGCGGGGCAGGCCGGCGTGCCGTTCTTCTCCGTCACGGGGTCGAGCTTCGTCGAATTGTTCGTCGGCTTGGGCGCGTCCCGCGTGCGCGATCTGTTCGAGACCGCGCGCAAGCGAGCACCGTCGATCATCTTCATCGACGAGATCGACGCGATCGGTCAGCGGCGCGGGGGAGGCTTCGTATCGAACGACGAGCGAGAGCAGACACTCAACCAGCTGCTCGCCGAGATGGACGGTTTCGACCCATCGACCGGGGTCGTCGTGATCGCTGCAACCAACCGGCCGGAGATCTTGGATCCCGCGCTCCTGCGGCCGGGGCGCTTCGACCGGCAGGTGGAGATCCCACTGCCCAACTTCATCGAGCGCGCGGCGATCCTTCGCATCCACAGCACGCACAAGCGGCTCGGCGACGATGTCGATCTCGATTCTGTCGCGCGCGGAACGCCGGGTTTCTCCGGCGCGGACCTCGCCAACCTTGCGAACGAAGCTGCGATCGTCGCCGTGCGTGAAGGGCGCGACACGATCGCGATGGAGGACTTCTGGCAGGCTCGCGATCGCGTGCTGCTCGGGCGCCGCGAAGCGACGAACGCGTTGCTTCCGGATGAGAAGCGAGCCGTGGCGATACACGAAGCGGGGCACACGCTCGTCGCCGTCTACTCCGAGCACGCGGATCCGGTTGCGCGCGTTACCGTGCTGCCGGCAGGCCAAGCGCTGGGTGTGACCGAGCAGCTTCCTGCCGAAGAGCGTCACCTCTACCCCGAGAGCTATCTGAAAGATTCGCTCGCGGTGCGGATGGGCGGCCGCGCCGGCGAGCAGCTGGTGCTCGGCGAAGTATCGAGCGGCGCATCGAATGACCTCGCCAATGCGACGCAGCTCGCTATCAGGATGGTGCGCGAGTTCGGTATGAGCGCGCGGCTGGGACCGGTCGGGTTCAGCGCCGGAGGACCGATGTATCTCGGGCAGCAAGAGGTGCGCTCGCGCGATTACTCCGAAGCAACCCAAGCGATCGTCGACGAAGAGGTCTCACGGCTGCTCAAAGAGGCCGATGAGCGCGCCGGCACGATCCTGAAAGAGCACCGCGATGTGCTCGACAAGGTCACTGACCTGCTGATCGATCAGGAGACGGTGGATGGCGCCGCCGTGTACGAGCTTGCGGGCCGCCCCGTGCCGGAGGGATCCGAAACGACGATCGGCCCGCGGCGTGCTGCTGCGGCGGCGGCGGGCGAGCCGGTTGCGCGCGCAGCGAAAACGACGCGCGCGCCGCGGAAACGCAGCTCCTAGGAAGGAGACACCGATGGCTGATGCGTTCGTTCTCGGTGGCGTGCGTACGCCCGTGGGGAAGTACGCGGGCGGTCTTTCGCACA
>DATGHY010000328.1:0-19369 GCA_035307625.1 Actinomycetota bacterium
CACGCCGTCGCCGAGAGACTCGGCCGGCGCCGGGACGGTGAAGTCCCGGTCGAGCTGGCCCGCGACCGTTCTACCGAGGGCCATCAGTACCAGTCCGGATACGGGCTCGGCGCGGGCTGCTCGGCGAGCATCGGCCGATACTCGGGGATCGCCTCCCGGAGGACTTTCAGCGTTGCTCCGTCGTCGTTGTTCTCCGCCGCGTAACGCAGGTCCTCGAGCAACTGCTCGAATTCCGGCCCGACGGGCTGCGGGTGAACGACGGAGATGGCATCGTTGTCGGTAGGCGTAAGCGACTCGGAGAACGCAGAGAGCGTCTCGTCAAGCTTCTCTCCGGGCCGAAGCCCGGTGAATCGGATGGATACGTCGTCCTCGTCGAGATGAACTTGCGCCGCGTACCGTCGAACGAGGTCGACTATCCGCACCGGCTGGCCCATATCGAGGATGAAGATCTCGCCCTGACTCGCCATCGAAGACGCCTCGATGACAAGACCGGCAGCTTCCTCGATCGTCATGAAGTAGCGCGTTGCGTCGGGGTGGGTGACCGTCACGGCTTCACCGCTGGCGATCTGACGGGCCACCATCGTGAGCAGCGATCCGCGGCTCCCGAGAACGTTGCCGAAGCGAACCGACGCGAGCGATGTTCCTCGCCCGGTACGGCTCTGCAGCAGCAGCTCTGCCATCCGCTTGGTCGCCCCGAGCACCGATACCGGGTCCGCGGCCTTGTCGGTAGAGATCAAGATGAAGCGGCCGACCCCCGTCGCGAGCGCCGCGTCGACGAGGTTTTCCGTCCCCATGACGTTCGACTTCACCGCTTCGGTCGGATGCCGCTCGAGCAACGGAAGATGCTTGTGCGCCGCCGCATGGAAAACCACATCGGGCTTCACTTGCTCGAACGTGTGAAGAACGCGACGCCGGTCTCTGATGTCGGCAACAACCAGACTGTCGTCGTCGAGCAGCCCGTGGCCGTCGAGTGTCATCTGGAGACCGTGCAGGTTGGTTTCGTCGTGATCGAGCAGGACGAGGCGAGACGGCCCGAAGCTTCGAAGCTGTAAGGCAAGCTCGCTCCCGATCGATCCTCCTGCACCGGTCACCAGGACGCGCTTGCCCGACACCACCGCGCGCGCGCGCGGCCCGGTCACGTGCATCTCACCGCGGCCGAGAAGGTCGTTCACGCGAAGGTGACGGAGGTCTTCGAGTCGCGCGTCACGCTCGAGCGCATTCGCAAATGAAGGCAAGAAACGGACCGATACGCCGGCAGCGGCTGCCCTGCGGACCATCGATCGGATCTTCGTGGGTGAGAGAGAGGGAATCGCGATGACGACAACGTCGACCAGATTCGCCATCGCAACGTTTCCGAGGAGATCCGTTCCACCGAGCACGTTCAAGCCGTCGATCCTCTTCTTCGACGCGTCGTCGTCTGCGAAACCGATCGGAACGAGCCCGAAGCCCGGCGAGCGACGAAGGTCGCGCGCGATGGTTCGGCCGGCCTCCCCCGCTCCAACGATGAGCGCGCGAAGGAGCCGATCGGGCCTGCGCGTCGTACGGAGCGGCGGCAGAGCCTCGGTTTCGCGCGGAACCGTGAGGCTCACGAGCCACCTCCCGCCCCGGCGCGCGCGAGCGACGCGACCGCGTCGGCGACACGATCAACTTCGTCGTCGGTGAGGTCCGGATACATGGGAAGCGAAACGATCTGCTCGAACGCAGCATCGGCGTTGGGGAACGAACCTCGAACCGATCCAAGCGTGGTCTCGAAATACGACAGCTTGTGCACGGGGATGAAATGAACCGAGCAGTCCACGCCGAGATCGGCCATCCCCGCGATGAAGTCGTCTCGCGACATGCCGAACTCGGGAGTGATGCGGACGACGTAGAGGTGCCACGCGTGTGTTCCGCGCGCCGGCCGCGCCGGTAACGCAACCCCTTCGATCCCGGCAAGCTGCTCGTCGTATCGCGAGGCGATCGCTTCCCGGCGGCGTTGCCACGCGTCGAAGGAACGGAGCTGCGCGCGACCGATGGCGGCTTGGATATCAGTCATGTTGGCTTTGAGACCGGGCTGAACGATGTCGTAGCGCCACGGCGTGCCCGGCGCGTAGCGTTTCCACGCGTCTCGACTCATCCCGTGCAAACGCCCCTGCCGAACGAAATCCGCGAGCGCGTGATCCGATGTCGTCACCATCCCGCCTTCACCGATCGGAAGGTTCTTGGTGGCGTAGAAGCTGAAGCACGCCGCCGCCGAATCGGCTCCGACATGACGGTCGCCCGTCCGGGTTCCGAGCGCATGGGCCGCGTCTTCGACGATGCGCGTCAGCGGGAGAGCAGCCGCGGCTGCGAGCTCTCGCACCGGCGCCGGGTTACCGGCGAAATGGAGCACGATCATCGCGTCGGCGCCTTTCGTCGCTGCAGATGCAACGGTGTCGGCGCTCGGCATGAGCGTGTGAGGATCGGAATCGACCAAGACGGGCGTGAGCCCCGCGTGCGTGATCGCGTGAACGACTCCAGCGAACGTCATCGTCGGGCACAGGACCTTCGCACCGGGCGGGAGGTCGAGCGAGCGCAGAGCGAGCTCGATCGCCGACGTGCACGACGAAACCGCGATCGCGAAGGGTGCTTGAACCCGCGCGGCGAGCTCGCGTTCGAACTCTTCGACCTCCGGGCCCGACGTCACCCACCCGGAAGCGAGGACGCGCGCAACCGCTTCAGGTGCTCCGTCGACGATCGGGATCCTCGCGAACGGGATCCGCGGTTCGACCAGCTCGTCGCGGAGCGCGCGCAGGCTCACTCGCCCGCCCCAAGCCCGGGTAGACCGGCGTTACCGGCGTTGGCTTCGGCCGGCTTCGGCCGCGGCTGCTTGATCCGCTCCGGCTCGGGCGGTGAAGGCTCGGGCGCCTCCTCGACGAAAACGAAGTTGGCCTTGGGAGGTTCGGCTTCTATGTGCCGGGCGCGCGCATCGTCGCGCCTCGGGAGTCGCTTGTACGTGATCAAGCCGAACACGGGCTTCTTGAGGATCTTGAGCAACGCCGTGAGGTCGTTCAACGAGGACTTGCTCACAACGGTCGGCGAAACGACGACGATTCCCGCCGAAGGATCCGACGACACCGCGTTGAACGCCATCACGTGGGGGCCCAGGTCGCGTTGGGCAACGCGAACAGGACGTCGAAGTCGCATCGCTCTTAGATCGGCGTCGAGCTTCGAGGCAAGCGGGCCGAGCTCGCCGGACTCGGTGGTGCCGACGAGCTCAACCGTCCGGGTGCCGGCGGCATCGCCCGAGAGCAGTATTCGCTCCGCTGCTGTCGCGATCGCTCGCTGACGACGACGTTTCCCCTTGCCGAGAGTCGCCAGCGGAAGAACACCGAGCGCAAGCGCGATGGACTCGGTCCCAACCACCGACGGGCGAAGCGCTTCGACCGTCGCCGCGGCGCCCACGCCCAGCACGAGACCCAAGAGGAGCCCCAGACCCAACAGCTGGGGTATCTCCGACGGATCCGCCTTCACGGGACGAGCCGCGACCTGAATGATGGACGGCTCGGGCGTCGTCCCGACACCAGACACGACACCGCCTTGCTGGCTCGCGAGATCGGCTCTTTGGGCCGAGAGCAGGTCGAGGACGCTTTGCGTCTGGGTCTTCGTTTGCGACAGGGCAGCAGCTGTTGCCGAGGAACCTGCGGCGGCGATCCGGACGCTCAAGCTTTGGATCTCGGCTTTCAAGATCGTTATGTTCGCGTCGAGATCGGCCAACCGTTGTTGGATCTGGGTCAAGGTCTGCGCCGGCTGACTTCGCGCGACGCGCAACCGGGTCGTGATCACTTGCGACGCGAGCGCGTTCGCCAATTGCGTCGCGACGTCCGGGCTCTTATCGGTCACGGATAGCTTGAGAACGCCCGAGCTGCCGATCGCTTGAACGTTGATGTCTTTCATGGCGAGCTTGATTGGGTCGCGCGACACCTTCGTGAGAGCAAGCGCAGCGCGCACTTGATCCGCTCCGGTCGCGATCGCGCGTGCCGTGTCCGCGATCGCAGTCGCTTCGGCGACATTTTGCGGGTCGGGGATATCGAGCACGATCCTCGCGGAGCTCGTGTAGGTCCGCGGCCTCATCACTCCAACCACGGCAGATCCGCCGACCAAGATCACCACGGCGAGAAGGATCAAGCGCCAATGCAGCTGGAAGATGCGGCGCGCAGCCTCGCTAATTTCCACGACTCGTCACTCCGATCGTTTGTCCCACGGGTTGAGGACCGCCGACCTATTCCGCTCGGCGGTCGGGTTTGGAAACATGGCAATGCTCGGGATGCCATAGAGATGGGGCGGGACCGACCCAGAGCGTGAGCGCGCGCAAGAAAAAGAGGCGCGGAACGGTAAGACTCCCCTTCGGCCTCGCATCATCGCGAGTCCCCCCCCACTACAGGACCTGCCTTAAGTCCGGGCCTTCAAAGAACGGCGGCGGCCCAACCGCCTCGTCATCGCTGGTGACTTGAGATCGTCGCTCCGACCCCACGGAGCGTGCCTTTGCGTGACAAAAGCGTTGTTTGAAGTCACGCGAAGCGTTTGAACGGTAAGGGCTGTTTTGTTACGAAGTCAAGGTTTGCTATCGAAACGGCGCCCGTCTTGGCACAAGATGGGCCGAATACATCACCCCCAGCGTTGGAGTTAGCCCAACGAGTGCACGCCTACCCAGCCCATGCGCTCGCAGGGGTTGAGCCTTGTACCTAGTGCTACGCTCGGATTCGTGCCTTTCACCCCACGCGATCTCCTTTACCGCACCTACGAGAGGCGGCTGGAGTCGGTCGTCCGACACGGCCCCAAACCAGAGCATGTGGGCGTCATCCTGGATGGGAACCGGCGCTGGGCGCGCGCGATGGGCTACGCCGACGAAGCCGAAGGGCACCGCCAAGGCGCGCATAAGATCGACGAGCTGCTGGGCTGGTGCGCCGAGATGCAGATCCCCGTCGTCACGCTCTGGCTGCTTTCTACCGAGAACCTCGAGCGCGATCCCGCGGAGGTCCGCGAGCTGCTCGAAGTCATCGAAGAGAAGGTCAGTGCGCTCGCGCGCAACGAGCGATGGCACGTGCGCACCGTCGGCTCGCTCGAACTGCTTCCGGAGCGCACCCGTCAGGTGCTTGAAGAAGCAACCGAACTGTCGAGCGGCCGCGAGGGACTCCTTCTGAACGTCGCCGTTGGATACGGCGGCCGGCAAGAGATCGCCGACGCGACGAAGACGTTGCTCGAGTCGTACGCCGAAGAAGGGCTCGATCTCGGCGAGGCGGCGAAGCGCATCACGCCGGAGGAGATCGCGCGCTTCCTCTACACCGCGGGCCTCCCCGACCCCGACCTGATCATCCGTACGTCCGGTGAGGTGCGGCTGTCGGGCTTCCTCCTGTGGCAGAGCGCGCACTCCGAGTTCTACTTCTGCGACCCATACTGGCCGGACTTCCGCCGCATCGACTTCTTGCGCGCCGTCCGCGAGTACCAGCAACGCCACCGCCGCTTCGGCCGCTGACTTCGGCGAAAGCACAGCGCATACGGCCTCATCTTCGGGTTCGGCACATCGCGTTTAGGGCAGGGATGCACCGGCGCGCCGTCGAACTTGTGAGAACGACAAATGAAGCGCGCCCGCGGCCTTCTCACCGTTCTCGCCCTGATCGTGACGATCGCGCCGGTGGCGCGCGCCGCCTCGCCGGTGGCGACCCCGGACCGAAGCGTCGAGCCCGTCATCCTGACCGGCCAGCAGTTCCCGAGCTGGTCGGCCGGCCCCGACGTCACATTGCATGAGCCGCAGATCGCCGACGACAGGGTGACCCACAAGCAAAGCGTTTGCTACCAGCCGGGCAGCAACCCGTACGACCCGAGCGACAACGGCGACCACAACTGCTACCAGCCCTCACGCATCCCGAACAACCCGCGCGTGGGAGCGCCGGTCGACCGCCTGCTCGGATATCGATGGAACGGAAAGAAGTTCGTGCAGATCCCGTTCCAGGTCGACGAGAAGTGGACACGCTACATCACGAACAACGCGTCGGGGTTCGCGTTCTACTCGGCCGCCGACCAAGAGACGACCTACGCGTGGGATACCGAGCGGTTCCGCTACACCGGCGACCAGTCGGAGTACGTAGCCGGCGGCAACCCGTGCCTTTCGGAACCTGCGCGCGTCAAAGACAAGAGCGGCCGTTGGGTGATGGGGCCGTCGACGACGGCCGATCCCGTGAAGGGTCTCGACGACAACGACGAGCTCGTGTTCATGGCGAGCGACGCGGGAACGCAGGCGCCACCGGGCACACCGTTGCCGAGCGGCATCGCGTCGTCCTACGAGATCACGGTCGCCGATCCGGCGAACCCGTCCCAGCCGACGTTCGCGTACGTGATGCTGGCTAATGCGAACGGACCGAAGCCGGCGTTCAACGCGTCGAACGGATACGTACGCTATCTGCGCGACCCGAACGCCGACATGTTCGCATACTCGCAAAGCTCGTACGGCGACTACGGTGCGGCGCCGAAGGGTCCGTACTGTGACCCGACCACCGGGCAGCTCGTCGTGGATGCCAACGGCAAGCCGAAGATCGGACAACGCCGGCCGCTTGACGGCGCATGGGTGAAAACGCCCCGATACTGGTTCCGCTACGACGGACGCTGGTTGATGACGCAGTTGCGGATCTCGCCGAACGACTCCGGCCTAGCAGAGCACCCGAAGCTCGGGCCCGACATCATCGATCAGTGGAAGGCGCGCGCATTCCAGCAACGGCCCGGTGGGACGACGCCGTGCTGCGGCTACGAAGAGGAGGTCAACAACTGGGGCGGCTCGTCGATCCTGTTCGGCGAACGCATCGGTCCTGTCCGCGCCATCCGTGCGGTCTGGGGCGCCGACTCTTCGACCAACAACATCAAGACCGAGATCTTCTATCGAGACATGATCAGCTTCCAGGACAACCTGCGCGTGCACGTGATCCCGCCGTTCGACGGTATCTATCAGCAGTGGGACTACAACGCGGGCAAGATAACGACGTACTACAACCCCATCAAACCGAACGGCGTCGCGGTCGACGGGCAGAACGACGAAGTTGTCGGGAACTCGTACCTTCACTTGGCGCAAGACCGCGTCGAGGTGCAGGACGGAACGCATCATGTTGTCGTCCCCCTCGCCGGAGGCGATCCGAACTCGTGCTCGTTCGCGGGGCAGAATGGGATCTGCAACGATATCGACTTCCCCGACCCAACGTTCTCGGGCCCGCTCGGCTCGCTGAACTGGGAGGAGCACGCCGGTCCCTACGGCTCTGTTGTGACTCGATATTCCATACGACAACACACCGCCGGCGATGCCTATTCATTATTGGCCGTGCCGTACTACCGAGACGACTCGTGCTTCGATGACGGGACCGGTTCAGATCCCGGTCCGCACCTGCGGGGACGGTCCGTCGATCAGGGCCTTGCGCGCGCGGACCACAACGAGACGTGGCAAGGCGACGCGTCCACATACCTCGACCCGGCTACGGGAACCTACAAACCTCGCGTGTGCTGGAAACCGTCTGACGGCGACCCGGCCTTGGATCCCGCGGGTCCGCGAAAGTATTGGCAGGGCGACATCGGGACGAGCGGCCTGCACATCGAGCTCATCGTTGACTCCGACAACGCAGCGCAGACGATCCCGATCGACGAGATCGATTCGGAGCAGCGGATGGTCGTGCTGCAAGGAAACCCGGGCAACGTCGGCGACAAGTACGGCCGCAGCGTCGACGTGCCTCTCGTGATCTTCGCGCGCCCCTTCGTCTAGACCTTGCCGAAGCGGCGCCGTCGGGACTTGAACTCGTCCACGGCCGCGCGCAGATGCTGCTCGTCGAAGTCCGGCCACAGAACGTCTAGGAAGACCAACTCCGCGTAGGACGCCTGCCACAACAGGTAGTTCGAGACGCGGTGTTCGCCGCCGGTGCGCAGGAAGAGATCGACGTCGGGCAACTTCGGGTCGTACAGCGCTCCGTGGATCGTGCGCTCGTCGATCTTCCCCGGATCGATCTTGCCGCGCTTCGCCTCGCCTGCGATCGCGCGCGCGGCGTCCACCAGCTCGGCGCGGCCTCCATAGTTGAACGCGATCGTCAGTGTCATCCCCGGGTTGTTCTTCGTCAGCTCGATGGTTTCGTCGATCGTGCGCGTGATGCGCTTGGGGACGCGCCAGTCGCGCCGGCCGATCCAGCTCATGCGCACGCCCATCGCATGGAACTCCGCGCGGCGGTTCTCAACGAACCGCTCGGTGTCGTTCAGGAGGAACCGCACTTCCGCCTTCGGGCGCCGCCAGTTCTCGGTCGAGAACGCGTACAGCGTCAGGTACTTGATGCCGAGATCGACCGCAGCGTGCACCGCGCGGCCCACAGCTTCTTCGCCGGCCCGGTGTCCATCCGTGCGGGGCAGGCCGCGTTGCGTCGCCCAACGGCCGTTGCCGTCCATCACGATGGCGACGTGCCCGGGAACGTCCGATGTTTTGGGTTTGGGCATCAGCGCGGGACGTACGCCCAGGCGCGCAGCGGACGGTTCAAGTGGTACTCGAGGTACGCGCGCACCAGGTTGGAGCCCTCCGTGCGCGCGCCGTTATCCGCAAGGTCCGGCTCCCCGTCCAACAACGCGGTGAGGTACGGCAGGGTGCCTTCCGGGACGCGGATCGTTCCCCCGACGCGGTGCTCCTCACACACCATCCCGCCCTGCTGGATCGAGAAGCGGCTGACCTCGGTTCGGCCGCACTCCGCGCACGCGTTCAGCGCCGGCCGGAAGCCGGCCAGAGACGTCATCCGTAGCAGGAACGAGTCGGCGACGGCACCGGCGTCTGAGGTCGGATCGATGAGGCGCCGCAGCGATGTCAGCAGCAGCATGAACATCCGCGTGTTCGGCTCGCGATCTTCGATCACACGGTCGGCCGCTTCCAAGATCATCTCGCCAGCCGTGAATCGGTTGTAATCCCCGCGGAGCTCGCGGAACGAGGTGATGATGTCGGCCTGTGTGACGATGTCGAGCTCGCGGCCCTTATACAGGAGCAGATCGACATGGGTGAACGGGTCGAGGCGCGCGCCGAACTTCGAACGGGTCTTGCGGATCCCCTTCGCGACGGCACGGATCTTGCCGGTCCCCTGCGTGAGGATCGTCACGATGCGGTCGGCTTCGCCGAGCTTCATCGTCCGTAGGACGATCCCTTGTTCCTTATACAGGGGCATGGAGGAAGTCTACGCGTTGGCGCGCGCCTGCAAGAGAGCCGCTACGAGCGCGCCCTGCTCCATGATCCGGTACCCGGCGAAGTCACGCTCGAGCAGCCCCTCCAACTCCAAGCTGGAAAGAGCGCGTGCGACTTCCTGCCAATCACCGAGGTCGTGGAACGACACTGTTGCCTGCGGAGCTCTCTGGGCCGCCTTCAACAGGATCGCTTCTTCGATCGGGGAGAGCACCACAACAAGTGGACTTCCCTGATCGCGCGGCAACGATGAGAGCGGCGCCAGGGTCGCGACGGGTCGGCCGTTCCTCGTTACCAGAAGCGTTTGCCGTTCGAGCTCAACGGAATCCAACACGTCGGCAACCCGGCGGCCCAACTCCCGGGCAGAGATCGTCCGATGATGCTCTTGCTCGTCCATGTCCTGGATATGAGTAGCCCTCGCCGGAGTGCCTGACTGCCTGACCGCCTGACACTTTGGCGAACATACATATAGGGCGAGGCTATCTCGACCCATCCCGACCGGAACGCGACGAACTTCCGGCTTCAGTACCCGAGCCGTTGCAGCGCGCGCGGGTCGCGCTGCCAGTCCTTCGCCACCTTCACCTGCAGAGCCAAGAACACTTTCTGCCCGAGCAGCCATTCCAGGTCTTGGCGCGCGCGCGTCCCGATCTCTTTGAGCATGGCGCCGGCCTTGCCGATGACCATACCCTTCTGCGACTCGCGCTCGACGAACACCGTCGCGTGGATCTCGAGGATGTCGTCGTCCCGCTCGATAACCTCTTCCGTCTGAACGGCGATCGAGTACGGGATCTCTTGCCGCAGCAGCTGCAATGCCTTCTCTCGCACGATCTCCGCGAGCAGCACGTCCCGCGGCTGATCGGTCACCATCCCGTCGGGGTAGTACTGCGGGCCTTCCGGAAGCTGCTCGACAAGCATTTCCTGCAATCGGTCGACGTTCGTGCCGCGCGCGGCCGAGATCGGGATGATCTCTTTCCAATCCCCCAGCCGTTCCGCCGCTTGCAGCTGCGGCACCAGCTGCTCGTTCTTCACCGAATCCATTTTGTTCACGACGCAGATCGCCGGCGTGTTCGTATTAAGCACAGCGCGCGCCACGAACTCATCGCCCGATCCCACCGTCTGGCCGGCGTCCAGCATGAACACGATCGCATCGACTTCGCGCAGAGTGTGGTGCACGACGTCGTTCAGCCGCTCGCCTAGCAACGTCTTCGGCTTGTGGAGCCCGGGCGTGTCAACGAACACGATCTGCCACGCATCGCCGGTCAGCACGCCGCGGATCGCGTTGCGCGTCGTCTGGGGCTTGCGCGACGTGATCGCAACCTTTCGCCCGATGAACGCATTCAGCAGCGTCGACTTCCCGACGTTGGGGCGGCCGATCAGTGAGACGAAACCGGAGCGGTAGGCCTGCTCGGGCATCAGGTGCCCGACGGCGTTGCCGCTTCGGGGTCCTTGCGGATCCACACCTGGGCGATCCTGCGGCCTTGCACACGTTCGGCGCGGAAGGTCAGCCCGTCGAACCGAACCTCTTGCCCGCGCATCGGAACCTGTCCGAGCAGCCCTGCCATCAGCCCGCCGACAGTGTCCCACTCGGCGTCGGGCAGCTCGACATTCAGCAGCTCCGATAGTTCGTCGATCGGGAGCCGCCCGTTGACGAGCAGCGTGTTGTCATCGATCGGCTTCACCTGCGGCTCGTCACGGTCGTACTCGTCTTCTATCTCACCCACGATCTCTTCGAGCAGGTCCTCGAGCGTCACGAGCCCGTCGGTGTCGCCGTACTCGTCAACGACGATCGCCATGTGCGTTCGCTTCGCCTGCATCTCGCGCAGCAGGTCGGACACTTTCTTCGACTCCGGCACGAACATCGCTTTCCGCAGCAGATCCTTCAGCTTCTTCGACTCGCGGCCCTTGCCGTTACGGGCGGTGCGTCCCTTGTGCAGCCGGCGCATCACGTCTTTCGCGTACACGAGCCCGAGGATCTTGTTCATGTCGTCCTCGTCCCAGACCGGCATGCGCGAGAAGCCCTTCTCGAGCATCGATTCCAGGACGTCGTCGAGCGGCGTTTCGATGCTCACGCCCACGATGTCAGGCCGCGGAACCATGACCTCGCGGACCACCGTGTCGCCGAACTCGAAGATCGAGTGGATCATCTCCTTCTCTTCTTCTTCGATCGCGTCCTCTTCCGCGGCCACCTCCGCCATCGTTCGGATCTCGGCTTCGGTGACGAAGGGCCCACGCTTGATGCCTTCTCCGGGCGTCACGATGTTCGCGATGACCACCAAGCCGCGTATCAGGCTCTGCAATCCGGGCACTCGCGTCAAAGCGTCGACGACCGGTGAGACACGAAGTGCGACCCGTTCCGGATGTTGGATCGCGTACGTCTTCGGTGCGGCTTCGGCGAACACAAAGATCAGGAACGTCATGCCGAACGTGGAGATGACCCATCCGTAGTTGTGAGTGATGTGGTTCGCCAGCAAGGTGGCCAGCGACGCGCCCGCGAGTTGCACGACGAGCAAGAGAAACAGGATGACGTTCAGGAACCGTGGCGGATCTTCGAGCAGCTTCGAGAGACGCTCTGAGCCCCTGCGCCCCTCGTCGATCATCTGCAGAACCTTGATTCGGCTCACGCGCACGAGCGCCGTCTCGCTCATCGCGAGGAAGGCCGCAACGATGATCAACCCAAGGATGCCGAGAACCAGCCCGAGATCGCCGCCCGTCATCGCGCCACTCCGGCCGCGGCGAGTATCTCCGCCTGCTCGGCGAACATCGCTCTCTCATCGTCCGGCGTCGCGTGATCGCGGCCGAGACAGTGCAGGATCCCGTGCACGAGCAGCAACGAGAGTCCGTCGTTCGGCGAGTGTGCTGCCGCGCGCGCTTGCTCTTCGGCGACCTCCGGGCAGATGACGACATCCCCGACCACGAAGGGACCGGGCATCGGGTCCTGGACGTCGTCCATCGGGAACGCCAGCACGTCGGTGGGCGCGCGCTCACCCAAGGCCGACTCCTTGAGCTCCGCCATCCGAGACGGCTCGACGAACGTCACTGCGAGCGCCGCGCCGTCGGGAACCGACAGCATCTCGAGGGCTCGCTGCGCGACGCGCCGCAGCAAAGGCACGTCGACGGGGACATGCTGCTCGTCATCGAAGGAGATGGTGAAGCGATCCCCTCCGGGATCCTGTTCGTGGTCAGTCATCGGCTCTCGTCGAAGCGACGATACGCCTCGACGATCTCTTGGACGATCTTGTGGCGCACCACGTCGCGGGAGTCGAGGAAGATGAACGAGACGCCGTCGATGTCGGTCAGGATCTCCCGCGCTGCGTTGAGACCTGAGTACTGGCCTGCCGGCAGGTCGATCTGGGTCACGTCGCCGGTCACGACGACCTTCGAGCCGAAGCCGAGTCGCGTGAGGAACATCTTCATCTGCTCGGGCGTGGTGTTCTGCGCCTCGTCCAAGATGATGAACGAGTCGTTCAGCGTGCGGCCGCGCATGTATGCGAGCGGGGACACCTCGATGGTGCCGCGCTGGATCAACGCCGCCATCTTGTCGGCGTCCATCATGTCCATCAGCGCGTCGTACAACGGCCGCATGTACGGATCGATCTTCTCCGCAAGCGTTCCGGGCAAGTAGCCGAGCCGCTCGCCGGCTTCGACCGCGGGGCGCGTCAGGATCACGCGCGCGACTTCCTTCGCCAGCAGCGCGCGCACCGCCATCGCCACGGCGAGATATGTCTTCCCCGTTCCGGCCGGTCCGATCCCGAAGGTGATCGTGGCCTTGCGGATCGCGTCGACGTAGCGCTTCTGTCCGCCCGTCTTCGGACGGATCGCCTTGCCTCGGTGCACGAGCGCCGTATCCGAGAACACGTCGCTCGGTCGCTGCTCGCTGGTCTTGATCATGTCGATGGTTCTCTCCAAACTATCGGTCGTTAAAGAATGTTCCGCATCCAACAGCGCCAACAGCTCCTCGAACAGGTACGCGACGCGTCCGGCCTCCGCTTTCTCACCCGCGATCGTGATCTCATTCCCGCGCACGAAGATGGACGTCGAGAACGAGGACTCGATCAGCTTGAGGAGCTCATCCCGTTGTCCGAGCAGGCTCACCATGTCGTGGCGCCCTGGGACCAGGATCTTCACTTCGGTCGTGCTTTGGGCCACCGGGTTGGTCGTCCCTGCCTTCATGAAGCGCAGTCGTGGGCTCCGCGGATGGAGCCGTACCTCACCAAGTATATCGGGCGCCCACGGTGCTCTAGGGACATCATCCAGGGCCCACACCGCCGAGCGGCTTGCCGCCGACTAGGTGCATATGCAGGTGGAAGACGGTTTGTCCGGCATCCCGACCGACGTTGAAGAGCAGCCGGTACCCGCTCGCCGCGATCCCCTCAGACGCCGCGATCTCGTTCGCCGCCTGGAACATCTCGATCAGAACACCGCCGTCTTCGGCCTTGAGGTCTCGAACGTCTCCGATGTGGCGCTTCGGCACGATGAGAACATGCACCGGAGCAGCCGGTGCGATGTCGCGGAACGCGAACACGGTTTCGCGATCCAAGACGACCGTGCTTGGGATCTCGCCGGCGACGATCGTGCAGAACAAGCAGTCGTCGGGCATCAGAGAGCGATGGTGATCAGGCGAACTGGTGCGCGCGCAACCCGAGCTCTTCG
The DNA here is from genome assembly GCA_035307625.1 of Actinomycetota bacterium. Taxonomy (GTDB): domain Bacteria; phylum Actinomycetota; class AC-67; order AC-67; family AC-67; genus AC-67. The sequence continues at coordinate 13,850 of DATGHY010000328.1, forward strand.
AGGCGTGCCGAGAGGACGTCGGGTGTCGTGTCCATCACCGCGGCCAGCGCGCGCACATCGTCGGCACGTACCGTCAGGATCTTCCCGTTGAAGTCGCCGCGTGCCATCTGGATCATGTTCACATAGCGTCCGAGCACCGATGCCTCCGGCGCTTCAACCGACTCGATCTTCGTCAGGTCGATGCGGATGCCACGATCTGAATCGCGCACAGGTTCAAGCGCGATGACTTCGGAGTCGGGCTGCGGAAGCAAACGGTCGACGGGAACGCTGTAGAACTGTGCCAAGCGTTGCAACCGTGGGACCGAGATGCTCCTTTCGCCACGTTCGTACGCACCAAGAACAGACGCTTTGAATTCTTTGTTGGAAGCCTCTTCCACGTCGTGAAGAGAAAGACCCTTTTGAAGACGGATGCTGCGAAGCCGCTCGCCAACGCGTGCGGCGTAGTCGGAGTTCATCATTCCCCCTCGGAAGGTGCCCCCGCCGGCCCCTGCCACGGGCTGCTCGCCCGCAGGCAAATCCGACAGTAACACCCACCCAGAGCGTCCCGCAATCACCCAGCGGGAACGTCTTGATCGGTATGCCCGATTCACCTGGGGATGCGGGTCCCACCCGGGGCAAACCCAGGTCCCAGACGGAGCCTCAGCCGAGCAGCTCGTATCGGGCGAGCACGAGGGCCGGCCCCACGACGGCGGCCGTTTCGGTCCGGAGGATCGACGAGCCGAGCGAGACGGCGCGGGCTCCGGCCGCGGTGAGCAGGCCGACTTCGTCCGACGCCAGCCCGCCCTCGGGGCCGATGACGACCCCGATCGATTCGGGGGCGGCCGGCGGCAGGGCGGTCATGAGTCTGGCGGTTGCGCCCTCGTCGAGGACGAACGTGGTTTCCGGAAGCTGGCCGAGCGGCCCGGGCTCGGCCACCTCGGGGAGCCATGCGCGCCGCGACTGCATCGCCGCTTCGCGCGCGATCGCGCGCAGCCGCGCGGTACGGTCCGCCGTCTTGCCGGTATCCCAGCGGACGACGCTGCGTTTCGAGAACCAGGGTCTGATCTCGTCCACGCCGAGCTCGGTCAGCTTCTGCACGACCGCGTCGAGTTTGCCGGCCTTCGGCATCGCGGGGAACACGATCACCCGGGGCGAAGGCTGCTCGACGGATGCGCGCGCAGTCACACCTGCTTCGAGGGCGATCGCAGAAACGGCGGTGACGTTCGCGCGTACAACGTTCCCCTTGCCGTCCGAGATCGTGATCTCTTCGCCGGAGCAGATGCGCAGCGCGCGCGCAGCGTGGTGCGCGTCGTCGCCGGTGATACGGATGGTGTCGCCTGCGACGTCGTCGCAGAAGAAGTGCGCGGCGGTCACTCGCCGAGGAAGCTGTCGCGCAAGCGGCGGAAGATCCCCTTCTCCTCGCCGGTGACCTCTTCGCCGCGGACCTCGGCGAGCTTCTCGAACAGCGCGCGCTCCTCGCCTTTGATGTGCGAGGGGATGTCGACCGCCACGTGCACGAGCAGATCGCCGCGGCCACGGCCGTCCAGGCGCGGGACGCCGTGCCCGCGAAGCTTCACGACGGTTCCGTGTTGCGTCCCCGCTGCGATCCTCACCGTTTCGCTTCCATCGAGGGTCTGCACCGGGATCTCCGCACCGAGCACGGCCTGCGTCAAAGGAACGTTCAGCTCGCACTCCAGATCTTCGCCGCGTCGCGCGAAGAACTCATGCGGCTTGACGTTGATCCGGATGAAGAGGTCACCGTCGGCGCCGCCGCGCACACCGGCTTCGCCTTGGCCTCGCATCCGCAACGTCGTGCCGTCGTCGACGCCGGCCGGGATCTCGACCGTTACGTTGCGCCGTCGAAGGAGTCGCCCGGCTCCGTGACATCCCGTGCAGGGAACGGCCGGTGCTTCACCGACGCCGTCGCACACGGGGCAGGGGCGCGAGGTCATCACCGTGCCGAGGATCGTGTTGCGGCTGGAGCGGATCTCCCCCAGGCCGGCGCAGTTGTTGCACCGCGAGCGGAACGTGCCGGGCTCGCAGCCATCGCCGCTGCAACGCTCACAGCGCGCTTGCGCTTGGACGACGACGTCGCTTGACGTGCCGAAGACGGCCTGCTCGAACGCAAGCACGACCGAGGTTCCGATGTCTTGACCGGGGACGGCCGCGGTGCGGGTCCGGGTGCGCGCGCGTCCGAACGGCGATCCGCCGAAGAAGGCATCCATGATGTCGCCGATGTCGCCGAACCCGCCGAACCCACCCGTCGCGTTCACGTCGCCGAACGTGTCGTACTGCTGGCGATTCGCGGGATCCGAAAGCACTTCGTACGCCTCGCCTACTTGCTTGAACCGCTCCTCCGCGTGCGGGTCTGCAGGATTGGCGTCGGGGTGCGACTCGCGCGCGAGCTTCCGATACGCGCGCTTGATGTCGTCCGCACTTGCACCGCGCGGCACACCGAGGATCGCGTAGTAGTCGGGCACGACTCGGCTCACGGAGTGTCGGGGACGCCGAGCGTAGCTTCGAGCATGCGCGCGACGGCGTTGGCGGTTGCGATGACGCGCTCGTAATCCATCCGCGTCGGTCCGATGATTCCGAGCGAGCCGAGCCCGTTCGCGCCTGGACTGAAACCGGCGACGACGACGGATACCGAGTGCAAGTCTTGGCTCTCGTGCTCGGAACCGATCCGCACGCTGACCGGAGGATCGAGCGTGGACGCGAGCAGTTCCAGCATCTCTTTCTGATGCTCCAGCGTTTCGTAGAGGCGCGACAGGGTCTCTCGCTCGAAGGCTTGCTCGCCGGCGAGGTTGGCGACGCCGCCGACGAAGATGTGATCCTCTGAGTCGAGCAACGATTGGAAGCCGCCGGCGATGTCGTCGAGCAGCTGCTGCTCCCCGGAGCTGGTCGCCCGTATCGCGGCGAGCTTGCCCTGCCCTTGTTCGAGCGATACGCCTTGCAGGTCCGCCGCAAGACGCGCGCCGAGGGCGTCGACGTCCATCTCGCCGATCGCCGTGTCGAGCGGCAACATCCGCTGCTCGACGCGGCCGTTCTCTGCGATCAGCACGAGCATCGCCATGCGTGTGCCGACCGGGAACAGCTCGAGGCGGCGCAAGGTGCTCGGACGTGCGCGCCGAGATAGCACCGCAGCCGCGTGATGCGTGTAGCGCGACACCACTTCGGTCGCGCGCCGCAGCAGCTCTTCGACGCCCTCAGGCTCGTCGGACGTGAGCTCCTCGGCGAGCACGCGCCGCTGGCCTTCGCTGAGCGCCTTCGGCGCTCGGATCTCGTCGACGAGGAACCGGTAGCCGCGGTCGGTCGGCACGCGGCCGGCGCTGGTGTGCGGCTGCACGAGATAGCCCAGCTCTTCCAGGCGCGCCATCTCGTTGCGCACCGTCGCCGGCGACACGTCGAGCCGCGTGCGCTCAACGAGATAGCGCGAGCCCACCGCTTCGCCCGAGCGGATGTACTCGCGCACGATGGCGCGAAGGATGGCGGCGGGCCTCTCGCCCAGGTTTTCGGTCACGAAAACGATGTTAGCACTCGACCATATCGAGTGCTAAGGACGGAGCATCCAGGAGACGCAGCGTGACCTCGTTCTCAAGCAACATCCCTCGCGTGGTCAGGCGAAGCGTGTCTCCAACCCTGACGAGCAGCCCTGCCCGCTCGCACTCCTTTGCAGCGGCGCGCACATCGCGGCCGAGGCGCGCGCTCGCCTCGGCGATATCGACGCCGTCGATCAGGCGCATGCGGAGCGAAAGCCACTCATCATCTCTCTGGGATGTGGTGAGAGTCTCCTCGCCGTCGCGAGCCTGCGTCGGATCCGCGAGATAGCGCCCGAGCGCGCGCGTGTTCCACCAGCGGTGCCCTTGGCGATGGGAGTGCGCGCCGATACCGAGACCGATGTAGTCGCCTTGGGTCCAGTAAAGGATGTTGTGGCGGCTCTCGAAGCCGGGCCGCGCCCAGTTGGAGATCTCGTAGTGGTGGTAGCCGGCTGCCTCGAGCGTGGTACACGCGATCTCGTACTTCGCCGCGAGATCGTCTTGGCCGGGCTCGCTCATCGCGCCGCGCGCGACGGCCCTACCGAACGGTGTGGCCGCCTCGACGGTCAAGGCATACGCGGAGATATGGTCGGGTTTCTCGTTCAGCGCGCAACGAACGCTCTCGGTCCAGTCTGCGATCGTCTCCCCCGGTCCGCCGTAGATCAGATCCAACGAGAGGTTGTCGATGCCGGCTGCTCGTGAAACACGAACGGCCTGCGAGATCTGGCCGACTGAGTGCGTGCGGCCGAGCGCGCGCAACACTCGCGGCGCGAACGATTGAGCACCTATCGACACGCGGTTCACGCCGGCGGTGACCGCCGCACGGATCCCCTCCTCGCTCACCGATTCAGGATTCGCCTCGATGGTGACTTCCGCATCCGGCGAGACGGCCAACGTCTCTCGGATCCGCAGGACGAGATCTCGTAACCGTGTTGGATCGAGAGCGGTCGGCGTTCCACCGCCGATGAAGAGAGAACTTGTGACCGGCGCGTCTTGCTGGGCGCGCGCTTCCGCGATCAACGCATCGCAGTACGCCTCATGCCGGTCTTGCCGGCCGACCACCACCGCGAAGTCGCAGTACGGACACAGCGCCGAGCAGAACGGAACGTGCACATAGATCCCGAAGCCGCTCACGACTTCTCCTCACCGACCTGCAGCGCCGCGATGAACGCTTCCTGCGGCACCTCGACGCTGCCGATGTTCTTCATCTTGCGCTTACCTTCTTTCTGTTTCTCGAGCAGCTTCCGCTTGCGCGTGATGTCACCGCCGTAGCACTTCGCGAGAACGTCCTTGCGCTTCGCCTTGATCGTCTCGCGCGCGATGACGCGACTGCCGATCGCCGCTTGTACCGGAACGTCGAACATCTGCCTCGGGATCAACTGCCGCAGCTTCTCCGTCATCTGACGTCCGTAGAACTGCGCCTTGTCCTTGTGAACGATGGCGCTGAACGCGTCCACGGGTTCGGCGTTCAGCAAGATGTCGACCTTCACGAGTTGGGCCGGCTGATAACCGATCGGCTCGTAATCGAGCGACGCGTACCCACGCGAGCGCGACTTCAGCTGATCGAAGAAATCGAAGATGATCTCGGCAAGCGGCAGCCGGTAGCGAAGCTCGACGCGCTCCTCGCCCAAGTAGTGCATCCCGTCGAGCACCCCTCGTCGGGTCTGGCATAGATCCATCAACGGCCCGACGTATTCCTTCGGCGTCAGCATCAGCACGGACACTTGCGGCTCTTCGATGCGTTCGATCGTCCCAGGGTCGGGCATCTCCGATGGGTTGCGTACAACCATCTCCTCGCCGCCGGCGAGGAACACGCGGTAGGCAACGTTCGGCGCCGTCGTCACCAGCGAGAGATCGAACTCACGCTCCAGCCGCTCGCGCGTGATCTCCATGTGCAGCAAACCGAGGAAGCCGAGACGGAATCCGAAGCCAAGCGCGCGCGACGTCTCCGGCTCGAACGTCAGCGCGGCGTCGTTCAATTGCAGCTTCTCCAACGCGTCGCGAA
>DATGHY010000329.1:0-4042 GCA_035307625.1 Actinomycetota bacterium
CGTCGGTCGCTCGGTCGCAGAGAAGCTGCTTGCACTCGGTGCAGCGAAGGTCATGGCCTACGACCCCGTCGTCGATCCCGAAGCACTGATCGCGAGCGGCATCGAGCCGGTGCCCGTGCTCGGCGATCTGATGGCGCGCGCAGACGTGATCAGCGTGCACGCGCCGCTGACGCCGGCGACCAGAGGGCTGCTCGGCGAAGACGAGTTCGCGCGCGTGAAACCGGGGTCGTTCTTCGTGAACACCGCGCGTTTCGGGATCGCAGCGGAAATGCCGCTGTTGAAGGCGCTGCAAGAGGGCCGTCTCGCTGCCGCCGCTTTCGATCATTTCGAGAACGAGTTCCTGTCTCCGGAGCACCCGCTCGCGTCGATGCCCAACGTCGTCCTCACGCCGCACATCGGCGGCTCGACGATCGAAACGATCCAGAACCACACGCTGACGATCGCCCAGGGGATCCACGACGTGCTGGAAGGGAAGATCCCCGGCTCGGTCGTGAATCCCGAAGTGCTCTAAGCCCGTGGCCCTGTACGCGGGCATCGACGTCGGCACGAGCGGCGGCCGCTGCCTCATCGTCGACGAGCACGGCCATCGCGTCGGGTACGGCGAGCACCCCTGGCGCTACACGCCCGACGACAGCGGCTTTCCTACGTTGGAGCCCACGACCGCGATCGAAGCTTTGCGCGCGTCGGTCACCGAAGCCCTGAAGACATGCGGAGCAAGCGACCTGCGCGGCGTCGGCGTTACGTCGCAGCGCACCGGTGTTGTCTTGTTGGATGCCGGCGGCCGCGAGCTGTACGTCGGACCGAACACCGACGGGCGCGGCGCGCAGTTCGGCGTGGAACAAGAGCGCGCGCACGCGGATCTGATCTATCGCGTCGCCGGGCGCTTGCCCGCGATGATCTATTTCCCCGCGCGGTTTGCGTGGTTCCGTGCGAACCACCCCGACCTCGAACCGGCGGTCGCACTTTCGTTCGGCGATTGGATCGTCGCGCGCGCGACCGGAGTGTGGGCGACCGATCCGACCCAAGCGGCGGAGATGCTCGTGTACGACGTCGCGATGGGACACTGGTCGCAGGATCTGCTCGGTGCGCTCAGCGTGCCGGAATCGATCCTGCCGTCATTGCGAGCAGCCGGTGAGCCCGCCGGTGTTGCAGAGAAGGGCAATCCACTGGGGCTTCCCGAAGGCGTCGCCGTGTTCTGTGCGGGAGCAGACACGCAGTGCGCCGCACTTGCGCTCGGGGTCATCGAGAGTGGTCAAGGCTTCGTGGTGTCGGGGACGACGATGCTGGCGACGCAGCTGGTTTCGGAGTTCGCACTGGACCCCAAGGGGAGAACGTGGACGTCTCCGCATCTCGTGCCCGACGTGCTGAGCCAGGAATCTCATTGTGGTGAGGGAGGAGCGGCGCTTTCATGGCTTGCAGGCCTTGTGTCGGTCTCGCCTTCTGCATTGGTCGCGGAGTCCGATCAGTCTGAGGCCGGCGCGGGCGGCGTGCGGTTCTACGACTCATACCCGTCGACCGCGCGCGACTTCGCCCTGGTCCGCTCCGGCGGGTTCGAGTTCCCTGTTCCTGTGCTCGCCCTGGGGCGCTCGCGCGCGGACCTGGCGCGAGGGCTGCTCGAAGGGATCGCATTCGGTGCGCGCGCAGGGCTGGACGTTCTTGAAGAGATCAACGGCTCGCCGTCGGAGATCGCGGTCGCCGGCGGCGTTGCGCGCGCGCGCGCGTTCCGCGAAGCGCTGGCCGGCGCATCGAAGCGGCCGATCCGCGTTGCGACGGAAACGGCCTCGAGCGCGCTCGGTGCCGCGATCGTGGCGGCCGCACCCGACCACGGCGGTGTGCGCAGCGCGGCGAAAGCGATGGCCGACAAGGGCGCCGAAATCGACCCCGTGGAAGCCCATGGGTACCCTGCGCTCTACGCCGCGTGGCGCGAGCGCGCCGACGACATCGATCAGAGGGCCATGAAGATGAGCGGATTGCTGCGATGAAGTACGAAGCCGAGCGCGAGCTCGTCATCAAGTATGCGATCGAGATGGAGGATCGCGATCTCACGGTGGGAACGTCCGGGAACGTCAGCATGCGCGTCCCCGACGGCGCGATCATCACGCCGTCGACGATCCCATACAAAGAGATCCGGCCTGAGGATTGCTGCTTGCTCGACCTCGAGGGTGCCGTTCTGGAGGGCGAGAAGATCCCGTCCGTCGAGCACAAGGTCCACCTCGAGTGCTACAAGGCGCGCGCAGACGTCAACGCCGTGATCCACGCGCACCCGACCGTCGCGAGCGCGTTCGCAGCCGCGCGCGTGTCGCTCCCCGCGTTCCTCGACGAGTTCGGCGTCTACGTCGGAGACGAGGTTCGCGTCGCCGAATATGCGATCAGCGGGACGGTCGAGATCGCGAAGAGCGCGGTTGAGACGATGGGGGAGACGGCCAACGCTGTGTTCCTGGCGTCGCATGGGATGGTGTGCGTCGGGCGGGATCTCCCCGGAGCGATGCACGTCGCGCGCCAGGTCGAGCGCGGCGCGCTCATCTACCTCTACACGAAGATGCTCGGCGGTCCGGTGGATCTACCGGACGACTCGAAGAACCTGTTCGCTCAGGTTTTCGCCTTCTACAGAACGCGCTAAGCGCGCGCTCAGCAGACCGGCGCAGACTGCGCTGCGATCGTCTGACCGCTGCAGTCGAGGTTGTGGTTCGTCGACTGTCCGAGGAAGAAGACGGCGATGACGACCACGGCACAGATGAAGCAGGCGATCACGCCGTACTCGACGGCGGTCGCACCGCGCTCGCTGGCCGGCGTCAGCCGGGAGCGCACCCACGTCATCGTGCCTTTGGCTGCGAGGAAAAGTTCCATATCGATGACTGTAACGAGCGCGCGGTGCCCGGCAAGCACACGAAAGGGCTATTTCTAGGGGTAGAACCGAAAACCGTTCTTGCGTCCTATCGGGACCATGGGACCTTCGGCCCGACAGCATCGGTCAAATGAACGTGTGCCGCCGTTTCCCGAGGTTCTCGTTGATGAGGTCCTGAACGGTCTGCCGAACGTGGTCGGTCAGCTCGAGGACGAGCTGCGTGTCGTCGACCGCCTTCGGACCGTACTGAACCATAGGGATCGGCTCGCCGAACGCGATGATCCACTTCGACGGAAGGGGGATCGCGCCGAGCGGGCCGAGGAGCGGGAACGTCGGCGTGATCGGGAAGTACGGGGCGCCGAACCGGCGCGCGAGGAACTTCACGTTGCCGATCATCGGGTAGGCCTCTTCCGCTCCGATGATGGCAACGGGGATGATCGGCGCGCCGGTCTCCATGCACACCTCGACGAAGCCGCCGCGCCCGAAGCGTTGCAACTGGTAGCGCTTCTTCCAGCCTTTGCCGATGCCCTTGTATCCCTCGGGGAAGACGCCGAGCAGCTCGCCCTTGCGCATCAGGTCGAGTGTTGACTCGCGATCGGCCGGCGCGTTGCCCGCAACCTTGATCAGCTCACCGAAGCCGGGGATCTTGAAAGCGATATCGCCGGCGAGCAGCCATGGGTTGCGGCCGTGCTCCTTGAGCACCGCAAGCTTCAACATCGCGCCGTCGATCGGGATCGTGCCGGAGTGGTTGGCAGCGAGCAGCGCGGGTCCTTCGGTCGGGATGTTCTCGATGCCGTACGTGTCGACGCGCCAGTAGAGCGAGTAGATCGGCATCGCGAACGGGAGCAGCGCGCGCACAAGCTCCGGGTCGTGCTCGCCCTTCACCGGTTTGTCTCTGCCGAGACGCTTTTCGATCACGTGCTGCGCGGTTTGCGCCCACTCTTCGAAGAACTGCTGGGTCGACTCTGGCTTGTGCATGCGGAGCGGCCCCGTGTGCTTCGAGCAGTACGGGTGACCCGGCTGCGCGCGCGTCGGGCACGGCGTCGGATTGCCGAGCTCGTCCAGAAGGACGGCGTGGCACTGGCCGCGTGCGACTTCTTCGGTTGCCATCATGAGCTCTTCTCGGGCGGGAGCAATCCATCGAGGATACCGGCCACCGTGTTCGCGAAGTGAACCGGCTGGCGGAACGGCCAGTCG
>DATGHY010000330.1:0-5260 GCA_035307625.1 Actinomycetota bacterium
GAGATGTTCGGCGGGACGACCGAGTAGAGGCTCGAACGGAGAACCAGAGAGGGACCGAGTGGCGGGCTAGTGCTCGCCCTGCGCGGCGCGAAGGCGCAAGGTCATGGTCCGGAGGATCCGCTTCGACACGGACGGGTAGTCGTTCAACAGGCTCGCGAACTCGCGCGGGTCGAACACCAACAGCTCCATCGGTGACGTCGCGACGACGTCCGCCGAGCGCGGCAGCCCGTCGATGAGGGACATTTCGCCGAAGAAACCGCCGGCACCGAGCGACGCGATCGTCGCGCCCTCGTGCCGGACGTCGGCGTCGCCTTCGACGATGAGGTAGAACTCCCGGCCTTGCTTGCCCTCGCGGGTGAGGGTGCCCCCCGTTTCGATGTGCACGGGCGTGCCGAGGTTGCTGATCTTCTTGAGCAGCCGGTCCTCGCAGCCGGAGAAGATGTCGAAGCGGCGCAAGACGTCAACCGGAGCCGAGCCTTTGGTCTTCATGGGGGCCTCCCTTTCCCGGGTCTGGGCGTCAGTTTGGGGGCTCACAGTTGCAGTTCACTTACAGCCGACTAACGGGAGCCTCGGCCTGGGGCCATCGCGCAAAGTTTTGTCTTCTCACGGGCTGCGTTTTCGCTATCTTGAACAGGACAATTCCGACAGTGCCGGCGATGGTACGGGGTCGGATGGGGGATCGATGCGTTTTCGAATCTTGGGTCCGATCGAGCTTGTTGCACCCTCCGCCGTCCCCATCGATCTCAAGGGCGGGAAAACGCGCGCGCTACTGGGCCTCCTCCTGCTCAGCCCGGGACGCGTGGTCTCCTCAGACGAGATGATCGACCGCCTGTGGGCGGGAGCGTCGCCCAACGACGCGCTCGGCACCTTGCAGGTCCACATCTCGCGTTTGCGCAAGGCCCTGCAAGACTCCCAGGCCGGGATCGAGCTCGTCAGCAAGAAGCCCGGATACGAGATCGAGCTCGACCGCGAAGAGCTCGACGTCACTGTGTTCGAGCGGTTGGTGGCCGAAGGCCGCGCTGCGATGACGGGGGGAGACCCAGAGACCGCAAGCCGCAAGCTCGACGAGGCGCAGTCGCTGTGGCGCGGATCGGTGCTGGCCGATGTGGTGCTGTCGGGTCCTGCGATCGCCGAGATCGCCAGGCTCGAGGAGGCGCGCGTCCGTGCCATCGAGCTCTGGGTTGAGGCGGAGCTCGCATGCGGGCGGCACAAGGAGATGGTGAGCCGCCTCGAGGGTTTGGTCTCCGAGTACCCGTTACAAGAGCAGCTGTGGGGGTCGCGGATGCTGGCGCTCTATCGAGCTGGCCGCCAAGGCGACGCCCTCCGCGCGTACCAAGAGTTGCGCACGCTGTTGTTGGAGGAGCTCGGGATCGATCCGAGCCCGGCTATCCGCGCGCTTCACGAAGCGATCCTGCGCCAAGAAACCTCGCTCGACTGGGTGGCTTCTGCCCCCGGCGCGCGCAGCGCCGGCGCCGCTCTGGCAGAGCGCGTCGGTTTGCCGCCCGAGTTCCTGGCGTGCGAGCCGGCCGATTTCGTTGGGCGCGATCCCGAGATGGAGTGGTTGCGATCGATCTGGGAGCGCGTGCTGTCGGGTCGCTGCGAGATCGCACTCGTCACCGGCGAAGCCGGCATCGGGAAGACGAGGCTCGCAGCGAACTTCGGGCAAGAGCTGCATGCAGCCGGCGCCTGCGTGTTGCTGGGGCGCTGCGATGAGGACGCGATCGTTCCGTATCAGCCTTTCGTCGAAGCGATCCGCCGCTACATCCTGGCATCGGCGACGGGCGAGCTCCGGACACGGCTGGGCGATCGGCGCGCAGCCGAGCTCGCGCGGCTCATCCCGGAGCTGCGCGAGCGGATCCCGGACCTACCGGAGCCGCCGCGCGGCGAAGCGGAGACGCAGCGCTACCGCCTGTTCGATGCGATCGCCTCGTTCCTGTACGAGCTCTCCGCGAGCGCGCCCTTGCTTGTGGTCGTCGACGATCTCCATTGGGCAGACCGCTCCACCTTGCTCTTGCTGCGGCACCTTGTTCGCCAAGGCGAAAGCGCGCGCATCTTGTTCCTCGCGTCTTATCGGGAGACCGAGGCGTCGAGCGGGAACGCACTGGCAGATCTGCTGGCAGACCTCAGGCGCGAGCGCATCGGAGAGCGCCTCCGGGTGGAAGGCTTCTCGTTCCCGGAGGTCGCGGCGCTATGCCGGCACTACGCGCGCGACGAGAAAGACCTTCCGACGCCCGTGTTCGTCGAAGCGCTGCGTCGCGAAACGCAAGGCAACCCGTTTTTCATCGACGAAGTACTGCGGAACTTCGCAGCTGCCGTCCCGTCGGGGGAGCGTCCATGGGCTTCGGCGGCGCGCGTCGAGGACATCGACCTCCCGGAGAGCGTGCGCGAGGTCGTCGGACGGCGTCTCCTCCGGCTCGGCAGGGATGCGCGCGACCTGCTTGGGGTAGCGTCGGCGATCGGCTCCGAATTCGACGTCGATCTCGTCGAGCAGCTGATGGACTTCTCAGGCGATCGCATCCTCGATGCGCTGGAAGAGGCGGTTGAGGCCGGGGTGCTCGTCGATCAACAAACCCGCTATGCGTTCTCACACGCGTTGCTACGCCGAACGTTGTACGACGGGTTGAGCGGCATCCGCCGCGTTCGCTTGCATCGCAAGATCGGTCTCGCGCTTCAAGAGCTTCACGCCGGCAACATCGAGCCGCATCTGTCCGAGCTCGCCCGCCACTTCTACGAAGCGGCGCCGGGAGGCTCGTGGGGTGAGGCGGTCGAGTTCGCGGAGCGCGCCGGTGTCGCCGCTATGAACCAGCTGGCTTACGACGAAGCGGCGCAGCACTTCCGAATGGCGTTGGAAGTGTTGAATGAGACGGGGGAGGGAGACCACGACAAGCGCTGCCGCCTCGTGCTCGCGTTGGGAGACGCGCAATGGCGGTCGGGCGACATCGTGCCGGCGCGCGAGACGTTCTTCGAAGCCAACTCGATCGCGCGTGACCTGAACGACGCCGAGCTGCTTTCGATGGCGGCTTTGGGCTACGGGACCGGTCTCGGAGGGTACGCGCGCTCGATCAAGTCGGACGTCACGCTGATCGGGTTGCTCGAAGAAGCGCTCGACGAGCTAGACACGGCCGATGGTGTGCTTCGCGTGCGACTGCTCGCACGACTTGCGGTCGAGCTGTACTTCACGCCACAGGTCGAGCGGCGCCGGCAGCTGTCCATGGAAGCGGTCGACATGGCGCGGCGCGTCGGCGACCAACCGGCGTTGCTGGTCGCGCTTCACTCGCGGGAGTGGTCGAACCTCGGCGTCGACGTGCCGCTGAAGAACCAGATCTACGCGGCGGAAGAGATCCTCGAGCTCGCAGAGGCGCAAGGTGAGAAAGAGGTCGCCTACCAGGCTGCATTCCTGCGCGTGATGGCGCTGATCTCTGCCGGGGATCTCGAGGCCGCGGACGAAGCGGTTGCGACTGCGGAACGCATCGTGGAGGAGCTCCGGATGCCCGTGTTCCTCCCGTGGATCGTGTCGTATCGCGCGATGCGTGCGAATTTGGCAGGCCGTTTCCAAGAGGCGACCGAGCTCGCCCTGCGCGCGGTCGAGCAAGCGAACGCACAGCACTCCGATCCTGAGATAACGCTGGCGTTGCTCGGTGGTCAGATCATCTCGTTCCAGCTGTACCAAGCGGGCTTCGAGAACATCATCCCGATGATCCAGATCGCGGTTCAGGAACTCCCGCAGCATCCACTCGTTCGGTGCTCGCTCGCGATGCTGGCGGCTGAGTACGGCAATGTGGAGGTCGCTCGCGAGGCGTTCGAACCGCTTGCCGAGACGAAGTTCGAGACGATCCAGCGGGACGCGAACTGGTTGATGGCGATGTGGACGCTCGCGCAAGCGGCCGCGGCGCTCGGCGACGAAGCGCGCGCCGAGATTCTGTACGAGATGCTGGAGCCCTTCTCGGACCGATGGGTCACGGCGACCGTGTCGATCTGCTTCGGACCCGTCGGCACCGGGTTGGGTGCGCTGGCGACGACGTTGAAGCGCTACGACGAAGCCGAGCGATACCTGAGCGACGCGCTCCGCACTGCCGACGAATGGGATATGCCGTTCGTGCGAGCGCTCGTCGAGCGGCATTACGCGGCGATGCTGATCGCGCGCAACGCCACAGGGGACCGGAAGCGTGCGCGCGAGATGATCGACGACGTCGTGCGTTTCGGAGAAGAGAACAACTACCTCGGGATGAGCTCGATCGCAGCCAGGCTGAGCGCGCAGATGTCGAAGCGCGCGCGCTAGCCGAGGGCGAGCGTTTCGACGTACGGGGGCAAGCCTTCTTCGACCGACCGGAACCGGTAGCCGAAGTCTCGCTCGGCTTTCGCAGACGAGAACGCGATCGAGCCACGAAGCAGGTTGGTTCCATCTCGGACCGCTCCCGGAGCCTGCTTCAATAGCCGGGAGAACAGAGGGCTGAGCGGCATGCTCGCGCGAGCGACCCAATCGGGCGCCCACACGCGCGGCGGCTTGATGCCCGTGTAGGGGGCAACCCGTTCGAGCATCCGTCCGATCGACTCATTGTCGCCGCCGAGCACGTACGTCTCTCCGGCGGGGGCCTTATCGACTGCGCGCACCATGCCGTCGACGACGTCGTCGACGTGGACCCAGCTGCAAACCGCATCGCGGAAGGAGCACACGACGAGACGTTTCCGCGCGTACAAGCCAAGCAGAACGCTGATGAAGCTATCATCCCCCGGGCCGTAGACGGCACCCGGCATGACGCTGACGATCGGAAGCCCGCTCTTCGCGAGACCGAGCGCGAGCTCATGTGCGAACCACTTGCTCTCTTCGTAGATCGATGGGAAATCGCCGTGGTGCTCGCGCGTTTCGTCACCCACGGAACCATGTGGGCCGCTGCCGAGCGCGGCGATGCTCGAGCAGTACAGGATGCGTGGCACCGAGGCCTCGCCGGCTGCTCGAAGGACGGCTTCGGTTCCGCCGACGTTGATCCGCATCATCTGATCGCGATCGCTCACACCGAGCGCGTAATACGCGGCAAGATGGAAGACGGCGTCTGCGCCTTTCAACGCGCCGGAGAATGTTTCCGGCTGCGTGACGTCGCCGGGTACAAGTGTTGCGCCGAGGTCGCGGATACGCGCGGCACGTTCCGGCGAACGAGCGAGCGCAGCCACGTCCCATCCGTCGCCGACCAGCCGCTCGACCATGCGGCCGCCTATGAATCCCGTTCCTCCGGTAACGAACGCCCGCACTAGGTCTCCGATG
>DATGHY010000331.1:0-2051 GCA_035307625.1 Actinomycetota bacterium
CTCGCAACGAACGACACCGACGCGTTGCTCGCGATGGACGCGGACGCGGTGTGTTACACGGCGACCGGCGACCTGCGCCCGGTCGAAGCGCTCCAAGACTTGGCCGCGATCCTCGCGACGGGGAAGAACGTCGTGTCGAGCTCGCTCGTTCCCCTGGTTCATCCTGCCGGTGCGCTCCCCGACTTCACGAAGCCGCTCGAAGAGGCGTGCGCGAAAGGGAAGTCGTCGTTCTTCACGTCGGGCATCGACCCGGGATTCGCGAACGACGTGCTGCCGCTGTTGCTGACCGGTGTCGCCGAACGCATCGACACCGTGCGCGTGCAAGAAGTGCTCAACTACGCGACGTACGATCAACCCGAAGTGCTGTTCGAAACGATGGGCTTCGGCAAGCCGATGGATCACACGCCGATCCTGCTGATGCCGAGCGTCCTTTCCCTTGCGTGGGGCGGCACCGTGCGGCTGCTCGCAGAAGGCTTAGGCCTGTCGCTTGATGAGATCAAAGAGACCTACGAGAAGCGCGCGGCCGACGACACGTTCACCACGAAGCCCGGCACGGTGGAGAAAGGAACGATGGCCGGGTTGCGCTTCGAGGTGCAAGGCGTCGTCAACGGCAAGCCGCGCGTCATCGTGGAGCACATCACGCGCATGCACAACGACGTCGCGTCGGACTGGCCGGCGCCGCCGGGCAAGGGCGGGTACCGCGTGCTCATCGAGGGCTCGCCGAACATGACGTGCGAGTTCACGCTCGAAGGCGATGGGGGCGACGAGAACTCCGGCGGACTGATCGTCACGGCGATGCGTTTGGTGAACGCGATCCCGGCCGTGGTAGCGGCGAAGCCGGGGTTGTTGAGTGCCCTGGACGTGCCGTTCGTGACCGGCCGCGGGCTGGTGGATCTCTAAAAGGGTTCTCCGGGGCGGCGGCGAAGAGAGCCCATGATGAGGGGGATCCGAGCGGGGCTGCTGATCATCGCGCTGGCGTTCGCGCCGCTCGCCGTACAACCCTCGCAAGCCGGCGTCATCCGAGAAGCCGTCTCGTTCACCGTCACCAACCCCCTGAACCCGGGTCACGCGTACACGATCCGCGGCGAGCTCGTTCGGCCGCGCGCCGGCTGCTCGAACTCAGTCCTTCTTGCGATGCACGGCTTGTCGTACGCGTCGTGGGCGTGGGACTTCCCGCTCGACCCCGATCGCTACTCGGTCGCGCAAGCGCTCGCGGAGCGCGGGTACGCGTTGCTCGCCGTCGACCGGCTCGGGTACGCGACGTCCGAAGGCCAAGGCATGCCCGACCATCCGAACGGCTACACGCTGACGGCGCCCGGCTACGGCGAGATGGCGGCCCAGATGGGCGAGCAGCTTCGCGCGGGCACCTACCACGCGCGAAACCCGGTTGCATTCAGCCACGTCGGGCTGATCGGTCACTCGGCGGGGTCGGAGGTCATCGAATACGCGGCGGCCCTTCACCCCGGTCTCTTCGACGTGTTGATCCCGACCGCGTACACGCACGAGCCGTTCGTCAACAACTCATGGCTGGTCCGCGAGTGGGTGCAGGACAACCTGCGCGCTGCGCAAAGCGACTACGAGTATTTCGAGACCAACCCAACGATCCGCGCGCACGACATGTACAACCTCCCGAACGCCGATCCGCGGGTGGTCGCCTGGGACAACGCGCACGCGAATCTCACGCCGTCGGCCGAGATCTTTTCGATGGGCCCGCAGCTGACCCGGTTCTTGCTTCCGACGATCCAGATCCCCGTGCTCGTCGTGCTCGGCGATAAGGACACGCTGTTCCCCGGCGCCGATGGTCCGAACGAGATGCTGTGGTTCGCCGGCACGAGCGACAAGACGCTGATCCGTCTGCCGAACGACGGGCACGCGTTCATGCTGCAGAAGGACGCGCCGGCCGCCAACGCGAAGATCGCCGGCTGGCTCGACAAGCACAACGCCCAGTTCCCACACTGCTAGCTCCCGGCGCCTCTTTCAAGGGTCCGCGCGTTTTGTGACATCACGAAACCCTTGATGATCAGTGGGTTTCTGCACCCATCTCTGAGCAG
>DATGHY010000332.1:0-7375 GCA_035307625.1 Actinomycetota bacterium
GAGGCTCGGCAACTCCCGACCTTGGTATCGCTGCTGCGCGATGCGCCCGTCGATCACCCAGCGGCCGTTGCGGATGTCGTCGTCGGCTTCGACGATCCAGCGGAGCAACGTGAACATAAGGCCGACGGTCAGCTCGGCGACCGCGTTCGCGTTGCGGCCCGGTGTGCGGATCACGACGACGCCCTGTTTGGTCGCGGCGGGCACGTCGACATTGTTGGGGTCGCCGCGACACACGCCGAGGTACTTCAGACCGCTCTTCTCCAATACCTCCGCCGAGATGTGATCGGCCTCGACGATCAGCACGTCGACTCCCGCCAGCCGTTCCACAAGCTGCTCGGCGGAATGCAGCTTGATCGGCACATGGTCGTTCCAGGCGTCGATCTTGAGGTCGCCCAGCGCGCGCAGGAGGTCGACGCCGGGACCGGCGAGCGGGGCGAGGGAGAGGATCGTCAGCACGGCCGGGAGTGTAACCGGCCTAGAGCGGAAGCTTGAAGGCGATGATGCCGCTGAGGGGGCTGAGCGGGCTTTGGCCGATCGTGCCGGCGAAGAGGTTCTCGAGGTTGTGATTGAACGCTTTGAACTCGAGGTCGGTCTCGCTCGTGCCGATCGCGACGTAGATCGAGTCGCCCACGATGACGGGAGCGCTCGACGGCGGACCGGGGATCGGACGGAAGGCGAGCGGCACGCCGGTACCGGCGTCGTACGCGTTGAGTGAGAACGTGACGGTGTCGGCCATCAGCACCACGCCGTTCGCATAGGTGACCGCGCCGTACGACGGGAGCGCGAACGGGCTACGCCACAGGATCGCGCCGGACTGCTCGTTGATCGCGACGAGGTAGAACAGCCGGGTCGGGTCGGTCAGCAGGGTCGTATCGAGCTTCGGCCCGCTCGGATCGTCGAGCGTGTTCGCGATCGGCGTCGATATCGCGATCGCGCCGAAGATCGCCGGCTTCCCGTTCGCCACGCCGACGGCCGTCGTTCCGATGAAACCGCCGACCGCGAAGCCGGTCTGGACGTGGCCCGACTCGCCGCCGTGCGCGCGCCAGATCTCTTTACCCGTCTCGATGTTGAGCTTGTAGTACCAACCGTCCTTGCCGCCCTCGCCGACGGCAGTGCCGTTATCGAGGATGTTCGGCGACGCTCCGAAGTCGTCGTCGAGGTCCTGTACGCCGCGCGGGTGGAACTGCCACAGCATGTCGCCGGAGCGCGCGTCGATCGCGAACATCCCTTCCCGGCCGACCTCGCCTGCTTTCGCCGACTCTGTGGGATGGTCGCAGTTGCCCGTACCGAAGACGAGGATCCCGTCGTTCGGACCGGTCGGCTGCAACGCCGGGGACGACCACACGTCGCCGCACCCCCAGCCAGTCCCCGAGCCTTCAGTCAATGAGTGGAGGACGACCTGACGTTCGGGATCGAACTTGTAATCCAAGTTGAAGACGTACGGAGGGACCGGGGGGGCGGGTGCGACGGGGTTGACGAGGATGTCGCGGAGTCCGGTGAACTGCTGAAGGGTGAACGAGAGGATCCCGGCTCTTCCAACATGTGCGTTGTTGTGGACATCGAACCCCACCACGATGTGATCGCCGTCCGCGAAGTGAGCGACGAGCGGTGAGGACTCGATCTCGATCTCGGGGTTGATCCCTGCTTTGGTTTGCTGCGCTTGATAGTCCGGTGTGCGCGGGTCGACATCGACCTTGGCGAGCAGCTTGCCGCCGTTCGCGCCCGGGGACAGTGCATACAGCGTGCCGCCCCCTCCGAACAGGACTACCTTCACCGGGCCGACGCCCGGGATGCGAACGGTGTCGACGGCCGCGGTCGACACGATCTTGCCGAACCCGATCTGGTGGTTGTCGTCGACCTTGAAGGTCCAAAGGGTCTTTCCGGTCGCGGCGTCGACGGCGTAGAAGTTCCCGCCCCAGTCCCCCGCGTAGACGATCCCATCTGAAACCGTCGTCGAGGCCGACATCGACTCCGGCGCGTGCATGTACCACTTCGGGATCATGAGGGCGGCGTTCGCCGTATTCAGGGAGGTGCAGCTGCTCGTCTGGGAGAAGGTCTGCGTGTTCGTCCGCCCGTAACGAGTCCAGTCACAGCTCGCGGCAGCGTCGTGAGGCTTGGCGCGCGCCGGAATGATGACCATCGCGGTCGCGAGGACGGCCAGGAGGGCGAGGGGGCGGCGGCTCACGCTGACACGTTCGTCATGCGGGCCCCGGGCCCCTGCCGATGTTCCGTTTTTACTTCGTCCAGGCTTTGCGCGGTTTGTCCGGCCGGTACCAGGGGATCAGCTTTCGGTTCTGCATGTCCCGGCCGTGGTCGTAGCGGGGCTTCCACGCGTCTCCGAGCTGATCGTGCGTGGGCTCGTGCTCCCACGCCTTCATCTCGTCGTACGACTCCCATTCGCTGATGACGAACCAGCGTCCGTCGATCATCGAGCGGCCGTAATGCGCCCAGATATAGCCGGGTTGCTTCTTGGCCAGCTCGTACATCGCTTCCATGTCTTGCTCGAACGCGGCTTGGTCGGCTTCCGTCACGAAGAACTGAAGGATCGAAACCCATGTCGTGTCGTACGGGAAGCCTTTCTCGTCGAGCGGCGGCAGCGTGTTGGGCCTATCGTTGGGCGTCGCGTCGGCCATCGTTCGGTCCTCCTTACATGTTGACTCTCGTGTCAGGTGCCCGAGAGAATGCCCGCGTTACCGCCCTCCACGCAAGAAACGACCCGAAGGGATAACCCTGAGAGACGCTGCGGTCATCGTCGGCATCGGCCATACCGAGTTCAGCAAGAACATCGGACGGCCCGAGCAAACCATCGCGCTTGAGGCGATCAAGATGGCGCTCGACGACGCCGGCTTGTCGCCGAAGGACGTCGACGGCACGGTGAAGTATTCGCTGGAGAACACGTTCGAGCACGACGTCGCGCGCAACCTCGGGATCCCGAACCTCCGCTATTTCGGCGATGTCGCGTACGGCGGCGGCGCGGGGTGCGGAGCCGTCGGGCACGCGGCGATGGCGATCGCGACCGGCACGGCTGAAACCGTCGTCGTGTGGCGCGCGCGCAACCGTGGTTCCGGCGGCAGGCCGTGGGCGTCGAAGTCGAATCGGATCGGCGGAGAGCTGCAGTGGTATCTGCCGTGGGGCCTGTCGCGACCGGTCGATCAGATCGCGATGCTCACGCGCAGGCACATGATCGAGTACGGCTCGACCGACGAGCACCTCGCCGCCGTCGCGATGGCGTTCCGCGAACATGCCTTGAACAACCCGTCCGCGATGATGCGTAAGCCGATGTCGCGCCAGGATTACTTCGACGCGCGCTTCGTGTCCGAGCCGCTACGGCTGTTCGACTGCTGCCTGGAGTCCGATGGTGCTCTGGCGGTCGTATTAACGACGCCGGAGCGCGCGCGCGACCTCAAGCAACCGGGCGCGCTGGTGAGCGGCTTCTCGCAAGGCATCGGCCCCGATCACATGGTGATGGCCAACTACTTCACGCCCGACCCGTTGGACTCGCCGGGCGCCTACGCGGCGAAGGACCTCTGGAACGCCGCCGGCATGGGCCCCGAAGACATCGACTGCGTGCAGCTCTACGACGCGTTCAGTCCCCTCGTTGTGATCTCGCTCGAGGCGTACGGATTCTGCAAGCCGGGCGAAGGCGGGCCGTTCGCCGCGAGCGGTGCGTTGCGCGCGCAAGGCGGCTCGCTCCCCTGCAATACCAGCGGCGGCTCGCTGTCGGAGGCGTACGTGCACGGGATGAACCTGATCATCGAAGGCGTGCGGCAGCTGCGGGGTTCGTCGACCAATCAAGTGGCATGCGAGACCGTCATGGTTACGAGCGGCAATGGCGTGCCGACCTCGTCGCTCGTTCTGAGGAAGGCGGCATGAGCTCTCCCCCGCGTCCCGTTCCCGATCCGGACATCGCGGGCGCTCCGTTCTGGGAGGCGGCTGCTCGACATGAATTGGTTCTGCAGAAGTGCGCACAGTGCGGAACGATCCGCCATCCACCGCGGCCCATGTGCCCGGTGTGCAACTCGATGGATTCGGTGTTCGAGCAGGCCTCCGGCCGCGGCCACATCTGGTCGTGGGTGATCGCGCACGCGCCCGTGCTCCCATCGTTCGCGGAGAAGGTGCCGTACAACGTGGTGGTCGTGGAGCTCGACGAGGGCGTGCGGATGATCGGGAACCTGCTCGACGTGGATAACGACGCGATCCAAGAAGGGATGGAGGTCGTCGTCGATTTCGAGGACGTCGAGGAAGGCGTGAGCCTGCCCGTGTGGAGACCGTCGTGACCTCTCGCGCGGAGACCGATCTGACGCTTTTCTTCCACCCGCGCACCGTCGCGGTCGTGGGCGCGACAGACAACCAGAAGCACGGCAATTACTTTCTGTTCAAGAAGGTGCTTGCGCGCGCAGCCGTCGAGAACGCGACGGTCTACGCGGTCAATCCACGGCCGGGCCTGAAAGAGATCGAAGGCGCTCCGGTCGTCCCGTCGATCGGCGACGTCCCCGGTGACATCGACCTCGCCGTGCTGATGGTCAACAAGGAGAGGATCGAGCAAATCCTCGTCGAGACGTGCGCGCGCGCGCCGAAGTTCGTGATCGTCTTCACGGCGGGCTTCCGCGAAACCGGCATCCCCGAGGACGCGGCGTTGGAAGAACGGCTTGCCCAGATCTGCCGCGATGCCGGCGTGCGACTGTTCGGTCCGAACACCAACGTGAACGCGCTCGAGATCTTCCCGCAATTGCCGGGCCCGAAGATGGCGTTGGTCACGCAATCCGGCCACCAAGGGCGTCCCGTCGCCCAAGGCGTGGAGCTCGGCGTCGGCATCACGAGCTGGGTGCCGACCGGGAACGAGGCCGACCTCGAAGCGGCCGACTTCATCGACCACCTGATCGACGACGACGAGGTCGCCGTCGTCGCCTGCTACATCGAAGGCTTCAAGGATGTTGCGAAGCTGCGCCGCGCAGCCGAACGAGCAGCCGTCGCAGGCAAGCCGATCGTCTTGGTCAAGATCGGCCGCACCGAAGAAGGCGCGCGCATGGCCGCATCGCACACCGGCCACCTCACCGGTTCCGACGCCGTGCACGACGCGTTCTTCAAGCAGCTCGGGATGATCCGCGTCGACGACTTGGACGAGCTGCTGGACACGGCGGCTTTGTTCACCCGCTTGCCGCGCGCGCCGGGCGATGGGATCTGCGTGTACGCGATCAGCGGGGGCACCGGAACGCACATGGCGGACCTCGCCGCGGCGGGCGGCTTGCGGCTGCCGCGCCTCAGCGACGAGACGCAAGCGAAGCTGCACGAGCTTGGCATCGCCGACTACCTCACCGTCTCGAACCCGGTCGACAACGGCGCACAACCGGTACGCACGCCGGGCGTCAACCGCGCGCTTATCGAAACGTGCTTGGAAGACCCAAACGTCGACATCTTGATCTGCCCGATCACCGGCATCTTGCCGTCGATGTCGAAGATCGTTGCAGGCGACATCGTCGACGCGTACCGGAGCGCAAAGAAACCCGTGATCGTGATCTGGGGCTCGCCGGTCACCGACGACGAGGGGTACCGCATCCTCGTCGAAGGCCGCGTGCCGATGTTCCGCTCGTTCAAGGGATGCGTGGCCGGCGTGAAGCGGTACGTGGACTACTGGCGCTTCCAGGAATCGTTCACGCCGGTGCCGGTGATGCTGCCGAAGATCCCGAGCGGCCTCGAGACGATGCTCGCGGGAAGCGGCGCGCTGAGCGAAGCCGACTCCGCGATGGTCGCATCGCACTTCAGCGTTCCGTTCCCGCGCAGTGCGCTTTGTGTGACCGAGGAACAGGCCGCCGACGCGGTGAAAAAGCTCGGTGCGCCGGTGGTGATGAAGGCGTGCGGGTCGGCGATCTTGCACAAGAGCGATGCGGGTTTGGTGAAGATCGGCGTCGGGTTCGACGACGTAGTGCCGGTGTTCAGGCTGCTCGACAATAAAGGGCGCGAGGCAGGCGGCGAGGCCGGCTACGAGGGTGTGTTGGTGCAAGAGCTCGCGCCCGAAGGCGAGGAAGTGATCGTGGGCATCAAGAACGACCCGCAGTTTGGGCCGGTGGTGCTCTTCGGTCTTGGCGGGATCTTCGTCGAGGTGCTGAAGGACGTATCGATGCGCGTATGTCCGGTGTCGCGGGCCGACGCGCTGTCGATGGTCCAAGAAGTGCGCGGTTACCCGTTGCTGGAGGGCGCGCGCGGGCGCGCGCCGGCCGACGTCGACGCGCTGATCGACCTCATCTGCAACGTCGCGCGCATGGGCATGGATCTTCGCGAGCGGCTTGCGGAGCTCGACCTCAACCCGGTTCGCGTGCGCGCGCGCGGCGACGGCTTGATCGCGCTGGACGCGTTGCTGGTTCGGAAATAGATGGACTCACTAGCCGAGACGCTCGGGCTCGGTGAGCCGTATCACATCGGCGTCGCCGTCCGAGATCTGGTGGAGGCGATGCCGCGGTTCCAGGACTTATTGGGACTAGGCCCTTGGGGACGCATCGACGCAGAGGTGCCGGCGGTATTCCGGGGTCGTGAGACCGTGAGCGGCGTTCGCAGCGCGTTCGCACGGCTCGGTGCGATGTACGTCGAGCTTGTCGAGCCCACCGTCGGCGAGTTCACGGCCAAGACGTTCCTGGACGAGCGCGGCGAAGGCATCTACCACCTCGGGTACTGGGTGGACGACATCCCCAGTGCGATCGAGGCAGCCGGCGCGCGCGGCCTCGCGGTGGACTGGGCGTTCCCCGCGGCCAAGCCGCAGGTTGTCTATCTGGATGCGCGCGCGACGTGGGGATTCCACCTGGAGTTCGTAAGTCCGGGGATGCGCGCGGGCATCGAAGCGGCGATCGAGCAGGCCACGCCCGGCGGCTAAGGAACACTTGACATCTGGGTGCTTGCCCGGAGGCGTCGGCCGAACGCTGAGCCGGAGTACGAGTCACCATAAAGCCGACAATTTCATCTTCTCGACGCGCTAAACTGAGGGCCCGTCTTGATCGTCTGATTGGATCGTCTTGGCTTCGCTCCGTTCAACCGCACCTTCGATGCTGACCGATGCTGAACTTGTTCTCGGTCTGTCCCGTCATCTCGGAGCATATGCGGCTAGCCCCGCCAAATCCGCCCTTGGGCAGCTTGAATTCGCCGGTCAACTATTTGAAATGGCCTGGCGCCTCAGGAGCTCAGGCGTATCCAGCGCAAGACGGGTGGCCGCAATCGCGGAGGAGGCAGCCATCGGGCGGAGACTCCTGATCAAGGAGATACTGCCAGGGTTGGAATCCGTCGGATGGCTGGATCTTCGGTGGGCGGCCGATGGGACGATCGCTGCCATCGACGAACGGATCCCTCCCCCGTCTGAGTTGGTCGTTACGGCGGACCAGGTACTGAA
>DATGHY010000333.1:0-16530 GCA_035307625.1 Actinomycetota bacterium
TTCGCTCGTTATCGTTTGCGCTCCCTGCCCGAAGACATCACCGAACACGTCCGCGGTCTGCGACGTCGCCGGTGGCGCGCCGATGAACGCCGCCAGCTTCTCGTCCTCGCGATCGGATATCGGATCATCCTTGTGCTTCGAGGATCGCCAGCCGTCCGGTAGATCCGTCTGCATCAGGACGAGCAGGCGCGCGCGCCCTGCGTCTTCGGTTGGCGCCGCCGACACGGCGGGTTTCGGTGTGCCGTTGCAACCGGCGAGCGCGCCGAGCAGAGCGAAAGCCGCGACGACCTTCATCGAGGGGCCAGTGTAAAGGCCGCCCCCCTATACTTCGCGCGCATGACGTCTGTTCACGCCGGGCTCGGGATCGCGTGCGTCGCCGCGCTCGGGATCGTCGTGCTGTGGGCGCTCGCCGCCAAGCTCACCCACCGCGCGCCGGGGGTTGCGTTCGAGCGTGCCGCGCTCGGGGCTGCAGGGCTGCTCGCCGTGCAAGTGATCATGGGCGTGATCCTGCTTGCATCCGGACACCGCAAGAGCGCGCTGCACTACGTGTACGGCATCGTCGCGTTGGTCGCCATCGGTGCCGGTGCCGCGCTCGCGCGCGGCTTGCAGCGGGACCGCTGGGTCGTGCTCGCGTGGGCGGCGTTGCTCGCAGGGCTGCTCGTCATGCGCGCGCTGATGACCGGGTATCACAAGGCCGTCTGATGCCGCGTTGGTTCTACGAAGACGTCGCCGATGCGCTTGTGAGCTTCTTGCCCCCCGCTTATCGAGACTTCGGATCGCAGATCTCCGGGCGCAACATCAAGGTGTGGTTCGGCGAGGACCACCACGAGCACTACGAGGTGCAGGCGCTCGGGCGGAGCAAGCTCGAGATCGGATTCCACGCGGAATATCCGGCAGAGGCGCGGAACGAGGCCGTGATCACCACGCTGAACAAGCGTGAGAAGTCGTGGCGGCGCGCGCTCGGCGATGCGGAGGCCGGACGGTTCGTCGGTCGCAAGGACTGGCGGAGGCTGGCCGAGGTGTGGGACGGGCCGGGGCTCGACACGGAGGAAGCCGCCGTCGAAGCCGCGGAGCGGCTCGCTCGTTACATCACGACTCTGGAGAAGATCCGAGTCCCGAAGTAGCTCCGATGCCCGCTTCGGCCGGCACGGCGTCGGAGGGAACCTCGTCGCGTTTTTGGAACGGCAACATCGCCTCTGCGTTCAGCGCGGCGATCCCGATCGCTGCGATGTCGATCGTCGAACGATAGATCGCATAGCGAGGGACCCAGCGCGGGCGGAACTTCTTGTTGAACTTCCGAAGCGTGTCGATCTGGATATACGAAGGCAGCTTTCTGAGTATCCACGCCGCCAGCGTTTCGAGCTTCCCCATGTCCGCGCCCTTCTCCAACATGTTGCGGAACGCGGCGAAGTTAAGCGACACCTCGAGCACGCCGTGTGCGCGCCCCCACTCGACGATGTCGACGATCATCTTCTCGTTGACCCCGCCGGGAACGCCGGTGTCGCGACGCATCGCGTCGAGCGAGAGGCCCGAGCCGGCTTTGCACGGCACGTACCGCTGAAATGCGATCGGCGCTCCGCTGCCGTCGCGGCAAACGATCAGGACCGTGTCGGGGTCGCGGCCGGTCAGGACGCCGTCCAGGCCCATGGAGAAGCCTCGTTCGGGCGCTCCCGCCAGGTGCCGGTCGGAGATACCGACCAGCGCGCGCCGCAGGGTCGGATCGAGCTCCCCTTCCCGATGCACTTCCGTGGTTACGCCCGCGCGCACACTGTGCGCGACCGATTGGCGCACGTTGCGCATCTTCCGGCCTTCGAGGCTGAACGACGGCACGTCGATGATCGCCTCGTCGCCGATGTAGATGCTCTTCAAACCCGCGCGCTCGTACAACGGGATGCGGTCGACGCGCGCGCCGTACACGGCGGGCCGCCAGCCGTTGCGCTCGCAGTACGTGACGAACGTGTCGATCGCGTCCTGGAACGCGGCGGGTTCGCCGACGGGATCGCCCGAGGCGAGCCCCACGCCGTTCAGGTAGCGGTACGCAACGACGGCCCGTCCGTCCGGTGAGAACACATAGCGCTTGTCCCGTCGCAGGGCGAACGGATCGAGGGTGTCGCCGTCCGTGCGATCGATCATCGCGCGGACGTCGTCGCGTTCGTCACGGCGCCCACCGGCGCGCTCTGCAACGGGCGCCAGAACCAACGACACGATGTACGCGATGCTGAGGGCCCCCAGTGCCGTGATCGATAGCGGGAACCACTTCCCGAAGAAGTGGCTGTGGAACGACAATGGTCCGGTCATCCCGATGAGACGCGAGCCCGTCTCGGCAAGCGCGCGCGTCGCCGTTAAGTGCGGAACCAGCAGGTGCCTGCGCAAGAACAGCCCACCCATTCCGTAGCCGAAGTCGATCAGCGCGACGGTGGGGATGACGCGCGCGAGCGTGTGCCATCGAAGCGGATCCGATCCGGCCACGAAGATCCGTCGATGCCAGAACAAAACTCCGGCTATCGCCAGCGTGATCGCAGCTTCCTCGACGTCCAAGCCCTTCACGAGGTGCGTGCCGGTGGACAGCACGAGCGTCGCCAAACCAACCTGGTACGCGATCCGCTTCCTCTGAGAGATCCCGCGCCCGACGAGCAGGAGGGCGACTCCGAGCACGGCCGTCGCGCCTGCGGCGATCTCTGCCGACAGAGGCGTGACCAGCTCCCGCAGCGTGTGGAAACGGTCGTGCAGGGACGGCGTCAGCGCAGAGACGATGTTGATGAGGCCGGTGATGGAAACGGCCAGGCCGAGCAGCCTGGCCTTCGTCCGGTTGTTCACGCTCAGAGGCTACCCAGAAACGGCTCGAGATGGGAGGGCTCAGGTGAGTAGGCGATGTGGGCCTTTCGTACCCTCCTTGGTACATGACTGCGCAATAGCAAGGAGTCCGGCGCTATGCGCCGGACTCCTCGAGATCGTTACGTTTTTACGCTTCGATCTTGAACTTGCGCCTGCGGAGCACCGTGCCACCTGCGAACGCTGCGAGCAGCATCAGCAAGCCTGCCACCGTGTACGTGGTGTCGGCAACACCGGTCCGCGGGAGCTTCGTGATGCCCAGCACCTTGGTCGTTGGGACGGTCAGCGTGCCTGTACCGGAGACCGGGACGTTCACGTTGCTCAAGCCGGTCACGTCGGTGGAGCCGCTGCCCGGGCCTGCCGCGCAGTTCGTCACTGCGCCGACCGCGGTCGCCGTGTCGTCGATCTCGCCGGCGCCGCCGCCGGTCTTCAACGTCACGGTTACTGTCTTGCTACCGCCTGCTGGGATGGTCCCGAGGTCGGTCCACTTCACAGTGGATGAGGTCAGTCCGTCCGCCGTCGGCAATGTCGGGCTGTCGGGCGTCGGGTCTGCGCTCGTCACCTGGAAGGTGGAGCCACCCTTTGTCGTGATCTCGTCAGTGACGCTGGACAGAACCAGCGGGCAGCTGAACGGGTTGTCGATCTTGATGTTCGTCGTGAACGACTGGCCGCTCGTCACCGTCTGCGCACTCGGCGTCTTGGTGACCGGGATCGGGCAGTTGATGCCGCCTGCCGGAACCCGTGCCGCCACTTCCATGTGACCGACCCCGATCGTGGCGCCCGTGAGGGGAACCTCAGGGACGTTCAGGATCTTGACCTCGATGACGTTGCCCGATGCAGCGGCGAACGTACCGTCGGCCGAGGTCGTCTTGTCGAAGTGCGAGCTCTGCGAGTTCAGCGGAAGGAGCGTGGAGATCTTGATCTGGGCCAGGAAGTCACCGGCGTCCGGCGTCCCAGGCGGGATCTTGATGATCGTGTTGACGATCCCGAGGCTCTGCGAGAGCTCGGCCACAACCTTGCCGCCCTGGATGATCGAAACGGTCGGAACCTGGACCTTCACCTTCGCGCCACCGGGAGTACCGTCAGCCGTCGCCGTCAGGTACGCGGGACCGCCGACCTCGATGGTGAACTCGTTCGCCGTTCCGGAGAGGAACGTCACCGGGGCGATCGTCGCGGTCGCAGCACTCTCGAGTGCGAGACCGTTACCACTGCCCTTGCGGAGGATCTCTTCGGAGAAGGTCTGCGTCGCTCCACGGTCGCCTGTCGGCACGGAGTCCGCGTGGACGCCGAGGACCGCCGAGGTGAACCCATCCGGCGTCGCCGTACCCATGTCGATCAGCTGCAGCTTCGCGAGGCGCTGCTGGCCGAAGGAGATCGGCTTACCGATAACGCACGTGTTCGCGTTCCAGTTAGCCGCCGACTGGTTGTGGGCGAGGTCGAGGTACAGGAGCGGATCGGCCTGCGTGCCCGTGTTGACGACGGACTTGTCCACGGCGCCCGGACCGCCAGGAGCGGCCGACTCACCGTAGAACGGCTGGACCTGATCGATCGTGTCCTGGCCGACGCCGAGCCCGGCTTCGAGGACCGAGGAGTTGCCGTACGAATTCTTGCCGGCGAACGCCTTCGGCACGATCGGGCGGCCGTACTCGTTGTAGACGGCCTGCAGGCCATCCGAACCAACGGCCGCACCGGCTTGGCCGACCTCAGCGTTCACGACGTGGGTCCCTGTGACGTTGAGAACGTCGGCGTGCACGGCCGTGGCTTGTGCCCAACCGCCGTATGCGTTGGTCCCCGCCGAGGCCGTCACCGGCATTGCGAACGCCGTCATGACGACACCCGTCATGACAGCAATCAGAGACGCTGAGAGTTTCCGTGCGGCGCGTCCCCCGCCTACCTTCAACATGAGCAACCCCCTAGGTTGTCCAACTATCGCTTCGTCCTAGTCTTCGCCACCGCCCGACGAAGCCCTGTCTAGGTACCTCGTCGCTAGCGTGACAATCCGGAAAGGTGGTCTACCTCTCCTTGCCCAATTCAACGACTTCCGAGCACCGAAAGTCACGTGACAATGGCACGTTTGGGCTAGTCATTTCAACCCCTAGCTTCCATGACCTGGGAAACCACAATTGACGCTTTCAGCAACAATGATTCGTTTCCGCAGGTCAGAGCCGACGGAACGGACCCTTTGGAAATTTGGACAAAAAGGGCACGATTGGCCACGGAGCGTGATTATCCGGGCGGAGCCCTCCGTTTGAACTTTTTGCGCTCGTGCAACAAACGGAACATCGGAGCCGGGATCCCGCGCGCGCCGAACGTTGCTCTCATGGCCTTGCGGCGAGCGAACCGCGGTGTTGCTTTGAGCGTGCGCGCGGCTGCTCGAACGTGATCGGCGCGCGCGTCGCATCACGTCGTAGATCCAGCGCGAGCTTCCGGAGTGTCCGGAAAACCCTTTGTTTCTAGGCGTTCGCGCACGGGGAAAATCAATCGCGAAAGGAGGGGTTGAACATGGCGATAGAACGTGAGCACATCCACGAGGTCCATGAACCGCTCGTCGCCGAAGAGAGCACCGCGGTGCGCGATCCCTACGGCATCGCACAGTTCCTTTCGCTCGGGATCGGGATCTTCCTGATCGTGATCGGTGCGATCGGTTTGGCGCGCGCAGGGGTCCGGCACGTCGACTCGCCGGCTGTTTTCGTCGGTCCATTCACGATGACGCCGCTGCTTGCCGCCGTGAACCTGTTCCTCGGCATCGTCGGCCTCATCGGCGCAGCCGGTCGAGCAGCCGCGCGCAGCGTGTGCATGTTCATCGGACCCGTGATGGTCGCCGGCGGGATCGTCGCGCTCATCCAGGGTGTGCACGTCCTCGGCTGGAACCGGGCCGACGGCGTGATCTACATCCTGTTGGGCGCCGTAGCGATCGTCGGAGCCATCGTGACGCCTCCGATGACGACGTACGCCCAACGTCGCATCACAGCGGCGTAACGGCGACAGCTACGCGTCGGGCGGCGGCGTCGCGTCTTCGGACGTTCGCCGCTCGACGCGCTCATCATCGAGATCCTTCGTCGCGGGATCCTCTTGCAATTGATCGGAGTACTCGAGCATCGCGCGCGCCTGCGCGTGCGGATCGTCGACCGGAGCGGAGTTCTCCTCTTCGAGCTCGTGCGCGCGGCTCTGCACACGCTTCTCGTCGGTCAGCTCTTGATCGATCGGTTCGTCGCTCATGGCACTCCCGTCTTCCTGCCGAACTCTGTCGCTTCAGGCCTTCTTCACGGATCCTTCCCCACAATGAAAGCGCGCGCCCCACAGGGCGCGCGCCTCACGTTTTCAGCTGTGGCAGTTACCAGCGATACCACCGGCGTTCCGGACCGTGTGCGATGAAGCCGATGAACCACAGGATCAACGCAGCGATCGCGACGTACCACATGACCTTCAATGCGAAGCCGGCGCCGAACAAGATGACGATCAGTAGCAAGAGCAGAAGAGCCGCCATGTCGTCCTCCTTCAGCGTTCGTTGTGTTGACGTGATTCCCATCTGTTCGAGCGCACAAACCTCGCCACAGATGCGACATCTTGTAAGGAACGAGCCGGCGCATCGCTGCGCCGGCTCGGACGGGGCCAGTGTGCGTTATCCGCGACGACCGCGGCGGCGATCGACCGCCGTCGCGAGCTGCCGCTTGCTCATCTTCGAGCGTCCCTCGATCCCGAGCGCTTTCGCTTCGTCGTAAAGCTGATCGCGTGTGCGCCCGTGTGGTCCGTGATGAGACCGCAATCCACCACGACGGCCGGACGAGATATCGGTTCGGGACAAACGGGAACTCTCATCTGCTTCGCCTGCCCGCGCGCGCTCTTTGTTCACGGTGCGCGCGGCGATCTCTTCCGCAGTGTCTTCGTTGTGACCGTGCTCGAGCAGCCCTTCCTTGATGTGCTCGTACTGACGCTCGCGCTTCTCGCTCCAAGCCCGCTGCGGCATGAGTCAACACCTCCACACGTTCGAAGTCTTTTCAATCATTCCCCGGTGTACGAAGCGCAAACCGCGCGCACGAACGCGCGTTTGGCATGCATTGCCTGTGGGCATAGCAGCGCATACGACGCAGCGACATGCGTCGTCACGAGGAGATGAAGGAGGGTAGAAATGGCCGACCTACACCATCACCACCATGGGGAGAGCAACACGACCATCGTGGAGGAAGGCTACGACCGAGAAGGCCCGGCCACTGCATTGATCGTTCTTCTGATCCTTGCTTTCGTCGGCTTCATGATCTGGCTGCTGGCATTCAGCGGCGTCGTCTTCCACCGCGGCACCAGCACGACAACGACGAACAACAACACCCGGATCGAGCAACCCGTGCAGCAGCCGAGCACGAACTCGGGCGGTAGCAACTCTGGTGGCGGATCCTCGCCGATGCCCAGCTAAAACGTCTAGAACGTGCGACGCGCGCCGCGAAGCGGCGCGCGTCGGCGTTCAGCGGCACTCAGTCGAGCTTGACGATCTCGTCGCTTTCAAGACCGGCGGGCACAACGAAGCGCACGGTTGTTCCTCGATCGCCGTTCCGCACGATCTCCGCCCCGGGGAACAGGGAGCGGATCAACATCAAACCGAGCGAGCCTTCGTAAAGCCCGGCAGCAGGTGTGGCGGCGTTCTCGTTGATCGCTTCCTGGAGCGCGGTGTCGATGCCGCCGCCGGCGTCGACGACTTCGAACGCGATCCCACCGTCGTCCATGCGGGCAACCAGTTCGATCGGCTCGCTGTTCCCGCGATCGCGGTGCGCCTTCACCGAGTTCGTGCAGGCTTCGGACACGGCCACCTTGACGTCCTCGACGACGTCCTCGTCGCATCCGAAATGCCGCGCGACCGAACCAGCGAACATCCGAGCCATGGCGATGTAGCCCGGCTCAGGAGGGATGCTCAAGCGAAGCTCTTCTACGTCCGTCTCCTGCTCAGCGGGTGATACCAACCCTGCGTCCTTCCGCGGCGTGCTAGCTCGAAGCGACGGCTTGTTCGACCGTCTCGTGGATCGGAAAAACGTTGTTCAAGCCTGTGATCGAAAGCACGCGCAGGACCGGCCTGCTCGAGCAAACGAGCGCAAGCGTGCCTTCGTGTTCCTTGACGCGCTTCAAACCGCCGACGAGCGTTCCCAACCCGGTGCTGTCCATGAAGGACACGCCTTGCAGGTTGACGATGATCTGGTAGCGACCTTGATCGACGGTTTCCACAAGCCGCTCGCGCAGCTTGGGCGCCGTGAACATGTCCACTTCTCCTTGAACGTCGACGACGGTCCAAGGTCCTTCTTGACGTGACTCAACGACGAAGTCGATCGCCGCCACCCCCTTCTCGACAGAGCCTGGCTAGATTACCCAGGGGATGCTCCTGCTAAACCGTAATCGTACCCATGTCCTGCGGGTTTTCTCTTCCAGCCTCTGGGGGTAAGACTTGGGAGCACCCAACCAAGGAGCTCACGTGAGCGAGATACGGCTGTCTGTTCCGGCGCGCGCGGACTACGTCCACGTGCTCCGCTCGGTCATCGCGAGCGTAGCGGCCAAGCTCGATTTCTCGTACGACGACATCGAGGACCTACGGCTGGCCGTCGACGAAGCGTGCGCGTACCTCCTCGGTCTACGCGAGGGTCCGACGGCACTCAGCCTGACGATCACGCCGAGCGGCCGGACGGTCAACGTTCTTGCGTCGGTCGACGGAGCCGAAGTGGCCGGCCGCGCGCAAGGGCTCCAGGCCAACATGGTCTGGCATCTGCTCGGCGCGCTCACCGACGAGGCCCGGTTCGAAGAGTCGGGCGGTCATCCCGGGATCCGATTCACGAAGCGCGCGCCCGCCGGCGCCGCGAGCTGAGGACGACGATGTCCGAGGATAACGAGCTCCAAGAGGAGCGAGCGGCCGAGCTGTTCGCCGCGTTGCCCGACGACGGCGCGCGCGAAGAGCTGGTTCGCATGTTCTACCCGCTCGTGGAGTACCTGTCGCGACGGTTCCGCAGCAGAGGCGAGCCGCTCGACGACCTGGTCCAAGTGGCGAGCATCGGGCTGCTCAAAGCGATCGATCGCTTCGAATTGGACCGCGGCGTGAAGTTCTCGACCTACGCCGTGCCGACGATCATCGGCGAGCTGAAGCGACACTTCCGCGATACCGGCTGGGCGATGCGTGTGCCGCGCCGGCTGCAGGAGCGCGCGCTGCTACTGCGTTCGGTGATCGCCGACTCGTACCAGGAGCTCGGCCGCTCGCCCACCGTGGCGGAGATCGGCCAGCGCGCGGGGCTCTCCGAAGAAGACGTCCTCGAGGCGATGGACACGATGCACGCGCACTCGGTCGAGTCCCTGGACGCGCCTATCGACGATGACGACAACAGCTCGATGACGACGCTGGGCACCGAAGATCAATTGATCGAGCAGCTTGAAGGGTGGGCCGACGTCGCCCCCCTGCTGCGGACCCTGCCGGAGCGCGAGCGGCTGCTCCTTTACTACCGGTTCGTGGCCGGGATGCAGAGCCAGATCGCGGAGAAGCTCGGCATCTCGCAGATGCACGTCTCCCGCTTGCTGTCCCGGACCTTGCAGTCGCTGCGGTCTGCGGTCAGCGGCGTCGATGGGTGAATGAGGCTTTCGGAAGGTTTCGCGCTCCGGCAACTCGGGTAGATGCCCTGAAGACTTAGCACGATCCTCGCCGCGGCTTATTACCGCGGCGAGGCGAGGCCCCCAGGACCCTGCGGCTTCCCCAGGCCGTGGGGTCCGCCCGTTGGGGCACTTTTTTCTCCTTTCTCCTATCCGTGACGTGCGGGCCCCGCAGCCGTAGCGTCGCGCGTGCTTCCGGTCCGGCTCCTCCCCGTCGGCCTCGACGAGGAGAAGAGATGAAAAAGCTATTTGCCGCGGCCTTGTTGGCCTCCCTCTGCGTCACGCAGACCCCCGCCCTTGCTTCTGATCGGGTGACGATGATCGTGCGGCTTGCCCCGGGCGCCACGCTTGAAGCGCTGCATGCGCGCGCAGGCGCGTTCCCGGTGCGCGCGCGGTGGCACCTCATCGATGCGTTTGCAGCCTCGTTGACCGGCGCGCAACGCGCGCGCCTCGGGCGTGATCCGCTCGTCCGTTCGATCGAACCCGAGCGCACATTCCGCATCACTGCAAGCACGGCGCGCACGTCGTACGGCGTGACGAAGGCAGTTACCGACTTCGGTGTCACCGGGGATCGAGACGGCTTATCCCACAGCTTCAGCCGCACCGATGTCGTCGCGTGCGTCATCGACACCGGGATCGACTCGTCGCACGTCGATCTCGATCAAGGGCAAGTGATCGGATGGAAAGACTTCGTGAACGGGCGCATCTCCCCGTACGATGACAACGGACACGGCACGCACGTTTCGTCGATCCTCGCGGGGCAAGGTGACGGGAACGCCGCGTATCGCGGCGTTGCACCAGGGGCGGCGCTCGTCGGCGTGAAAGTCATGAACTCATCCGGGAGCGGTTCGACCTCGACGATCATCTCCGGTGTTCAGTGGTGCATCGACCACAAGGCGACCTACAACATCCGCATCATCAACATGAGCTTCGGGAGCAGCGGGTCCTCCAGCGGAACCGACGCGTTGTCCGCCGTCGTGAACGCGGCCGCCGGCCAGGGCATCCTCCCGGTCGTGGCCGCGGGGAACGACGGACCCGGCGCGGCGACGATCGGAACGCCTGCGGCGGCGGCGGATGCGTTGACGGTGTGCAGCATCTCCGATCCCGGTGTGAAGGGCTTCTCGATCTCACCGTGGTCGTCGCGGGGCCCGACGGCGGACGGTCGCACGAAGCCGGACGTCTGCGGGCCCGGGCAGAGCATCACGGCTGCGCGCGCGGGCTCGGGAACCGGGTACGTGACGTACTCCGGGACGAGCATGGCGGCACCGTTCGTCGCGGGCGTCGCTGCGCTCATGCTCGACATGAACAACGCGCTGACGCCCGCACAGCTCAAGTACCACATGACGGTGTCGGCACAAGATTGGACCGTCGCAGGCTCCGACTCGGACGTGGGCGCCGGCCGGCTGCAGGCGTACGAAGCGATCCGGCGCATCAGCGGCCGCACGGGCACCGGCCCGGTCGTGGCGAACCACTTCGTCGCCGGAAGCTCGTTGCGTGCAACGGGCAACGAGGACCAGTGGACGCTCCATGTGACCAGCACGTCGTCTCCCATCGCGGTGACGTTGATCATCCCGGGCGCGAGCTCTTCGAAGGACTTCGACATCCGGGTGCGCGCGCCGAACGGAACGATCGTGGCAACGAGCGATGGAACGTCAAGGCAGGAGACGATCGGGATCACACCGAGCGCGACGGGCACGTACGTATTGCTGGTCGATTCCTACGCGGGGATCGGAGGGTACGACCTGGATCTCTCGTACACGGGTGCAGCGCCGGTGCTGGTGAGCAACGGTTAGGGCTGCGGGTACCTTTGGTCGGCGGCTGAGACGATCGCTTCGGCTTCGTCGACCGCGTCGAGCGGCATCACCAGCAGATCGAACGCAGCCCAGATCGTCTTCGAGAACGGGTAGAAGATCAGCGGCACGGTCACCTGCGTGAGCGCCGCGACGAGGATGTACGGCCACCACGAGCCGGCGTGGCCGCCGGCTGCTCTGATGATGAGCACGAGCAGCACGACGCCGAGCGCCATCTCGGACACGAAGAGGTTCAACGTGTACGCGCCGAGGAAGAACCCGGAGGACGTGCCGCGGTCGAAGCGGTAGCCGCAGTTCGGGCACCGGTCGCGCATCTTGAACCATGACGTGAACAGGTGGCCGGCGCCGCAGCGCGCGCAGTGCTTGCGCACCCCGCGCGCAAGCATCGTAGAAAGTTTGGGCCTCGCTGCTTCCATCGCCATTACGTAGGGTATTCCCTTGATGCCGCGCCGGACACCGGGAGGCTAGTGATGAGCGAGCGTGCAGACGTCGTCGTGATCGGCATGGGACCCGGTGGCGAGGATCTGGCAGGGAAGCTCGCCGAGAAGGGCATGAGCGTGATCGGCATCGATCACGGCCTCGTCGGCGGCGAGTGTCCGTACTGGGGGTGCATCCCCTCGAAGATGATGATCCGCGCAGCGAACCTCCTGGCCGAGGCGCGGCGCGTCGACGGGATGGCCGGTACGGCGACCGTGACCCCGGATTGGAGCGTCGTCGCGACGCGCATCCGGGAAGAAGCAACCGACAACTGGGACGACCGAGTTGCGGTCGAGCGGTTCGAGAAGAAAGGCGGACGGTTCATCCGGGGAACCGCCCGTTTCGCCGGTGCGGGGAAGGTTGAAGTGGACGGGACGACGATCGAAGCACCGAGGATCGTCGTGAACGCCGGCACCGTTCCGCTGATCCCGCCGATCCCCGGATTGTCCGACGTGCATTACTGGACCAACCACCACGCCATCGAAACGAAGGAGCTGCCCGCAACTTTGACGATCCTCGGCGGCGGACCGATCGGCCTCGAGCTCGGCCAGATGTTCGGCCGGTTCGGCGTCAAGGTGACGATCGTCGAAGCCGGTGAGCGCATCCTCAGCCCGGAGGAGCCCGAGTCGAGCGCGTTGCTGGCGGAGGTGTTCGAGCGCGAGGGCATCGTCGTGCGCACAAACGCAGCGGCCGAGAAGGTCTCGATGGAGGGTGGGGACATCGCACTGTCGTTGAGTGACGGCTCGACCGTGCGCGGGGAAAAGCTGCTCGTCGCCGTCGGACGGCGGGCGCCGATCAAGGAGCTGAACGTCTCTGCAATCGGCATCGACGAGAACGCGCGCTTCTTGCCCGTCGACGAACGGGGGCGCGTCACCGACGGTGTGTGGGCGATCGGCGACATCACCGGCAAGGGAAACTTCACGCACATGTCGATGTACGAAGCCAACATCGCGATGCACGACATCCTTGGTGACGAGGGTCCTGTCGCCTCCTACCACGCGGTCCCGCACGTCACGTTCACCGATCCCGAGATCGGCTCCGTCGGCATGTCCGAGAAAGCCGCGCGCGACGCCGGCATCAACGTGCGCGTCGGCAACTACCCGGTGCCGCGATCGACGCGCGGCTGGATCCACAAAGCAGGCAACGACGGCTACATCAAGCTCATCGAAGACCGCGCGCGCGGTGTGCTCGTCGGTGCAACCTCAGCAGGCCCGGCCGGCGGCGAGGTGCTATCGGTACTGACGCTCGCGGTGCACGCGGCGATCCCGGTCGAGCAGCTACGCTCGATGATCTTCGCTTACCCGACGTTCCACCGGTCGATCGAGGCTGCATTGGACGAACTGCTTTCACATTGACAGCTTGCCGGCGGCGCGTGGTGTGGTGGTCGTTGCTGACTGCAAATTCTCGCCCGCGCGCCGCGCCGGGCTGCTCGAAATTTCTTTTGAAGCTTTTCGAGCAGAACGCGTCACGAGCAGGCGTTGTTGTCACACCCCGATGGTAGTTTCTTGTTCATGCTTGCGACACGGAACACCATCCAAGACGCGTGCGAGATGTTGGTCGAATCTGATCGTCTGATCGCGCGCGCGCTGTCGATCATCGGAACCGTCGAGTGCGAACGGACGACGGGTCTACCGACCGAGATGATGCTGGTGCTGGGCGCGCGGAGGACCGGCGCAGATGCGTACGGGTTGGTCAACGCCGCAGCCACGCTTCGGGGCATGCCGTCGGTTGCACGCGCGTTCTGCGCGGGTGAGCTGTCCTGGTCCCAGGTGCGCGCGATCACCGGTGCGGTGCGAAGCGTCGATGCGGCCGGGCGTGAGCAGATCGACCGGCTGATCGCCTTCAACGCACCACGGCTCGGGAAGATGGATCCCGATGAGCTGCTTTCGCGCGTGGACGACGCGGTGGCAGGTCTGCGCCCGGATCTGGTGCGCGCGCGGGAGGACCGTCATATCACCCGGGAGTACCTGAGTGTGCAGGGTCGCCTGGATGGCTCGTGCTCGATCCTTGGAGAGGCAGGCCCCGAATCAGCTGCCACGATCATGGAAGCCTTGGATGCCGCCGCAGACCGGCCCGTTGCAGCCGATGAGGAAGGACCTTCGCGTTCCTCTCAGCACATGGACGCGTTCGTCTCGATCTGCGAGCAGTCCTTGAACGGCGGGTCGACCACCACCACCAGGCCTCGGCCGCGGTTGATCGCCACGGTAGATGTGGAATCGCTGGCAGAGGGCGCCGACTCCCAAGCCGCGCGCATCCTGTGGTCTTTAGCCGGGCGCCCCGCCCCCATCACGCCGCTAGCCACTGAGGTGCTGGTCTGCGACGCCAGCGTGATCCCGGTCGTGTTCCAAAGCGCACGCCCGGTGGCGGTGGGCGATGCCCAAAGCCCGATCTCTTCAAAGCTCCGCACCGCGCTCGTCGCCCGGGACGGAGGCTGCCGGTTCCCCGGCTGTGCGGCCCCGGTGGCCTGGTGCGATGCCCACCACATCCGCGCGCGCATCCACCACGGCCCCACCGTGATCGACAACCTGATGCTTTGTGCCGGCGGTGTCACCGGCTAGTGCACCGCAGGCGGTGGAAGATCTCCCTACGGGATGACGGGGTGATGGAGTTCTGCTGGAACGGCACCACCTTCGAAAGCAGCCCCCATACCCGCCGGCGCGAATAGCTCCTGCGCCCAACCCCACAACCTATGAGATCCAAGCCAAGACGCTAGATGCGCGCGCCCTTCGGGCGCGCGCCTTCGCTATCCTCCGCCGTGGAGGCTGCCCATGGCGTACGACGAGGCGCTTGCCGATCGCATCCGCGATCAGCTCGGCCCTACGAAGAACGTTGCAGAGATCAAGATG
The DNA here is from genome assembly GCA_035307625.1 of Actinomycetota bacterium. GTDB lineage: Bacteria > Actinomycetota > AC-67 > AC-67 > AC-67 > AC-67. The sequence goes on from DATGHY010000333.1 coordinate 14,579, forward strand.
TTTGGTGGGCTCTGCTTCACGGTCAACGGCAACATGGCCTGCGGTGTCATGAAGGACGGGCTGCTCGTGCGTGTCACCGACGATCAGTTCGACAAGCTGCTGCACGAACCGGGCGCGCGCACCTTCGACATCATGCCGGGCCGCACCCCGAAAGGATTCATCGTCGTCGACGCCAAGGCCGTTTCGACGAAACCGAACCTCAAGAAATGGGTCGCGCGCGGCGTCGCCGTCGCGTCGGCGATGCCCCCCAAGAAGAAGAAGAAGTAGCTACCCCTTCACCTTCTGGATCACGTCGTCGCCGAACCGCCGCAGGAGATCGAGCTTCTCTTGTAAGGGCTGCGGATCGGGGCCGACGTGATAGGGCCACCGGAACCCGACGATCACATCCGTCACGCCCGTTTCTTCAAGGCGCTTCACGCCGTCGACCGTATACGCGTCCATCGATATCACGTGAACCTCGAACGGAAGGTGCGCGCGCCCGTACTCCTCGCGAAGATCCGCGAGCCGCGACAGCAACTCGGGCAGCTTCGACAGGTCGCCGCCTCCGTGCATCCAGCCGTCGCCGACGCGCGCAGCCCGCTTCAGCGCGGGCTCCCCGTGCCCACCGATCAAGATAGGGATCGGTGCAGCCGGCGCCATCTTCGCGGCGGGGATGTCGTAGAACTCGCCGTGGAACTCGAACCAATCGCCGCTCGAGAGTCCGCGCAGCACTTCGATCGACTCATCCATCCGCCTGCCGCGCCCTTCCCACGGCACGCCGAGCAGCTTGTAGTCCATCGTCCACGGCGAGGTACCGACACCGAGAACGAGCCGCCCATTCGTCAGCACCGCCGTCGACGTCGCCTGCTTCGCGACGAGCAACGGATGCCTGATCGGCAGCTTGAGCACGAAGGTCGTGAAGCGGATGGTGCTCGTAACGGCACCCAGCGCCGGGATCAACGAGAACGGCTCCAGGAACGGCTTGTCCTCTAGGAATTCGCGCGTGCCGTCGGGGTTGTAGGGATAGGTGTCGTCCGACTCCTTTGGGTACGCGAGCGAGTCCGGGATGACGAATGAGTCATAGCCGGCCTCCTCGGCTGCGCGCGCAAGCGGCGCGTAGAACGCCGGATCCGTCATCGACTCCGCGAAAGAAAAGCGCATCGCTACTTCGTTCGAGCAGCCTCCAGCTGCTCGCTCAGATTCTTCATGGCCTTCGCGAAGAGCGATCCCATCATTTTGCCGGCAACGGGTATCCCCGCGATGAACAACGCGCGCGGGTCGATCGTGAAGGTCCAGCGCACGATGCTTCCTCCGGCCGCAGGCGAGATCACCCAGTCTTCGACGAGAGCGCGCGCGATGGGCACGGAGCATTCGTCGACGCGGTACGCCCATCGCGTGGGCACATCCCAGGCCAAGATCGTCTCCTTGTAGGTGGTTCCGGCCATCGAGACTTCGCGCTTGGATCCGACCCCATGAGGCCCAGGCCCGTGATATCGAGCATCGCTCGACAGCCCAGGGAACCAGGTCCACGTCGACGGGTCGGCACTGATGGCCGCGAAGACGTCGTCGGGCGGAGCCGCAACGGGCTCCTCGAAGTCCCAGCGCTTGGGCGCGCGCTCCAAGAAGGCGAGATCTTCGGCGCGGAGCTTGTTCATCTGTCCTCTCCTAGTAGCCGGCGGCGAGGTCGACGAGGCCTTCGAGCGGCTCACCCTTGTCGTACCGCTTGAGGTTGTCGGCGAACAACTCGATGGTGCGTTTCATCGTGTCGGGGGAGCTCCACGAGATGTGGGGCGTCAGGCGGACTTTCGGGTGGGTGTACAGCGGATGCCCGGCGGGAAGCGGTTCGGGATCGACCACGTCGAGGTTCGCCCTCGCGACGGTCCCGTCGTCGAGAGCCGCGAGCAACGCATCCTGATCCACGATGGTGCCGCGCGAGATGTTCGTGAGCGTTACCCCCTGCTTTATGTCCGCGA
>DATGHY010000334.1:0-5058 GCA_035307625.1 Actinomycetota bacterium
CCCAAAGACGGCCCCGTCATCCTCTGCCCGAACCATCTGTCGTTCATCGATTCCTTGTTGATGCCGCTGATGATCCCGCGCACGGTCGTGTTCCTCGGTAAGAGCGACTACTTCGACAAGTGGTACATCAGCTGGTTCTACAAAGGCGCCGGCGTGATCCCCGTGCGCCGTGAGGGCGGCTCCGCCGGAGAGGCGTCGCTGAAGGCCGGCGTCAAAGCGCTGCAAGACGGCTACGCCGTGGGCATCTATCCAGAGGGGACGCGCTCGCCGGACGGCCGGCTGTATCGCGGGAAAACCGGTCCCGCGCGCATGGCGCTTCGCGCGCAGTGTCCGATCGTGCCCGTCGCGATCTTCGGCACCAACGACGCACTGCCCACCGGGCGCTACATGCCGCGCCTTCGTCGTATCGGTGTGCGCTACGGCAAGCCGCTCGACTTCAGCCGCTACTTCGGCAAGGACGATGACCGCTTCGTGCTCCGGTCGATCACCGACGAGCTGATGTACGAGCTGATGCTGCTCACCGGGCAGGAATACGTGGATGAATACGCGTCGAAGGTGAAGGGCGACGCGTCGAAGCAAGCCAAGCAGGAGAAGCGCGCGAGCTAATCGCGCGCCCAGTCTCGCGCGCGCTCCACGGCGCGCGTCCACCCCTCGTACAGCGCTGGGTCCGGGCTGCTCGGATGGAATTCCTTGTCGAGCAGCCACGTCTTCTGCAGCTCTTCCGTCGACGACCACACGCCTTCGGCCAACCCGGCGAGGAATGCCGCGCCCAGCGCCGTCGTCTCTTGCACCTTTGGCCGGCGTACGAGCACGCCGAGCTGGTCGGCCTGGAACTGACAGAGGAGGTCCATCACACTGGCTCCGCCGTCGACACGGAGCTCGGCGGGATGCACGTTCGCGTTGGATGCCATCGCTTCGACGACGTCGCGTGTTTGGAACGCGATCGCTTCGACCGCCGCGCGCGCGAGGTGCGCGCGCGATGTGCCGCGCGTGATGCCGACGATCGTACCGCGCGCGTACGGATCCCAATACGGCGAGCCGAGCCCCGTCAACGCCGGAACGAAGTAAACGCCGCCGGTGTCGGGCACGCTGCTCGCGAGCGCTTGCATCTCCGAAGCCTGCGAGATGATCCCCAGTCCGTCGCGTAGCCACTGGATCGCCGCGCCGGTGACGAAGATCGATCCTTCCATCGCGTACACCCGGTGACCGCCGGGCCCGCATGCCAACGTGACGAGCAGCCCGTCGGGCGGCGGCGGTGCGGTGTCGCCGATGTTCATCAGCACGAACGAACCGGTGCCGTACGTGTTCTTCGTCATGCCGGGGTCGAAGCACGCTTGCCCGAACAGCGCGGCTTGCTGGTCGCCGGCGACGCCGGAGACCGGGATGTCGTCGCCGAACAGCACGCCGGTTCCGAACCGGCCGCTCGACGGCTTCACTTCGGGCAGCAACGCGCGCGGGATGTCGAAGAGGTCGAGCAGCTGCTCGGACCAGTCGTGCTGATAGATGTCGTACAGCATCGTCCGGCCGGCGTTCGTGTAGTCCGTCGCGTGCACGGCGCCGTTCGTGAGCTTGGCGATGAGCCATGTGTCGATCGTGCCGAAGGCGAGCTGCCCTGAATCCGCGCGGAGGCGCGCGCCGGGGATGTTCTTCAGCAACCACTCGATCTTCGTCGCGCTGAAGTAGGCGTCGAGCACGAGCCCCGTTTGCGCGCGGATCGCAGGCTCATGCTCGCGCAGCTCATCGCAGCGCGGCGCCGTACGCCGGTCTTGCCACACGATGGCGTTGCCGACGGGCTCGAGCGTCTTGCGGTCCCAGATAACCGTCGTCTCGCGCTGGTTCGTGATGCCGATCGCGGCACAGTGGCGCGCGCGCATGCCGGCGCCGTCGAGTGCGGCGTTCGCGGCGATCAATGTGGCTTCCCAGATCTCGAGAGGGTCGTGCTCCACCCAGCCGGGGCGGGGGAAGTGCTGCTGGAACTCCCGGTAGCCGCGCGCCTCGACGCGCGCGTCGTCGGTGATGACGAGAGCGGTGATGCCGGTGGTGCCGGCGTCGATCGCTAACGTCCGGGGCATCGGAAGTCGTCCGGGTTGTCGGTGGCCGGCCTGCGCGGTGGAAACGTGGTCGATCGCATCGAGTTGGAAGGGTAGCGGCGCAGGTCCCTTGGACGAAACACCCTCTTCGATGACGCGGGGCGGTCGGGTATCCTGCGGCTCGTGGCGGGATCGCGGAAACCGTCGGCGAAATCGAAGAGGATCGGCACCGGCTCCGGCGCCGTGCGCACGCGCAAGCCGCGCGCGCAGCCTCTCGCGAAGCCCGCCGCGCGGAAAAGCACGGAACCCTCTCAAACGGGCGCCTCGGCACTGACGCAGCAGCTGGAGGCCCTCGGCGTCGAGGTCGTCTTCGGGATCCCCGGCGTGCACAACCTCGCGATCTTCGACGCCTTGGAACGCTCGCCGATACGCACGATCGTCGTTCGTCACGAGCAGACCGCCGTCTATGCCGCGGATGGGTATGCGCGCGCGACCGGGCGGCTCGGCGTCGCGGTCACCACGACGGGACCCGGTGCTGCGAACACCGCCGCAGCGATGGGGGAGGCGCACGCGTCGCGTTCGCCGGTGCTCCATATATCCACGCAGTCGGAGAGCAGGCTGCTCGAAGGTCGCAGCGGGCGGTTCTCGCTGCATGAAAGCCCGCATCAGCGCGAGCTGATGGACGCCGTCGCGCGTTGGTCGGCTTCGGCCAGTGCCGCCGAGGCGATCCCAACGCTGGTTCTGCGCGGCGCCCGCGAAGCGTTCACGGGCCGGCGCGGCCCCGCGTTCTTGGAGATCCCGCACGACTTCCTGAGCGCACCCGTGCGCTGGCGCGCGCAGCCCCCACTGAAGGAGCGAGGCCTGTTGCCGGAACCCGTGGCCGTGGAGAGGGCGCTTCGCGTCCTGCAGAACGCGAAGCGGCCGGTGATCTGGGCGGGCGGCGGCGCCGTCTCCGCCGGCGCCGCCGACCTCCTCACGAAGGTCGCCGAAACGCTCGACGCCCCGGTCGTCACGACCTACGCCGGGAAAGGGCTGCTCGCGCGCGATCATCCGCTACTGGTCGGTTTCCCGCCGCACCAACCCGAGGTGACGAAGCTGATCCAGTCCGCGGACGCGATCCTGATCGTCGGCAGCGACCTCGACGGGATGAACACGCAGGGCTGGCGCATCCCGCTGCCGCGGCCGCGCGTGTCGATCAACACCGTCGCAGAGGACGCGCGCCGCAACTACGCGAGCGACGTCGTCGTCGAGGCCGACGCGCGCGAGGCGCTCGAAGCGATCCTGCCCGCGTTGAGCGCGCGCAAAGCGAACGGCGCGCGCCGCGTCGCGGAGGCGCGCAAGGCGGCAGACGCCGCGCTCAAGGAGGACAAGGAGTTCGCCGAGCCGTACCGGTTCGTGCAAGCGATCTCGGCAGCAGTTCCCGACGGTGCCGTCGTCGTCGCGGACATGGCGGTCGCTGGGTATTGGCTGGGCGGGTACTACACCGCGCCGCAGGTGCGCTCGTTCGAGTATCCGCTGGGGTGGGGAACGCTCGGGTTCGGGCTGCCCGCCGCGGTGGGCGCGGCAGCGTCGGGCCGGCGCACGCTCGCCGTCGTCGGTGACGCGGGGCTCCTCTTCGCCGTCGGCGATCTTGCGACCGCGGTACAAGAGAAGCTTCCGCTTACGGTGCTCGTCGTGAACGACGATGGCTACGGGATGCTCCGCTTCGACGAGGAAGAGCGATTCAAGCGGACGTTCGCCGCGGACCTCGAGACACCCGACTTCGTGAAGCTTGCCGAAGCGTTCGGCGTCAAGGCGCGCGCCGCCAAACCGAAAGATGTCGGCGACGCGCTCTCGTGGGCCTTCAAGCAGAAAGGGCCCGCGCTGATCGAGGTACGCGCGCGCTTCGCTCCTCCGCTCACGACGTCGCCGCGCTGGCCGCTCAAAGGGAAGAAAGAGGCACGGCCATAGGCCCGCTCGACGGCATCGTTGTCGCCGACTTCTCGCGTGTGCTGAGCGGCCCGTGGTGCACGATGACGCTCGGCGATCTGGGTGCCGACGTGATCAAGATCGAGCGTCCAGGCACCGGCGACGAGACGCGCGGGTGGGGGCCGCCCTTCGCAGGGGGTGAGAGCGCGTATTACCTGTCGACCAACCGGAACAAGCGATCGGTTGAGCTGGATCTCGCGCGCGCGGACCACCACGACGTCGCGCAGCGACTCGTGAAGAAGGCGGACGTCGTCATCGAGAACTTCCGTCCCGGCACGATGGACCGCCTCGGCTTCGGCGAAGACGCGTGCCGCGCGCTCAACCCGAACGTCGTCTACGCATCGATAACCGGCTTCGGCCTGAGCGGCCCCGCGCGCGACCGGCCCGGGTACGACTTCACGATCCAGGGCATCGGCGGCCTCATGAGCCTCACGGGTGAACCCGATGGCGATCCCGAGAAGGTCGGCGTCGCGATCAGCGACATCAGCGCGGGTTTGTACTGCGCGATCGGGATCCTTGCAGCGATCCGCCATCGCGACGTGAGCGGCGAAGGACAGCGCGTGCACGTCTCGCTGCTCGGCTCGCAGGTCGCGTGGCTCGCGAACCAAGCGAGCAACTACTTGAACGGCGGATTCACGCCGACACGGATGGGCAACAAGCACCCGAACATCGTCCCGTACCAAGTCTTCCACGCATCCGACGAGCCGTTCGTGATCGCCGTCGCGAACGAAACGATCTGGCGACGCTTCTGCGAAACGATGGGCCGAAACGACCTCGCGACGGACGCGCGTTTCTCGTCGAACGCCGACCGCGTCGCGAACCGCGATGCGCTGACGGAAGACCTGGCGCAGATGTTCGTCGAGCAGCCGCGCGCAACGTGGCTGGCCAAGCTCGACGCTGCAGAGGTGCCGTGCGGCCCGATCAACACGATCGCCGACGTCTTCGCCGACGAGCAGGTCCGTGCCCTCGGCCTCGTCGAAGACATCCCGCATCCCACGGCCACGACGGTGCGTCTGCCGAAGCCGCCGTTCGAGCTCGATAAGACGCCGGCCGAGACGCG
>DATGHY010000335.1:0-2220 GCA_035307625.1 Actinomycetota bacterium
TCCTCCTGGAAATTCTCCCATGAACGAACGCCAACAGCGCTTCGTCGAGCGCTACCTCCTGCATTTGAACGCGAGCAAGGCCGCGCTCGAGATCGGCTGCAAGCCGTGCTCGGCGCGCGCCAGCGGCTGGAAGTACCGGCACCATCCCAAGGTCGCGGCCGCGATCGAGGCGCGCATGGCGGAGCGCGCCCAGCGTTTGCGCGTCAGCGCCGAGCGCGTGGTGGAGGAGCTGGCGCGGCTCGCCTTTTCCGACATCGGCAACATCGCGCAGTGGGGGACGGGCTCGCTCACGCTCAAGCCCAATGACGACGTGGCGATCGACGACCGCGTGGCGATCGCGGAGCTTTCATTGGATCAGGGCAAGGGCAAGAGCCGCCGCACGCGCATCAAGCTCCACGACAAGCAGCGCGCGCTCGAGACGCTCGCGCGCCATCTGGGATTGTTCGACGGCCGCGGCGGAAGCATGACCGCCGATGAGATCGTGGAGCAGCGCGAGAAGGTGCGCGCGCTCCTCCTCGAGCGAATCCGGAAGCTCCGCGAGCAGGCGGCCGAGGACCCGGCGTCGGTCAGCCCCGAAGGTGCCATGGTGGTCGAGGCGTTCGGCGGCCCGGTGATGGCGCGCGATGCGGAGGCCGAGACCGGCGAGGGCGAAGACGAAGAAGAGACGAGTGACGAAATATAGTCCCCCTCTGCCCTTCAGGGCGGAGGGGATAGGGGAGGTGGGCCGTCCGATGCGAAGCATCGTGACGAGCGGCGCCAGCGCAACGCGAAGCGTTGTCGCGAGAGCCGCATCAAGCGCGGTGCCGCTCCAAATTCCCTCTCCGCCCTCGGGGGCGGAGAGGTTAGGTGAGGTGGGCCGTGCGATGCGAAGCGTTGTCGCGAGAGCGGCGAACGCGCAATGTGAAGGTAGACGAGGACGACGGTTTTACAGATAACCCGCCGTCGCTTAGGTTGAACGCGTTGCCAATGCGTAGGCAATAACAAGAAGGGGCTCAACACAGGAGCTTAGGACAAAGCGGTATGAACGCCGTTGAGATCGAAGAAGCTGTTTCAGCGCTCGCCGAGCGAAATTTCGACCCGGTAGAATTCCCTTTTGCCTTCCTTGAGGCGTTCGGCAACAAGCAGACGACAATCAGACGGCTGCGCTCAGGCGCGTCGAACAGGTCCGACCTCGGCGGCGTTCTTCAGACAAGCAACATCCATATCGCAGTCTGTTCGCCGGATGATGTTGCGAAAACGCTGACCGCGTTGAAGGCAAGTCCCGCCACGGCCAAGGCGAAGGCGCGCTTCATTCTTGCGACCGACGGGAGAGACTTCGAGGCAGAAGACCTCGAAACCGGGGAGACGGTCGCCTGCGGCTATCGGGACTTCCCAGACCACTTCGGATTCTTCCTCCCACTCGCCGGGATCACCACCGTCAAGCAGGTTCGGGAAAGTTCCTTCGATATCAGGGCCACCAGCCGCCTAAACCGGCTCTATGTCGAGTTGCTCAAGGACAATCCCGAATGGGGAAGTGCCAAGCGGCGTCACGACATGAACCATTTCATGGCGCGGCTAATTTTCTGCTTCTTCGCCGAGGATACTGACATCTTCAACGGGTCTGGCCTCTTCACCGACACGATCACGCAGATGAGCGCGAGGGACTCGTCCAACACTCATGAGGTAATCGGCGAACTGTTCCGCGCGATGAACACGAAGATCGCGGATCGCACCGCAGCCAAACTGCCCCGGTGGGCCGATGTGTTCCCTTACGTCAATGGCGGCCTCTTCTCAGGCAGCATGGATGTGCCGCGCTTCAGCAAGATCGCACGCTCGTATCTGCTCCACATCGGCGGCCTCGACTGGACGAAGATCAATCCGGACATCTTCGGGTCGATGATCCAGGCCGTCGCCGAGGACGAGGAGCGCGGCGCACTCGGGATGCACTACACCAGCGTGCCGAACATACTGAAAGTGCTCTATCCGCTGTTCCTCGAAGATCTTCGGGCGCGGCTTGACGAGGCGGGCGACAATCCCCGGATGCTGCTTAACCTGCGCAAACGCATATCGAGGATCAGGGTATTCGATCCGGCCTGCGGGTCGGGAAACTTTCTGGTCATTGCTTACAAGGAGATGCGGGCCATCGAGGCAGAGATCAATCAACGACGCGGTGAGCTGGGCCGCCGTACAGAAATCCCGCTCACGAACTTTCGTGGCATCGAGTTGCGCGATTTTTCGGCC
>DATGHY010000336.1:0-2223 GCA_035307625.1 Actinomycetota bacterium
AGCTGTTGCTCGCGTATCTCCCGCACCTCGTGATCGACGGGGCGGTCGCTGCCGCAGGCGCCGTCGGGGCCGACGAAGTGATCGTCTGCGTTCCTCGCGGTGCGCGCGCGGCGGCCGAGTCCGTCCAGCGAGCCGTGTGGGAGAGGAGCTCCTCACGTTCGAAGGAGCCCAGGATCAGCGTTGAGCTCGTCCCGGAGCGATACGTCGCCGGCGAAGAGTCGGCGTTGGTTCATTGGCTGAACGGCGGCCCAGCGAAACCGACCTTCATCCCGCCGCGCCCGTTCCAGAAGGGCGTGCGCGGCCGCCCCACGCTCGTACAGAACGTCGAAACACTCGCAGGTATCTCGCTCGTCGCTCGATACGGCTCGGCGTGGTACCGCGCGATCGGCGATACGCAGGAACCCGGTACGCGCCTGGTGACGATCTCGGGCGCGGTCGAGCGTCCGGGTGTGTATGAAGTGCCGTGCGGCATGACGGTGGCGTCGTTGGTCGAGCATGCCGGTGGAGCGTCTGCGGTTCAGGCATTCCTCTTCGGCGGCTATTTCGGATCCTGGATCGAAGCAGAGCGTGCTTGGCAGCTGCCGCTGACGGAGTCGGCCTTGCGCCATGCAAGCGGGGCGCTCGGATGCGGGGTCGTCGTTGCTCTTCCAAGTGAATCGTGTGGTGTTCTGGAAACCGCTCGCATCGCTCGTTATCTCTCGAACGAAACGGCAGGGCAGTGCGGGCCGTGCGTGCATGGTTTGGGCGCGCTCGCTCGGGACCTCGAGCTGCTCGCAGCGGGCGCGCGTCCGAATGCCGATCGACTGCAGCGATGGATCGACCAGGTCAAAGGCAGGGGAGCGTGCCATCACCCGGACGGAGCCCTGCGTTTCATCACGTCGGCGATGCGTGTCTTCTCAGACGATGCTGCTCGTCACCGCCGCGGCGAACCCTGCCGCGCGCGCAGCAAGCATCCCGTATTGCCCGTGCCTGCGACGACCGGAGAGTGGCGATGAGGCTGCGAGTCGATCCGATCAAGTGCGACGGTCACGCGTTGTGCGCCGAGCTTTTGCCGGAGCTCGTGAAGCTCGATGACTGGGGATATCCGATGATCAAGCCCGGTTCGATCCCGAAGAGCTTGCAAGGACTCGCAGAGCGCACAGTCAAAGTGTGTCCGACCCTGGCGTTGATGCTGGAGCACGAGAAGCGCGACGGCTGACGTCGTCAGCTGAGAACGTCTTTGCGTCTGAACCACCAGAACGCGAGCACTAAGAACCCAACCACGTACGGCAATTGGTGCAGCGTTCCTCGGATCATGTCGGCCCTCTGCGACGGGACAACGAACAATCCATGCCACGCGGTCCAGAAGTGCGTTGGCAGCCAGTTACGGAATCCTGCCGGCACCGCGGTGATGCCATCGAGGATCTGCGACACGATGACGAGGCCCATCGATCCCGCCACAGTGCCGACCGGAGAGTCGGTCATCGTCGACAGCAGGAATGCCAACGCGGCCGCACCCGAGAAGTTCCAAACCACGTAACCGGCTCCGATCATGAGTTGCGCGAGGGCTGTTCCGGGCGTGAATACCGCCAATGAGGGAGTGATCACCGAGTGCCAGCCGAAGGCCGCGACGCCTGCGGCCAAGCCGCCTGCGATCACCAACGCAGTGCCGACGATCGCCAGCAAGGAGGCAACCAAGATCTTCGCGCGCAACAGCTTGGCGCGTTTCACCGGACGGACGAGCTCGTAGCGCAGCGTTCCCCAGTTCGCTTCACCGGCGATCGACTCGCCGAAGAACAGCATCACCACGATCGGCAGCAGGAACATGCTCATCACGCTGAGCGCGGCGATCGGCATGTTCACGCCGGACTTTGTTGCCAGGCGGAAGAACCCTTCCTCGGGTCCATTGCCGCCGCGTCCTCGCGGCGGCCCGCCGACCTTCAGCGCGATCGTGATGATGACGGGCAAGCCGAAGCAGATGCCGAGACCGATGTACGTGCGGAGGCGGCGTAGCTGCTTGCGCAGCTCGACGCGGATCACTCTTTCTCTCCGAGCATGGTGAGGAACGCGTCTTCCAAACGGTGGCGTGACATCACGGTCTCGACGCCGACGCCGCCGCGCACGAGGCGCGCGACGATCTCTTTCCGATCGATGTCTTCGAGGTCGATCGCCAGGCCGGTGCCTTCGTCGGTCATCGCGCGCACGCCCGGGACCTTCGAAAGCACGGTGCGCGCGCGCGCAACG
>DATGHY010000337.1:0-6815 GCA_035307625.1 Actinomycetota bacterium
GCGATCGGCTTTCATCTTGGCGGCGCGGTCGAGCACGGCGAGCAGCTCTTCGGTGCTCAGTGATTCGATCGCGAGGAAGTCGCGCTTCACGATGAGGCCTCCCCCAGCAGCTCGGCGACCCTGTCCAGAAGGGCGGTCGGATCGAGCGGCTTCGCGAAGACGTTGTCCCTCCCGAGCAGAGCGTCGAACGACTCGTGCACGTCATGACGCCCCGAGACGACGATCAGCGGCACGCGGTTCAGCCGTGTATCGCCGCGGATCTCGTCGATGACACGGTCGCCGGTTACGTTGGGCATCATCAGGTCGAGGATGACGAGCGAGGGGTGCTGGAGCTCCATCTTCACGAGGCCCTCGAGTCCGTCTTCGGCGTGGATGACTTCGTAGCCCTCGGCCTCGAGCAGCACCCTCAACAGGTTCTGGACCGACGGGTCGTCCTCAACTACCAGGATGAGTGGTTTTCGATCGCTCATGACGTCGTCCTTAGCGAGATCACATAGTTGGCGACCGCCTCGATCTGCGCGTCGCTTAGAGGCCCGTGTTTCTTCTTGGAGTACGCCGGCATGAAGAAGGGTTTGCCGTTTGCGATGCGCGCCTCGATCTGTGCAAGTGTCAGCTTCGTCGCGTCACCTGAACGGAGCGGCGGAGCATCGCAGCAGCGGCCTTCGCCGCTTATCCCGTGACAGGCGATGCAGTTCGCCTCTCGGAAGAGCACCATGCCGTCCGTTGACGTTATCTGTTTGTGCTTGAGGAACGGGCACTGGTTCGCGCCGACGGCGCAGCCGATCCCGACAAGAGCGACCACACCAACGCCGAAAAGGAGGACGAACACGAGCACCCACGCCTTGATCGATCCGGCGTCGCTCATACTGCGTCACCGTACCCGGAAAGGGTGCCGGCCAGGATCTCGGCGGCCTGCTCGATCTGATCGTCGGAGACGATGAGCGGGGGTGCCAGACGAACCGCATTCGGCGCGACGTTGTTGACGACCAACCCTTTCTCGAGCGCCTTGCCGACGATCTCGGCAGCCCAATCGCCGGTGAGCTCGATCGCGATCAGCAAGCCGAGGCCGCGGATCTCGCCGACCGCGCCGTTACCGGCGGTGGCCGAAGAGAGCGCTTCGATCAGCTTCTCGCCCGCCGTCGCCGATCGCGCGACCAGTCCTTCACTCTCGATCACGTCGAGCACGGCCAGTGCCGCCGCACAGGGAACCGGCCCGCCGCCGAACGTTGTCGCATGGTCGCCGGGCTTGAACGCATCGGCGACGTCCTCGCGCGCGATGCACGCGCCGATCGGCAACCCACCGCCTAGAGCCTTCGCCAGCGTCACGATGTCCGGCGCGATGTCGTAGTGCTGGAACGCGAACCATTTGCCCGTCCGCCCCAGACCCGTCTGCACCTCGTCGAAGATCAGCGCTGCACCACGTTCTTCGCAGAACTTGCGAGCAGCCCTTAGGTACTCGGGCGTCGCAAGGCGAACGCCGCCTTCCCCTTGGACGACTTCGAGCAGCACAGCAGTTGTGCCGTCGCCGACTGCTTGGTCCAGCGCTTCCTCATCGTTCAGCGACACGTACGTGAACCACGCCGGCAGAGGCGCGAACGGCTCGTGCTTGTGGGGCTGTCCCGTTGCGGCGAGCGTCGTGAACGTGCGTCCGTGGAACGAGCCCAACGCGACGACGACACCGGACCGGTCGGAAGCGCCCTGCGCGCGCGCCCAACGCCTCGCCAGCTTCAGCGCGCACTCGTTCGCCTCCGCGCCTGAGTTTGAGAAGAAGACCTTCCCCCACCCCAATAGCTCGTGCAGTCGCTCGGCCAGGACCGCTTGCGGCTCGGTGTAGAAGAGGTTGGAAACGTGCGTGAGCTCCCCCGCCTGTGCGCGGATCGCTTCGACGACTTTCGGATGGGAATGCCCGACGCTCATGACCGCGATGCCGGCAAGGAAATCGAGATATTGCTTGCCCTCCGTGTCCCAAAGGAGGGCGCCCTTGCCACGAACGAAGGCAACGGGCTGCCGCCCGTAGACATTCATGTGGTAACGGGAGTCGAGCGTTCGGATCTGCTCGAGCTTCATGCCGTCACCATCGTTCCAACGCCCTGGTCGGTGAAGATCTCCAAGAGCAACGCGTGTTCCGCCCGGCCGTCCAAGATCGTGACGCGCGGGACGCCGCCCTTGATCGCGCGTAACGCTGCGTCCACCTTCGGGAGCATCCCTGCGGTCAGCACGCCGTCGGAGCGGAGATGTTCGACGCCGTCGGCACTGACCTGCGTCAACAAGGAGCCCGAGGCGTCCATGATGCCGTTCACGTTCGTGAGGAACACGAGCTTCTCCGCGCCGAGCGCTTCCGCGATCGCCGCGGCGACCTCATCGGCGTTCACGTTGTAGGCCTGACCGTTCTCGTCCACGCCCAGGGTCGCGATCACGGGGATGAAATCGCGGAGGAGGTCGGTGATGATCCGAGGGTTGACCTGCTCGACGTCCCCGACGAACCCGAGGTCGGTCGAGCCGATCTTCTTCCGCACCCTGACGAGAGCGCCGTCCTCACCCGACAGACCCGCCGCCAGTGTGCCGTGGCGGTTGATCAACGCAACGATGTCCTTGTTGATGACCCCGGCGAGCACCATCCGAACGACTTCCAAGTCCTCGGCGGTCGTCACCCGATACCCATCGACGAACGTCGCTTTGCCGCCCAGCTTCTCGATATGCGCCGTTACCTGCGGTCCGCCGCCGTGCACGACGACGGGGTTCATGCCGACGTACCGCATCAGCACGATGTCGTTCGCGAAGGACTCCGCCAGCGCCGAGTCCTCCATCGCAGCACCGCCGTACTTCACGACCACCGTACGGCCGTAATAGCGCTTGATGTACGGCAGCGCCTCCATCAAGATGCGGGATTTCTCGAGCGCGCTTATCACGTCGTGTACTCCGCGTTGATCCGGACGTATTCGGCGGACAGATCATTCGTGAGGATGGTCGCGGTTGCGTCGCCCCGTTTCATCGCGATCTTCACCTCGACGTCGCGGTCGAGCAGGGCCGCGCGCGCTTTCTGGGGATCCCCCGGGCCCGGCGCGCCGTTCGCGCACAGCAGCTGACCGCCCAACCACACGTCGACGATGTTCGGGTCGAACGGGATGCCCGAGGTTCCGAGGGCGGCGAGCACGCGTCCCCAGTTCGGGTCGGCGCCGTTCAGCGCGCAGCGCAGCAACACGGAGTCCGCGACGGTGCCGGCCGCCCGACGTGCCTCGCGCGCGCTCGTCGCCCCTTCCACCACGATCGACACGACCTTCGTTGCGCCCTCCCCGTCTTGCACGATCTGCCGTGCGAGCGAACCGCACACCTCGTTCAATGCCTCCTTGAAGGCGCCGGCCTGCGCATGCTCGGCGCCGATCGGCTCTCCGCCGGCTGTGCCGTTCGCCAGGACGAGCAGCGTGTCGTTCGTCGACCGGCAGCCGTCGACGCTGATCGCGTTGAACGATCCCGCCGTCGTTTCGCGCAGGGTCTCGACGAGGAACCCGTGCTCGACGGGCGCGTCGGTCACGATGAACGCCAGCAGCGTCGCCATCTCGGGCGCGATCATCCCTGCGCCCTTCGCGAAGCCGAGGATGCTCGCGGTCCCCAGCACGGCCTCAGCGGTTTTGGGGCGCGTATCTGTGGTCATGATCGCGGCCGCGAAGTCTCCGGCGCCGTCGGGCGAGAGCGCCTTGTTCGCGGCCTCGAGCCCTTCGCGCACCTTCGTCATATCGAGCGGAACCCCGATGATGCCGGTGGAATTCACGAGCACGGCCTCTTTCTTGACCCCCAAGGCACGCGCCGCCTGCTCGGCCATCGAGCGTGCGTCCGTATATCCCTGCTTACCGGTGCACGCGTTGGCATTCCCGGCGTTCACTACTATCGCTCGTGCTTTCCCGCGCCGGATGTGACGCCGCGTCAGCTGCACCGGCGCCGCCTGCACGCGATTGGTGGTGAAGACGCCGGCGGCGACGGCAGGCGGATCCGAGACGACCATCCCCAGGTCGAGGTTTCCGCTCGGCTTCAGGCCGCACGCGACCCCGGACGCGGTGAATCCTTCGGGAAGCTTCACGGGTACAGCCCTCCGCCGGTGAGGCCTTCGTCTTCCGGAAGGCCGAACATCAGGTTCGCGTTCTGGAGAGCCTGGCCGGCTGCTCCCTTGCCGAGGTTGTCGATCGCGGCGACGGCGACGACCCGTCCTGTGCGCAGGTCACGCGAATATCCGAGCAAGCACTGGTTGGAGCCGAGCGTGTACTTCGTTTCCGGCATCCCGGCATCGAGCACGCGCACGAACGGCTCCCCGTCGTACATCGCGCGCGCGGCCGCCGCAGGATCGTCGTCTCCGGTTGCGTTCGCGACGCACGTGGCGAGCAGTCCGCGGGGCATCGGCACGAGGTGCGGGATGAAGGTGATCCGAACGGACACGCCGGCGAGCGAGCCGAGCTCCTGCTCGATCTCCGGCGTGTGCTTGTGCGCGGGAAGACCGTATGCCTTGAAGTTCGCGTCGACGTGAGAGAAGTGGATGTCGTTGGTGAGCTTGCGTCCGGCGCCCGAGACGCCCGACGCTGCGCTCACGACGATCGAGGCAGGGTCGATCAAGCCGGTCTTCACGAGCGGAGCCAGCGCCAGGATCGCCGCCGTCGGATAGCAGCCTGGGTTCGCGATCGCGCGCGCCTGCTTGATCTCGTCTCGGTGAAGCTCGGGCAATCCGTACGCCCAGTCCTCCAGGGCCTCGGGCGCGATGTGGTCTTTCCCGAACCATTCGGGATAGAGCGCGGCGTCCTTCAGCCGGAAGTCGGCCGAAAGATCCACCACCGCCACGCCGGCTTTCGCAAGGCGCGCGCCGATCTCCATCGACGCCCCGTGCGGTAGCGCGAGGAAGGCAACGTCGGCATCCTCGAGCGCCGACGGCTCGAGCTCCGTGTACGCCAGATCAGTCCGAAGGTTCGGATAAACGTCGGCGACCTTGCGTCCGGCGAACTCACGGGAGGTGGCGATGCTGGTGACGAAGCTCGGATGGCTTTCGAGCAGCCGCAAAAGCTCGGCGCCCGTATACCCGGACGCTCCCGCAACCGCAGCCCGATATGCCACCGATCTCCTTCCCTGGGGATGAGCAGAGATATACAGGAATCTGGATATTTATGCAACCTGCTTCAGGTCAGGTGCGGATCGTCCAGCCGGCCTCGGAGGCTGCTCGACCGACGGCATCTATGACTGCATCGGCGTCGGCGTCCGTCAAGGTTCGCTCGGGGTCCCGTAGATACAGTGAGAACGCGAGACTCATCGTCCCCTCGGGGACCTGCTCTCCTCTATAAATGTCGAAGAGGTAGAGAAGCACCAAACGCTCTCCCCCCGCACTCCGTATCAGGTCTTCCACTCCTCGGATCCCTGTTCGTTCGGGGACGATTAGAGCGATGTCGCGCGCGACGCCTGGATAGCGCGGAGGCGGTGCAGCCACACTCTCTGAGATTGCCTCAAAAAGGGCCTCAACATCGAGTTCACAAACCACGACCCGCTTCGGAAGGTCGAAAACTTCGGTGATCTTTGGGTCGAGCTCGAAGAGGGTCCCGGCCTCTCGAGCATCGACAAAGACGGAGGCTGAGCGACCCGAGTGGCCGAGTCCACCGCCGTCGCTCTCGCTGAACGACACGTTACCGACACCGAGACCCTCCGCGACCGTCTCGAGGATCCCCCTCCCATCAGAGAAGTCGAGATCTCGGGACGGGGCATACCACGTCGCCAGGGTTGGTCCAGCAAGGACGAATGCCAGCCGTTCGGTTTCAGCTACCTCGCTATCACTGCCAGGAGCAAAGACGTTGCCCATCTCGTACAAAGTCACCGGCAAGGCGCTGCGCGCAGCGTTCCGTTGCGCCGCGAGCAGAAGGCCCGGGATGAGCGAGGGACGTAGCACGGACTCCTCTTCCGACAACGGGTTCGACAGCTTGAGGCGCCCTCTCATCGGGTGGTCGTCGGGTAGGCCTGCCCGATCGGCGAACCAGGGTGGAAGTAAGCTCAACGTCTGCGCTTCCGACAAGCCCGCTCCCAACACGACCTCGTGTGCTACCCGTCGCCGTCGCTGGTGCAGGGTCAAGCTACCGACGCGCCCACCGCGCGGCAGCGTCTCAGGGATGTTCTCGTACCCGTGGAGGCGCCCGATCTCCTCGACGATGTTCTCTTCGATCACGATGTCTGGGCGCCACGACGGCGGGGTCACGCGCATCGTCGTTCGCGAGGCCTCGACGTGGCATCCCAGCGCGCTCAAGAGCCCTGTCATCTCGCTCGCAGGAATGTCGGTGCCCAGCAACATGTTCGCGCGCGCGACACGGACGCGGATCGGCTTGCGGACGATCGGCTTGGGATACTCGTCGAGCGCACCGCGTGCGACCGCTCCGCCCGCCAGCGACGCGAGCAACCCCGCGGCGCGCGCAGCGGCAAGCGGGACGTTCTCCACGTCGGCGCCGTGCTCGAACCGCACACTTGCTTCGCTCCGCATGCCGAGACGCCGCACCGTGTGCGCGATGCGCTCGGGCTTGAAGTACGCGCTCTCCAGCAGGATGCGCGTCGTCGTGTCGGAGACCTCGGTTTCCGCACCTCCCATGACGCCGGCGATCGCAACGGGCCGCTCGGCATCGCAGATCAAAACGTCATCCTTCGTCAGCGCGCGCTCTTGGCCGTCGAGGGTCAGGATCTTCTCGCCTTTGCGCGCGTGTCGCACAAGGATCGCGGAGCCCGAGAGCTTGTCGAGGTCGAATGCATGCAGCGGATGACCGCGCTCGAGAAGCACATAGTTCGTTACGTCCACCACGTTCGAG
>DATGHY010000338.1:0-3725 GCA_035307625.1 Actinomycetota bacterium
GATTTCGTGTTCCGGGTTGACGATCGGATCATCCGAGGCGGTACTCACGTACTTGGCGCTCATGGTGGACCATCTTGCGCGCGTGCCGCGGCAATTCAAGGGGATCGACCAGGGAGTCCACAACTACCTCTTACACAACGACCTGGTGCCTGGGGCGCGCATCGTCAAGAACACCGAAGGGCCGGTTCTGACCGTCGGCACGATGACCGGTTCCGCCGCACTCGAGCTGCTCCGGTCAAGACGCTCTGAGGTCAGGATCGTTCATCAGTACGACCGACACGCTGTTGTCGCAGCAGAGCTAGCGAACAAGCTCGGGACGACGTCGAGGATGTGAGGAGGTTCCTCCGTCGCTTCGGCTTCGATCTCGTCCGGTATCCGGCCGGCACGCGTTCGGGCGCGCAGCTTGCGAGCGTTCTACGCCAACTCGATCCGGACTTGCTCGTGGACGCGGGGGCGCATCGGGGTGAATTCGGCGCTCTCTGTCGCGCGCTCGGCTATCGCGGGCGGATCATCGCGTTCGATCCGGCAGGCGAGTCAAATTCCGAGCTTCAGAAACGCGCACGTGATGACGGAGCCTGGATGGTGATGCCAGTCGCGCTCGGGGATCTCTCTGGGGAAGCCGACTTCAAGGTGTCCGAGCAGGCGGTGCTGAGTTCGCTCCTTCCCGCGAGCGCCATCGGCCTTGCCGAGTACGGCGCGCTAAGCCGGACCGAACAGGCCCGAGTGGGTGTCGTTCGCCTGGACGAGGCCCTGACGGAGTTGGCACCGACGGCGAAGAGGATTCTTCTCAAGAGCGATACGCAAGGGTTCGACCTGCGCGTGCTCGAGGGCGCAACTGGCGTCGTCGAGCGGATCGTGGCCATCCATATCGAGCTATCGATCCAGCCGTTCTATGACGGGGCACCGGACTATCTCGAGGTTCTCGCCTGGCTTCGCGCGCATGGCTTCGAACCTGTGGATGTCGTTCCGGGCGCGATGCACGCTGGCCTGCTCGCCGAGATCGATTGTCTGCTGCGACGATCCTGAGGCTGTCATCGGAGAACGTGCCGTGCTCGTAAGAGGGCTGACTGGGCTCGCTTCCGCCGTAACAGAGACTCGAAATGAACAGCATTGCCTCCGAAGTAGCCGGTTACCACCCGCGCATACTGATTGAACAGCGAAGTGTTGTAGACAAGTGCGTCGCAGCGGGAGAGCAGGAACATGTCGGCGACCGTGTCGTCCACTGCGGCCCGGTCGGCATTGTCGCGATCCGCGAATGCGAAGAGGTCTCCCTCGCCAGGTGGTGGAAAGCGCTCTCGGCGTGTCAGCGCGTTCGGCAATTGTCCAAGCACCTCGCCCATCTCGGCAGAATCGGTGGCGTAGAAGATCCGGTAGCTTTCGCGTAGGTGCCGGGGCAGGGCCTGGAGCCGCTGCTGACAGGCTCGCTCGATTAGGCGCAGAAATCGGCGATGGTCGTCGAACAGTGAGATGTCGACTCGATCGGCGTACCGCATACCCTTCTTGAAGTACGCGCCATTGCCGGTTCGAACGTTCACTCCGATGGTAAAGCCCGCATCGAGGTTGTCGCGGGCCCAACCGTCAACGAGTTGGGCAACTCGGGGCGCCGGCCGGAGCTCGCGAAACACCGACCGGATGAGCCGAAAGCGTTCGGACTCAGGTCCGGGATGAACGCGATCGAGACCGTGGTACGTCTGGAGCACGAGAAAACGTGGCAGGCTTGTGGTCGGGGTGGTCGCGAGCTCGCGCGCCTCGGCCGGCGAAGCCCATCGAGCGTGGGCCGATCCTTCGGCGTACTGCGCGTCGTCGAGTGGTGCTGCATGGACTTGTCTACCAAGTAGCTGCTCTGGCAGCGCAAAGAACTCGGACGCGTAGTTGATGGAGGGATCACGAAGCTGGCGCATGCCACGCCAATCGACCACAAGATCGCGGTCTAGTTGCTGCGCCACCCAGGCCGCACCCGCGAGGCTCGAGAGGTTGGAGCCGACGTTGCTGTCCTCGAAGGGGCGGTTGACAACGAATCCGGCCATCGGTGGATAGTACGCAGGGGCCGCGTGACGACTGATAGAGACCACCGACGCGGCGCTACGATCCGCCGGAAGATGGCGACGGCTGACCGCATATTCGCCGTGCGCTCTCTGCTCAGCGACCGAATCGCACGCGCTCGGCACGCCGTTCGCCATGTTGCCTCGAACGAGTCGCACGCCGGCGGAGTGTTCAATCTCGACGCCCACGTCGCCGTCATTGCAGACATTCGAACCATGCTTGAGGACCGCGGGGTCCATGTGACCAGCTGGACCATCTCCGGCCATGCCTGGGTCTTTGGGGGAGAGAGGGAGCCCGTCGCAGGTATCAACGAGCGTACGTGGCAGGAGCTGGACCCGGCGCTCGTGCGGCGTTTTCGTCTCATTTACGGCCGATACTTGAGGCGGTTCAGAGGGTACGTTGCGACATATCCCCCGTGTTTCGCCCTGCTCTACGAAGGACTGCCAGGCCCCACACTCGCGGTCTGCGCGACCCGGTACGAATGGCCCTTCACTCAGGATGCCCCCCGGTGGAAGTGGCTCGATGAGGGTCTTCAGCGCGGCACCGAGTCCGGCTGGTTGACGCTGGTTGCAAACAACCGTGCAGATGCCGATTACGTCGCGAACTACGCCGGGATCCAGCCGACACACATTCCGAGCGCGTGCTCATACGTCGCCGCGAGCTACACCGGGGCTCGCAAGCCCGTCGTCGTCTGTACGAAGCGCGACGTCCTCGGACGGGCGATTTGCGCCGAGCTCACGCAGGAGGCGATCCCGCTTCGGGCCGGACTCGGGAAGCGGTACTCCTGGAGCGACCTCTACGACCACAGGGCGCTCGTTGTCATCCCGTACAACACGAGCCTAATGAGTCTCTTCGAGCACTACTCCGCGTGCGCGCCGATCTACGTACCGACGCGAGGTTTCCTCAAGCAGTTGATGGCAGATCACCCTGCGGAGGTCCTTTCCGACCTTTCCTTCTCCCAGGTTGTCGGCTCTCCCGCAGCGAAACGGTCCCATGTGGAGAGAGATTTGAACAACGTCCGCGACGAGCAGGTCGTCGATTGGTACCTCGACCGCGCCGACTTTTACGACGCCAGCTGGATGCCGGCGATTCGCCAGTTCGAGTCGTGGTTACATTTGGATCACCTCATCGCAACGGACGACCATGCGGCCATCCATGATGCGATGGCGGCTGACGCTGGACGGCGCCTCGGTCGGATAGGCGAACTGTGGGACGGTGTCGATTGGCTCGATTCCGTAGGCGCTCGCCGCCCGCGGGATCTCAAGCGTGTCTATGACGTGGCGAGGCTGACGAACTGACCGTTTCATCGCTGCACCGCGCGCGGCAGCGGGTCAGAGCCGCCGGCCGCGAGCTCGTCAAATCTTGGCGAGAGCGGCCGCCGAGGCTGCGGGAACCACGCTTTTCCCCGGAACGGGAGCTCGCTCGCATCGTCGAGCGCTCACGCCGTGCCGCATCCGACCCCACATTCGCGCTGCAGGCGTTCGAGACCCATCAGCCCGTTCTGCTCGCCCTCATCGCCGCCGTCCCCGAGGCGCGCATCCTCGAGCTCGGCACGGGATACGGCTCGACCCCGATCGTGCTTGGTGCCTCCCAGAGCTCGCTCTCGCTCGAGACGGATCGGGCGTGGTACGGCAGGTTCCAGGGTTACGCGACCGGGTCTCACCGCATCGAGCTGTGGGAGG
>DATGHY010000339.1:0-4003 GCA_035307625.1 Actinomycetota bacterium
TGTAGCGCTCGCCGTCGATCGTGATCTGAACGCTCACATCGCCGAGCGCCTCAGCGCCGCTCGTAACCGCCGCGACGTTGAAGCTCACGAGCTGAGCCTCCATGCCGGTCGCGCGCAGGATCGCCCCGTACACCGCGTCGACCATCCCGTCGCCGATAGCCGACTCAGTGATCGGCTGACCTTCGCGAAGGATGCGAACGGTCGCCGTCGGGGCGAGGTGCGTTCCGCCGGCCACCTGAAGCGACTCGAGCGTGAACACCTCCTCCACGCTTTGGATCTCGTCGGCGACGATCGCCTCCAGATCCTTATCGGTGATCTGGATCTTCCGGTCGACGAGCTCCTTGAAGCGCGTGAACGCGCGGTTCAGCTCTTCCTTACCGAGTTGGAAGCCCATCTCCTCTAGCGTCTTCGCGAAGGCGTGCCGGCCCGAGTGCTTCCCCAAAACGATCTTCCCGCCTTCGACGCCGATCTCTTCGGCCGTGATGATCTCGTAGGTGAGCCGGTCTTGCAGCACGCCGTGCTGGTGGATCCCCGACTCATGGGCGAACGCGTTCTCACCGACGATCGCCTTGTTGCGCTGGATCGAGTAGCCCGTGAGCAGCGACACCAGGCGCGACGAGCGCGCGATCTCCCTCGTGTTGATCCCGGTCTCCACTTCCAGCAAGTCACGCCGTGTTTTGATCGCCATCACGACTTCTTCGAGCGAACAGTTACCGGCCCGCTCGCCGATCCCGTTCACGGCGACCTCAACCTGCCGGACGCCTTGGCGCACGGCCTCCAGTGAGTTCGCGACCGCGAGCCCGAGGTCGTTGTGGCAGTGCACGCTGACCGTGACATCGTTCAGCTGCGGCACCGCCTCGTAGCACGCGCGGATCATCGCACCGAAATCGTGCGGCAACGCGTACCCGACCGTGTCGGGGATGTTGATCGTCGTGGCGCCGGCTTCGATCGTGGCCGCGATGATCTGGAAGAGGAACTCCCAGTCGGTACGCGTGGCGTCCTGCGGCGAGAACTCGATGTCCTGGCAGTAGCCCTTCGCGCGCGTTACACCGGCGACCGCCTGCGCGACGATCTCGTCTTCCGTCGCGTTCAGCATGTACTTGCGGTGGATGTCCGACGTCGAGAGGAACACGTGGATACGCGGTTTCGGCGCGCTCTTGATCGCCTCCCACGCTCGGTCGATGTCCATCTCGTGCGCGCGCGCCAACGCCGCGATCGTCGGGCCTTTCACCGTCTCGGCGATCGCGCGCACGGCTTCGAAGTCGCCGACGCTCGTCTGCGGGAACCCGCCTTCGATGATGTCGACCCCGAGACGGCTCAGCTGCTCGGCGATCTCGAGCTTCTCCTTGATGTTCAAGTTGATGCCCGGGGATTGCTCGCCGTCCCGCAGCGTCGTGTCGAAGATCATCACCCTGTCCACGGTGTTCCTCCCATCAGCTCCAGCAAGCTTCGGCTCCAACAAAAAACCTCCCGCGGATGCGAGAGGCTGCGCGCGTCCGGCCCGGCCGGCGCGCGCTACGTGAGAAGCAGGTTCTGACTCATCGTCAGCAGAGTATGCAGGGGCGGCACCCATGCGTCAAACAACTTGACCTAAACCCGAAGCACTTGGGTCGGGATGCTCGAGCAGATATCGTGGCGACCGCCCACCCAACCCTGGAGCGCCAGTGCCGACCGCATCGACCGCAGAGATGAAGGAACGTTTGCGAGCAGCCCTCGAAGGCGTCGGCGGTTGGTTGGACCTCGACGAGGCATGGGCGTTGCATGAAGCCGCGCGCGCGGCATGCTCGAGATCGGCATCGCCCCTCGTGGCCGAGATCGGTTCGTACCACGGGCGATCGACGATCTCACTGGCCCTGGGCTTGCGCGCAGGCGGAGGTGGGAAGGTGTTCGCCATCGACCCGCAAGCGAACGAGCCGGATCAGAACGAGAAGTTCCTCGAAAGCATCGCGCGCGCCGGCGTCGGCGACCTCGTCGAGCAGATCCGCGCGTTCTCCAACGTTGCGCGCGACCGTTTTTCGGGCGGATCCGTCGACGTGCTTTTCATCGACGGGCCGCACGTCTACGGCGCCGTCGTTGAAGACATCCACGACTGGACGTCGACGTTGAAAGAGGGATCGGTCGTCGCATTCAACGACGCCTTCTGGATCGAAGGGGTGCGCAAGGCGATCCACGACACCGTCACGCGGCGGCGAGCGCCGTTCCGCAACCCCCGCTGGAGCTTCAACACGCTGTTCTTCGATTTCCAGCCGTCGGCCAACTGGCGTCAGGTCGACGTGATCCGGCTGGCGCGCGCGCGCGCGTTCTTGATGCTGGGCGGCGGCTGGACGAAGCTCCGGGGAAAGATCGCCAAGCGATCCGGTGTCATGCCGACGACGGACGATCGAAGCTTCAAGCTGATGATGGCGACGCTGTCGGCGGTGCTTCCGAAAGCGCGCTAGCGCCCGGCGCGCGTCCGCCAGGGAGCGGCCTTCGAGGCCTCCTCGGCGGACCGGAACTGATGCATCTTGACGATCAAGCCGTTCTTGAACGTGATGAGCGTCGCCGGGAGCTGTCCCTGCTCGGGCGGCGCGACCCTGCTGACGATGAGAGCGTCCTCTCCCTCTGCGGTGACGTCGATCGTGATCTCAGACGCTCGCTGCGCCGCGCGCTGCTTCAGCAACGACATCACTTCGCTCTTCCCGCGGACGTCCCACTCGCCGGTCTTCCACCACAGGAGCTCGACGTCGGGATCCATGAGATCCTCGAGGGGCGCGACGTCGCCGCGGAGCCAGCCGTCGAGCGCTTCGCGGACCTTTCCGATCAGATCAGGGTTCATCGGCTCGCATCCCGCAGGTCGATGAAACGAGCATCCTTCGCGCCCGACCCTTTCGCAAGTTTGTCGAGCAGCTCCGTGTTGACGGGTTGATCAACGGTTAGAGCCATCAACGCCTCGCCGCCGCGCTCCCGCCGGCCGACGCGCATATCGGCGATGTTGACCCTTTCGGCTCCGAGGATGGTGCCGATCGCACCGATGACTCCGGGGCGATCGTCGTATCGAAGGAAGCACATGTAGCTGCCGGGCGGCATGTCGATCGCGAAATCGAATACGCCGGTGATGCGTTCCTCGTCGCGCGCGCCCACGATCGTGCCGGACACCGCGGCGCCTTCGTCGCCGGTGATCTCGATCTCGTTCACGTAGGAGCCGGCTGTGGTCGTCTTGGTTTCCGCGTATCCGATCCCCCGCTCGGATGCCATGAGCGGGGCGTTGACGAACGTGACCGGCTCATGAACGACGGCGCCGAGCATCCCTTTCAAGACTGCAAGCGTCAGCACCCGCGTGTCCTCGCCCGCGATAGCGCCTTTGTACGCGATGCGCACGCTGTGGACGCCTTCGCCGATCGAGGTGAACACACGACCGAGCCGCTCCGCCAAACCGACGAACGGGCGCACGGCGTCGCTCAGCTCGCGGCCGACGTCGACGTTCACCGCGTACTGCGCGAGCTCGCCGCGCAGCGCCAAGGACACCTGCTCGGCGATCGTGATCCCCGCCTTGTCTTGCGCCTCGTGCGTCGACGCACCGAGGTGCGGCGTCACGACGACCTGCTCGAGCTCGAACAACGGTGACGATGTCGTCGGCTCCTTCTCGAACACGTCGAGGCCTGTTCCGCCCAACCGGCCTCCGCGGATCGCCTCCGCCAACGCGTCTTCGTCGAGGATGCCACCGCGCGAGGTGTTGATGAGACGGGCATCCGGCTTCATGACGGCGAGTTGCGCTCCCCCGATGAGCTTCGCCGTCTCGTTGTTCTTCGGCAGGTGGATGGTTATGAAGTCCCCTTGACGCAACGCTTCATCCAGCTCCATCAGTTCCACGCCCATCTGAGCCGCGCGCTGCTTGCTCACGAACGGGTCCCACGCGATCAGCCGCATCCCGAACGCAAGCGCGCGCTGCGCGACCAGCGTGCCAACGCGCCCCAGCCCGAGGATCGCCAGCGTCTTCCCGTGCAGTTCGACGCCCTCGTACTTC
>DATGHY010000340.1:0-10575 GCA_035307625.1 Actinomycetota bacterium
CGCGATTTCCCCGGTATCACGTCTTATGAACGCAACGGCCAAGCGACCGTGCAGGTCGACGGCCTGGAGCGCGTGCCCGACCTCATCGCGTTCCTCAGCTCGCGCGGCGCTCGCCTCACGCGCGTGGAGCCGCACGTCCCAACGCTCGAAGACCTCTACTTCGCCGTTCGCAACAAGACGCGGCCGGGCGTCTTCGTTCGCAGCCACACACCGAAGTCGACGGAGGATGACGCGTGAACTGGAAGCGGATGCTGACGATCACGCGCACGGACCTGCGCCAGTTGCGGCAGAGCCCGGACTTCTGGATCCCTATGGCGATCCTCGCCGGACTGTTCTTCATCGTCATCCCGACGATCCTGCTGTACGCGATCGGCCACGCCGGCCGTATCGACCTCGTGCAGCAGATCGGCAAGACATTGCAGGTGCTGCCGAAGCGCGTCGCGCAAGCCGTCGATCAAGCCGGGAAGACGCCGGAAGGGCGCGCGCAATACGCAACGGCCGTGTACCTGTTCGCGCCCCTGGCCGTCGTCGTCCCGCTGACGATCTCGACCGCGATCGGCGCGAACACAATCGTCGGCGAACGTGAGAAGGGCACGGGCGAATTCCTCGCGCACTCCCCCGCCAGCGAACGAGAGATCTACATCGGCAAGCTGATCGGCTCGATCGTGCCGGGGTATCTCGCGACGCTGCTCGGATTCGGGATCTACGCGTTGGTCGTCAACATCATGGTGGGCCCGAAGGTCGGCGGCTGGTTCTTCCCGACGTCCGACTGGTGGCTGCTGATGCTGTGGGTGGTGCCGCCTTTCATAGCGCTGGCCTTATCGGTTGTGCTGCGCATCAGCGCCCGCGTGCGCAGCGCGACGGCTGCTCAACAAGCATCCGGTTTGGTGACGCTGCCGCTCATCCTCGTCGCGTATGGTCAATCGAGCGGCGCGCTTCTCGGGCGCCAATTGGCGGGGTGGACGGTCGGCGCGATCGCGTGGGCGTTGGCGATCATCGGTTTGATGCGCGGCGCGCACGCGGTGACGCGCGAACGGCTGCTCGGCGTCGACAAGCAAGCGTAAGGGGGACGCGATGTTGCCATGGTCTATCGCTATGAAGGGCCGGCTCGACGAGCACACCTTCACGAGTGAGGTCCTGAAGGGGAACGTCTTGGGCGACCCGCACGAGCGGCCGCTCTGGGTCTACCTTCCGCCGGGGTACGACGCGGATCCTTCCAAGCGCTTCCCGGTGATCTACGAGATCCAGGGCCTGACCGGGCAGATCGACATGTGGCGGAACCGCGACGCGTACCGTCCGAGCTTCCTCGAGCTGATCGACGAGCAGTTCGCGCGCGGCGAGGCGCCTCCGGCCATAGTCGTGATGGTGGATTGCTGGACGTCGATCGGCGGCTCGCAGTTCATCGACTCGCCCGGGACCGGCAAGTACCACACATACCTCTGCGATGAGATCGTCCCGTGGGTCGACGCGAACTACCGGACGCTCGCCGCGCGCGAGCATCGCGGCATCGCCGGCAAATCGAGCGGCGGCTACGGCGCGATGATCACGCCGATGCTGCGTCCGGATCAGTGGGGCGGTTTGGCGACGCACGCTGGCGACGCGCTCTTCGAGAACTGTTACTTGCCCGAGTTCCGCGTCACGGTGCGCGCGTTGCGCGACGATTACCAAGGCTCCTACGACAACTTCTGGAAAGACTTCCGCAGCCGCCCCGCGTTCAGCAAGCCGCACGACGGCGAGCTGCTGAACAGCTGGTGCATGGCCGCGTGTTACTCCGCCGACCCGGACGGTACGGTGCGCTTGCCGTTCGACACGACGACGGGCGAGCTGGTCCCCGAGGTGTGGGAGCGCTGGCTCGAGGTCGATCCCGTACGGATGGTCGCGAAGCACGCCGACACGATGCGCGGGATGCGTGCGATCTACATCGACGCCGGGAAGCGCGACGAGTGGTTCCTGGACGTCGGCGCGGAAGCGTTCCGCCGCGAGCTGGAGAAGATCGGCGTCACCGACGTCTACTTCGAGATCATCGACTCGGGCCACATGTCTATAGGCTACCGCTACCCGATCGCTGTGAAGTACCTGGCCGAGCGGCTGTCCTAGGGAGCAGCCGCCCGGCCGGTGTCGTCTGTTAGACCGCTGCCGCGACGCGCTCGGGTTCGGGTTCGTCCGAGCCGCCCTCGAGGGACACGTTCGGGAGGATGTCGTCGAGCCACTTCGGCAGCCACCAGTTCCAGTGGCCCATCAGGCGCATCGTCGCCGGCACGAGCACGACGCGGACGATCGTCGCGTCGAGGAACACCGCGACGGCGAGGCCGAGACCCATCGTCTTGATCGGCACGAGGCTTGCGAATGCGAACGCGCCGAACACCGTCACCATGATCGCGGCCGCGCTCGTGATGATCCCGGCGGTGTGCTCGAGACCCCAACCGACCGCTTCGGTGTTGTCACCCGTGCGGAGGTACTCCTCACGGACACGCGCGAGGAGGAACACCTCGTAGTCCATCGACAGCCCGAACAAGATGCAGAACAAGAACAGCGGCAGGAACGATTCGATGTGCCCGGGTGGTTGGAATCCGAGCAGCCCGTGCGCGTGGCCTTCCTGGAAGATGAAGGTGATCACACCGTATGTGGCCAGCACGGACGCGGTATTCATCAGGATCGCCTTGAGCGGGAGAAGGATGCTGCGGAAGAAGAACAGCAACACGATGTAGCTGAGCAGCATCACGAGGCCGACGATGAGCGGCATCTTGCTGCCGAGCTCGTGGTTGAGGTCCACGTTCAATCCTGGATCGCCGCCGATGTTGGCGGTGACGCCCTTCGGCAGCTGCGCGGGAACCGACGCGCGCAAGCGCTTCACGAGATCGCCGACCTGATCGGATTGAGGCTCATGGATCGTGTTCACCGAGATGAGGGTGAGCTTGCCGTCGGCGCTCGTGATGGCGCCGACGAACGGCTTCGCCTGCGGAAGAGACGTGATCGCTTCCGCTTGGGCGGCGGTGCGCGCGCGCAGGTCCAGCGTTGCGATCGAGTCGACGCGAGTCACCTCAGGATCTTTCGCGATCTGTTGCGAGAGTGTGAACACGGTTCCAAAGCCGGCCTTCAGGACGCCGCGCGGGTCGTCGATGATGATGCGAACCGGCGCGACCTGACCTTGCCCGAACGCTTTGCCAACCAGCTCGGTCGCGACGCGCACCTCCGATTTCGCCGGCAGGATCGACGGGCCGCTCGAACCGAGTCGTAGATGACGCGCGGGTAGCGCGAGGACGAGCAGGACGGCGACCGACGCGAACAACGCGATCCATGAACGCCGCATCACCGTCATCGCCCAGCGGTGCCAAAGGCCGCTCGATGTGTCGGCGGTCTTGCGGTGTACGGACCACTTGTTGATGCGCGGACCGAGGGCACCGAGGATCGCCGGAAGAAGCGTCAGCGCGCCGACACCGGCAAGCAGAACGACGATCATCGCCCCGAGGCCCATCGATCGGAACGCGGCGATGTTGACGAGCAGCGTGCCCGAAAGCGCCACGAACACGGTCATCGCGGAGACGAGGACGGCCTTGCCGCTCGTCGCCATCGCGTTGCCGAGCGCATCGGGGACGTCGCCCGACTTCTTCAGCTCGTTGCGGAATCGCGTGAGGATGAACAACGAGTAGTCGATGCCGACACCGATGCCGATCATCGACATGATGTTTTCGGTGAAGATGCTGACCGTGGTGGTTGAGGCGATGATCGAGACGATGCCGAGCGAGATAGCGAGCCCCAGCAGCGCAAGGATCAGCGGAACGCCCGCCGCAACGATCGAGCCGAAGGCCACGATCAGGATGACGAGCGTGATCGGGAACGCGATGCGCTCGGCGCGCGAAAGGTCGCTCGTGGTCGTCTCTTGGAACTGTTTGTAGAACGGCGCTGAGCCGGCTAGGTATACGTCG
The DNA here is from genome assembly GCA_035307625.1 of Actinomycetota bacterium. Taxonomy (GTDB): domain Bacteria; phylum Actinomycetota; class AC-67; order AC-67; family AC-67; genus AC-67. The sequence goes on from DATGHY010000340.1 coordinate 3,927, forward strand.
ATCGGGGCCTTGCCGACGGCGGCTTTGATCGCCTTATCGAGCGTTGGGACGTGCTGCAGCGCTTGATTCTGCGTGTCGGTTAAGCCGGCGATCGCGATCGCGGTGTGTCCGTCCTTCGATATGAAGCGCTCCGGCGAGATGTACGGGTTGAGGACGGAGCCGACGCCCGGCTGCTTCGCCAGCGCCGCCACCGTGCGCGCGACCGTCGCCTGGAAGACCGGATCCGTCGCCTTCAGCTTCGTCGAGTGCAGGACGAGCGTGTCCGAGAACGTCGACTGCTTGGGGAATTGCTTTTCGATCGTTTTCTGGACGGCGTCGGATTGCGAGCCGGGAACCGCGAAGCCCCCTTGCGAAAGGCGGCCGCTGAGCTTCCCGAGCAGCGGGCCTGCGGCGAGCAGCGCCGCGACCCAGATCGCGATGATGATCCAGCGCCGGCGATGCGCGAGCACGCCGAGCCGGTAAAACGAAGACTTCGTGCCGTTGCCGTTCGCCGCCATGTCCTTCCCCCTAATCCCCTGGTGCGCGTCGACGCTTCGAAGCTTTGTCCGTGAGGATCGCTCGCAAGATCAGATCCATGAGCTGCTCTGCCTTCTCACGAAGATCCACATTCCCGTTGAGCAGATGTGAGACGTCGTTGATGCCGATGAAGGACGCCACGCAGACTTCCGCCACCGCGCGCGCGTCGACGTCCGCGCGTACGTCGCCTTCTTCTTGCGCCCGCCGCAGCACGTCTTCCACGATGTCGAACCAATTGGTCAGGAAGGGCGTCATCTGCGGGGCGAGTGCCGGGTCCTCGCCGAGGTCCCAGCAGAGGCGGGCCACCGCGCGCGCGGCCGGATCGATCTCGTGCACATCACACGTCGCGCGGGTCATCGCGAGCAGCTTGTCGAGCGCGCGCTCCTCGCTCCCTGCGGCCTCGACCGCCTTGGCCGCCCACTCGTGCTGCTTCGAGCGGAAAACCTCCAGGGCCAGGGCTTCCTTCGATGCGAAGTGGAAGTAGAACGCGCCCTTCGTGAGGCCGGTAGCAGCGATGACGTCGTTGAGTGAGGTGCCTGCGTAGCCGGCGCGCGCGAACGCGAGAGCGGCTTCGTCGAGGATGCAACGGCGGGTCCCTTCCCCCCGCCCCGTGACCGGCACAGCCGTCGCCATGCCTCGGAACGCTACATACCGACCGGTCGGTTTGTCAAGCCAAAGTGCCGGCCACGACCTCTCCGCCCTTAGCGACGGACAACGCCGGCGACACGCCGTAGTGGTACACGAGGTCGAGCTCGCTCTCGGAATCCAGGACGACGAGGTCGCATTGAGCGCCGAGGCCCAGAGAGCCGATCTTGCCCTCGCGCGCGATCGCAGCGGCAGCGTGCCTCGTGGCCCCGAGGATCGCTTCCTCGGGCGTCATCTTCATCTCGACACAGGCGAGCGCGAGCATCAGGATCAGATTCTCCGTGTAGGACGTGCCGGGGTTGAAGTCGGTCGAGATCGCGACGCGGACACCTCGATCGATGAGCATCCGCGCCGGAGCGAACCGGCCCCCGGTCATCATCGAGGCGCCGGGCAAGAGAACTCCGATCGTCCGGGTGCTCGCCAACGCGTCGGCGTCTTCTTCGGTCGCGTTCTCCAGGTGGTCGGCCGAGACCGCCCCGAACTCCGCAGCGAGCGCCGCTCCCCCGCTGTGGGAAAGCTGCTCGGCGTGCACTTTCAGCGACAAGCCTTCCGCGCGCGCAGCCCGCAAGATCTTCCGACACTGCTCGAGACTGAACGCGCCTTGGTCACACCAAACGTCGGCGAACTCGGCGAGGTTCCCGATCGACGGGATCATCCCTTCGCACACGAGGTCGACGTAGCCGTCGGGATCGTCGGCGTACTCAGGCGGCAAGACGTGCGCGCCCATGAACGTACGCACCACGTCGACCGGACCCGCCACATGTGCGGCGATCTCGAGCAGCCTTCGCTCATGCTCGGGTGTCAGCCCATACCCGCTCTTCGCTTCTATGGTCGTTACGCCGAAGGAAAGGAAACGCGTCAGCCGGTCGGCAGCGAGACGCGCAAGCTCCTCGTCGCTCGCCGCGCGCGTAGCCTCGACGGTCGTCCGAACACCACCTGCTTCGTACGGCTTCCCGGCAAGGCGGGCAGCGAACTCCTCGGAACGATCGCCGGCGAAAACGAGATGCGTATGGCAGTCGACGAGGCCGGGGATCACGCAGCTGCCGCGCGCATCGAGCTCGACGGCGGCATCGGCGGAGTCGGAGCTTGGAAGGTCGCGTTCCGCACCGACCCATCTGACGATGCCTTCTGAGGCGGCCAGAGCTCCACCCTCGATGACGCCGAGCGGACCTTCACCGAGATCGGGAGAACAGGTAACGAGACGACCCGCACCCCGCAGGACGAAGTCGGCTTTCACGCCTCTTCCATGGGGATGCGGACGCCACGCTCGTGCGCCACGTCGATCGCGCGCTCGTACCCTGCGTCGGCGTGTCGCATGACACCGGTGCCCGGATCGTTCGTCAGCACCAGCTGCAAGCGGCGCGCGCCCTCCTCGGTCCCATCGGCAACGACGACGACACCAGCATGGATCGACTTCCCGATCCCCACGCCTCCGCCGTGATGCACGCTCACCCACGAAGCGCCGCTCGCCGTGTTCAGCAACGCATTGAGGATCGGCCAGTCTGCGATCGCATCGGACCCATCTCGCATCGCTTCCGTCTCGCGATACGGCGACGCAACCGAACCCGAATCGAGGTGGTCTCGTCCGATCACGATGGGCGCTTTGACCGTACCGCGCGCGACGAGGTCGTTGAACGCTAGGCCTGCTCGATCACGTTCGCCGTAGCCCAGCCAGCAGATGCGCGCGGGCAGACCTTGGAAGTGCACGCGCTCGCGCGCCAAGCGCAACCAGCGCTGCAAGCCGTCGTCGTCGGGGAACAGCCTCGCAACCGACTCGTCCGTCGCAGCGATGTCGGAAGGCTCGCCGGACAGCGCGACCCAGCGGAATGGGCCCTTCCCTTCGGCGAAGAGCGGCCTGATATACGCGGGCACGAAACCCGGATAGCTGAACGCGTCGGCGAAACCTCCGAGCTGCGCTTCGCCACGGAGGTTGTTGCCGTAATCGAACACTTCGGCCCCGGCCTTCTGCATCGCGACCATCGCTTCGCATTGCACGGCCATCGATGCGCGCGCCTCTTCGACGTACCGGTCCGGGTCCTTCGCGCGCAACGCTGCAGCCTCGTCGAGCGAATGACTGCGCGGCACGTAGCCGTTCAACGGATCGTGCGCGCTCGTCTGATCGGTCACCACGTCGACGTGAACGCCGCGACGCGCGATCTCGGGAAAGACGTCAGCCGCGTTCCCGAGCAAACCGACCGATACAACTCGGCCTTCGGCGCGCGCCTTCTCGATGATCGCGAGACCATCGTCCAGCGAGTCCGCTCTCTGCGTGAGATAACCGGTCTGGATCCTCCTATCGATGCGGCTGCCGTCGACTTCCACGCACAAGGACAATCCTTCGTTCATCTCGATAGCGAGCGGCTGCGCGCCGCCCATACCACCAAGCCCCGCGGTCAAAACGACCCGCCCGCGCAGTGAGTCCCATCCGCGCTTGCGCGCCAACGCGCCGAACGTTTCGTAGGTCCCCTGCACGATCCCCTGCGACCCGATGTAGATCCACGAGCCTGCGGTCATCTGCCCGTACATCGTCAGGCCCGCGGCTTCGAGCTCCCAGAACTTCTCCCACGTCGCCCACTCCGGCACGAGCAACGAGTTCGCGATGAGCACGCGCGGCGCGAACGGGTGGGTTTTGAAGACTCCGACAGGCTTGCCCGACTGCACGAGCAGCGTCTCGTCGCCTTCCAGGGAACGCAACGTGCGCACGATCGAATGGAACGCCGGCCAATTCCGAGCAGCCTTCCCGCTGCCGCCGTACACGACGAGATCGTCCGGCCGCTCGGCAACATCGGGATCGAGGTTGTTGTGGAGCATGCGCAACGCGGCCTCTTGTGGCCAGCCTTTACAGCTGATCTCGGTGCCGCGAGGCGCGCGGATCATGGCACGTGCCACGGGAGCGGGCCGATGACGCTTTCGGCGGCGGAGACCACCACGCCGCCGCGCACCATCTGGGTCACTGTTTCGATATCCGGCGCGAGCGGCCTGTCTTCGGTCAGCGTCGCAACGCGCTCTCGGATGGCCGTTGTCACGGCCTTCGTCGCTTCGCTCGGCTGCAGAGGGGCGCGCAGGTCCAACGCCTGTGTCGCGCACAGCGCTTCGATCGCGACGACCGTTCGCGCGTTGTCGATCGCGCGCCGAAGCTTCAGTCCGGCGTCCCAGCCCATGCTGACGTGGTCCTCCGTCGAGCCAGACGTGGGGATCGAGTCGACGCTCGCCGGCACCGCAAGGCGCTTGCACTGCGACACCATGGACGCTTGCGTGTACTGGGCGAGCATGAAGCCGGAGTTCACGCCGGGGTCCGGCACCAAGAAGGCCGGCAAACCGTTCGAGTGTGCCGGGTCGAGCATGCGGTCGGTTCTGCGCTCGCTGATCGATGCGATCTCGGAGGCTGCGATCGCGAGGAAATCCAGCGCGAATGCGATCGGTTCGCCGTGGAAGTTGCCTGCGCTTTCAACCGCACCCGCTTCGTGCAGCACAACTGGGTTGTCCACTTCGCTTGTCAGCTCGGCTTCGGCCACCCGCATCGCGTGAAGAGCAGTCGAGCGACACGCGCCGTGCACCTGCGGCGCGCAACGCAGCGAGTACGCGTCCTGCACCGCGTGCGCGCTCGTGCGGTGCGACGCGATCACCGGCGAGTTCTGCGTCATCTGGCGCATCAGGCGCGCGCTCCGCACCTGGCCGGCCTGTGGTCGAAGCTGCTGCAGCTCCTCCGCGTAGGCACGGTCGGTCGCCAACAACGCCTGCACGCTCATCGCGCACACGATGTCGGCGGTGGTCAGCAACAGCGCGAAATCGTGGACCGCCAAGCACGCCATGGAGAGCATGCCCTCCGTCCCGTTCACAAGCGCGAGGCCTTCCTTGGCGGCGAGACGGAACTGCGAGTCGATCCCCGCCATCATCCACGCCGTCGCGGCAGACATGCGGTCGCCGTGGTGGAAGACCTCGCCCTCACCGATGAGCGCCAGCGCGCAATGCGCCAACGGCGCGAGATCCCCGCTTGCACCGACCGACCCACGCGCAGGCACCACCGGCGTGATGCGCGCGTTCAGCATCGCCACGATGCGGTCGACCAGCTCCGGGCGCGCGCCGGCGTGCCCCGCCGCCAGTGTGCGCGCGCGCAACAGCATCATGCCGCGCACGATCTCCTCGGGTATCGGATCGCCGGCGCCGGCCGCGTGCGAGCGCACGATCGCGTGTTGCAGCTCGACGGCCCGCTCCGGCTCGATATGGACCTGCGCGAGCGCGCCGAACCCGGTCGTGATCCCGTACACGATGTCGCCGCGCGCGATCACGTCATCCACGAGCGCGCGCGCCGGTGCCATGCGCGCGGCGACCTTGTCCCCCACTTCGACGGTCTCGCCGTGGCGCGCGACGGCGACGACATCGTCGATCGTGAGCGGCTCGCCGGTGAGGATGATGCTCATCGGCTCGCGACCCCGGCCGCGTACGAGAGCAAGACCGCGCAGGCTGCTCGGATGGTTATCTCTGCGACATCGCGTTCCGGATCTATCTCGGTGATGTCGATGCCTGCCACCCGCTTCTCTTTGCCGAGCAGGAACGCAGCCTCTTCCAATTCATGCGGGAGCAGCCCTCCCGGCATCGCCGCCGGCGCGCCCGGTGCATACGCGCGGTCGAGGACATCGATGTCGAAGTCGACCCATATGCGCTCTGCCTTGCCGAGGAACCGCAAGCCGCCGGCGACGGCCTTGCCGACTCCGCCGTCGCGCACGCGATGCGCCTCGACGACGTGAACCTTGTTCTCCTGAGCCCAGCGCGCATGGGCTTCCGCGTTCGCGAAGCCGTGGATGCCGATCTGCACGGCGTTGGCGAGACCACCTTCGACGAGCTGCCTGACGACCGAGCCATTCGTGACTTGCACCGATGGGTCGCGGCAATCGTGATGCGCGTCGAATGTGAGCAGCCCGTCGGCCTCGACGCCGCGCGCACCGCCGACGGTGATGGAGTTGTCGCCGCCGAGCAGGACGACCGGTGCGCCGCTTTCCAGGTGGGCCGCGCCGACAGCTTCGGCGATGCGCTCCTGCGTCTTCTCGACGTCGGAATCGGGCTCGACGTCGCCGGCGTCGACGGCGGCCAGCGGTTCCAGCGAGATCGCGCGATCCGACGACCACACGGAGAAGCGTTCCAGCGCTTTCCGGATCGCAGCCGGCGTGAGCTCGCACCGCGCGCGCGAGATCGAGCCGCCGCCGAAGGGCGCGCCGAGCACAACGAGCGCTGGGTCCGACGGCGCGCGCGCGAGCCAGTCGGCTGCTCGAACGAAATCGGGATCGCGGAACGCCGGTGGTTCCGGCGACGCGGCGGGTCGCACGTGAGGAATACGGCCAAGATCCACCTGCTTATCGTATTCAGGAGATGCTGTTTGAGGTGTCCGGACGTGAAATGTCCAGAACCCATTCGCGCGCGCCGATGGCCCCCATTACCATGTATTTAAGGAACTTTTCGAGCCTTCGCGGGGAGGCCGAGTGACCGAATC
>DATGHY010000341.1:0-7439 GCA_035307625.1 Actinomycetota bacterium
AGTCGGTAACGGTGTCGCCGACCTTCGCTTGTCCGATCTCCTTGATCCCGCTGATCAGATAGCCCACCTCGCCGACACCGAGCTCGTCGACGGGCTTCACCGCCGGCAGCATCACACCGACCTCTTCGACTTCGTGATGCGCGCCGGTCGCCATCATCTTGATCAAGCCGCGCTTGCGAAGCGACCCGTCGACGACGCGGATATAGCTGACGACGCCGCGGTATGCGTCGTAGGTCGAGTCGAAGATCAGCGCGCGCAACGCAGCGTTCGGGTCACCCTTCGGCGGCGGCACGCGCTTTACGACAGCCTCGAGTAGCTCGCGCACCCCCTCGCCCGTCTTGCCCGACGTGAACAGGATCTCTTCTTGCGAGCAGCCCAACACCCGCTGGATCTCGAGCGCTGCCTTCTCGGGTTGAGCCGCGGGCAGATCGATCTTGTTGATCACCGGGATGATCTCGAGGTCGGCCTCGAGCGCAAGATGCAGGTTTGCGAGCGTCTGCGCTTCTATCCCCTGGCTCGCATCGACCAACAGCACAGCGCCCTCGCACGCGGCGAGCGCGCGCGACACCTCATACGTGAAGTCGACGTGGCCAGGAGTGTCGATCAGGTTGATGACGAAGTCCTTGCCGTCGGCGGCTTTGTAGTTCAGCCGCACCGCCGCGGCCTTGATCGTGATGCCGCGCTCGCGCTCGAGGTCCATCGAGTCGAGGAATTGGTCCCGCATATCGCGCTCGCTCACGGCCCCGGTGAGCACGAGGATCCGGTCGGCCAGGGTCGATTTCCCATGGTCGATATGAGCAGCGACGACGATATTCCGGATAGAGCGGGGATCAGTCACGGTGAATGCCCAGCATACCGGCGCATTTCCGAGCCGTTCGCCGCCCTCGGAACCCCTGCTACAATCGCGCGCCTATGGCCAATATCAAGTCCCAGAAGAAGCGCATCCTGACGAACGAGAAAGCGCGCCAGCGCAATCAGGGAACCGTGTCGGCTTTGAAGACGTCCGCGCGCAAGTTCCGTGAGGCGCTCTCGTCCGGCGATCGCGCGGCAGCGGAGGCTGCACTTCTTGCTGCCTGCCGGGCCTACGACAAAGCCGCGGCGACCGGCGTGATCCACAAGAACAACGCGGCGAACCACAAGTCGCGCCTGCGCAAGCAGTTCAACAGCTCGGCAGCCTAGTTACTCGGTTCCGGCACCGGATCGGCGTGCCGATGCACCGGCTTCCATTCCCCGTCTTCGCGGCGGAAGATCGTCGTGACACGGAGCTGATAAGGCCTGGCCGGCTTTCCTCGGATCGAGGCCGTTGTGTGCTCGATCGCGACGAAGTAGGCGAGGTCACCCTTGGCGTCAGCAGCGATAACCTCTACCTCGGCCGAGGAGAACTCCGAGAACTCTGTTGCGAGCTGATCGAATACGGGAGCTAGCTCTTTCCAACCGCTTCCCATGTAAGCGGCGCCGAACAACGTGACCGGATCCTTGTGAGACCACATCGCCTTTCGAGGCGCAGCGTCGCCGCCATGAAAGGCATCTTCCACTTCAATGAAACGCGGCATCACCGATTCCAGGAACTCGCTCGCCTCGCTCAATCCCCTTCACCCCACTCTCGAAATCGTTCACTAAGCGACCTTAGCCTGCAAGCAACGATCACCGCGAGACCCCATCGAGCCGATTAACACCACTCGGGTCACCTAGCGGCGGCGGGCGGCGGCCATCCGGCCTTCGCCGGCGATCTCTGAGACCAGCAACTCCATCACCAATTCCGGTGGGTTGTCTTCGCCGAGCAGTCCGCCCTTCAGCGCAAGATCCGCATCGGCGAGCAGCCGGAAGGCGCCCCTGATCTCTCCCGCATCGAAGTTGCGCCCATGCTTGTACGAGCGGTTCACGTAACCGGGTGCAACACCGAGCTCCTTCGCCAACACGGGGGCCGGCGTCCGCCCCGCGTCGCGCGCGGCTGCGATCGCGCGGAACTGCTTCGATAGCGCTTGCATGATCACAAGCGGATGCTCGCCCGCACGCATCAGGGCACCGAGGTGGCGCAAGGCCGACGCGCGATCTCGCTGAAGTAAGACGTCGAGGAACGTATAGAGCGCCGACTCCATGCCGCGGAACAGCTTGTTCACCGTGTCCACGCCGATCGTTCCCGTTGTGGCCATGGTCAGCTGCTCGGCGGCCATGGCGATGTCCCGCAAGTCTGTGCCGACCGCTTCGATCAGCGCTTCGGCGGCGTCCTTCTTGATCACACGGCCGCGGCCTTTCAGGAACTTCACGAGCCAGTCGGCGGTCTCCCAAGGCTTCGGCGCGTCGACTTCGAGAACGTCCGCGCGCGCGCCGAGCGCCTTGCGGAGCTTGGCCGATCGGTCGACGACGAGCACTGCGGCGATGCCGTCGGGCGGCGACTCGGCCCACTCGGCGAGGCGCTCGGCGGACTCTTCGAGATCGGCCGCCGCCCCGCGAACGACGACGAAACGGCCGCTGCCGAACAGCGACGGCGTGTCGAGCGCGTAGAGCAAGGCCTGGACATCCTCCGTCCCGACCTCTTCGATCGTGTAGCCCTTCTTCTCCCAGTGCGCGCGCACGCGCTCGAGCTCCAACGAAGCCAGGAACTCGTTGCCGGACGCGATGAGCGTGAGGGCCTTCACGCTCGGCATGCTACGCCGCGGCGGTGACGGGGCGCTCGGTGCGGATCGATACACCGCCGTTGCCGTCGAGCCCGACGCTGACGGTGCCTTGGCGGTCGCTCCGCAAGACAGTCATCCCGCGCAACGATGCGAGCGTTTGTGCGGCCGGATGTCCGAACGTGTTCGGGCCGACCGGGATCAGGGCGACGCGCGCATGTGTCGCGAAGTAGAACTCGGGAAGCATGTGCGCCGAGCCGTGATGCGAGACTTTCACGACGGCTGCTCGCAAGAGGTCCGGCTGTTTGAGCAATTCCTGTTGCCCTTCTTCTTGCACTTCGCCGGCGAGGAGGATCGAGTCGCTGCCGTAGCGAACGCGCATCACGATCGAGTTGTTGTTGATGTCCGCCGGCGTGTCGTGCATGCGTTCGACGCCCGGCCAGAGGACATCGACGCTCGCATCGCCGAGCCGGTAGGTCATGCCGGCGACGGCGCGATCGCGTGGGATATGGCGGCGGCTCAGTGCAGTGACGATAGCGTCGTACGCAGAGAGGTTCGCCGGCGTGTAGGGATCGAGCGCGCGCCCGATGGGGAACGTTTCGGCAACCGGCACGAGCCCGTCGACGTGATCGGCGTGTGGATGGCTGATCACGAGCAGGTCGATGCGATGCACGCCTTGCGCGCTGAGGCCTTTCAAGAGCAACGACGGATCGGGTCCCCCATCGATCAGCATCGTGTGCGTGCCTTGGCGGACGAGGATCGCGTCGCCTTGGCCCACGTTGATCATGGTCACGATGAGGCCGCGCAGTGGCGCCGGACCGAGTGCGCGCGCCCACGCACCGCCCGTCATCAGCAGCGCGATCGAGAGCACGATCGGCGTGACGCGCCTGGGACGCTTGCCGCGCGCGGCGGCGAGCGCGCCGGCGGTCAGAGCTGCCGCCAGCAGGAGGCCGAGCGCGCCGGTCGGTGTGCCGACCGAGGCGAGCGGCAGCTGCGCGAGCGCGTGCGCGACCCATTGCATGAATGCGATCGGCGGGCCGGTGAACAACGCGGCGGCGCTGAGCGGGCGCCAAACTGCGCCCAGACCTGCAGCAGCCATCCCGCCGACCGTCGCCGGAGCCACGCCCGGCATCACGACGAGGTTCGCCGCGATCGAGATCAGCGAGATCTGGTGGAAGTTCAGCAGGATGAGCGGTGCCACAGTCAACTGCGCGCCGAGCGTGATCGCCGCCGCTTGCGCGAGCTTGCCCTTCGGGAGGTGCTCGGCGATGCGCGGTGAGACGACGAGGATCCCGAGCGTCGCCAGGATCGACAGCTGGAAGCCGATCTCGTAGATCAGGAACGGGTCGTAGGCGATGAGCGCGACCGTTGCGGCGGCCAGCACCGTGGTGGCTGCGCGGCGCGCGCCGATCGCCATGCCGGTGAGCGCGATCGCCGTCATCGCGCCGGCTCGCAAGACGCTCGGCTCGAACCGCGTGATCGCGCAGAACGACAGAACGCTGACGGCCATGACGCCGATCGTCGTCCGGCGTCCCGCGCGCGCGAGCCGCAACAGGAACGCAACGACGACCAAGACCATCGCCACGTTCTCTCCGCTGACCGCCAATAGATGCGTAAGACCCGTCGTGCGGAAGTCGAGGTCGACCTGCGGGTCGAGGTCGCTCGTGTCTCCGATCGTGACGCCGAGCAAGAGCCCGCGCTCCCCTTTCGGCAGATGAAGCGCAGCCCGTCGGACGGCTGCTCGACCTGCTTCTGCGATCGCGACGATCGGATTGTGCGAACGACCTATCTTCTGCATGTCGTCCGGCTTCGCGTATGCGCGCGCGCTCACGCCGTGATGCAGGAGTCTGCGCGCCGACGCGCGGCCGGCCGCGTCGAGGCCGGAGAAGAAGACGGCGCGCAGACGCGAATCGATCCGCACGATGTCGCCGGGTCTCGGCAGATGAGACGGCGCCGGCCGGAGCGACATCAGAACGCGCTCGCGCACAGCGAAAGACCGGCCGTCGATAACGGCGCCCCGGACGCCGAGCACGAAGCGCGCGCCCGACGGGCCGATCTCCGGATCGCTCAGGACTTGGCCGGTCAGGAGCGCGTCGGCGTCGCGCGCGCCTCCGTGGCCAAGCGCGCTCCCGCCGATCGAGGCCAGACGCAGGCCGGCCAGAGCGAACCCCAATGCGATGGCTGCGATGAGAAGCACCGAGACGGCCCTGCGCCAGCCGGCAACGACGAGTGCGACCGCTCCGACGCTCCACGCGAGCGCCGCAGCCGGTCTCGCCATCCCCGCAACCACGACGCCAGCCGACATCGCGCCAGCGAGAACGAACAGGCGCGCCGCGCCAGACGGCCGCTTCACGTCAAACGGTGACGTAGGCGGAGAGCGAATCGAACTTCTTCTGTCCGATGCCGGTGACCTTCATCAGGTCTTGGATGCTTCGGAACGGACCGTGCTGGTCGCGGTAGTCGACGATCTTCTGCGCCAGCACGGGCCCGATCCCCGGCAGGTTCTCGAAGTCCGACTCCGTGGCGCTGTTGATGTTGACCTTGCCTCCCGGTTGTTGCGCAGAACCGCCTCCCGCAGCCCCCGCAGGCGTCTCACCCTTCCTCGGCACCACGACCTGCTCGCCGTCGACCAACGGGCGCGCGAGGTTGATCGCCTGCGGCTCGGCGTCGGGTAGGAAGCCACCGGCTGCTCGAACGGCGTCGATCACGCGCGCGCCTTGCGCGAAGTCGTAGACCCCCGGCTTGCGCACCGCACCGACGACGTCGACGACGATCGTGTTCGCCGGGGCCGCCGACGTGCCGGGAGATGCGCTCGCGGAGACGGCTCCGCTCGGCGGCGCGACCGCGGCCGCGGGGCGCGCGCGCATGTACGCAAGGCCGGCGCCGATCAGGAGTAAGAGCCCGAGAACCGCGAGCGCACCCGCCTCGCGCGGATGGAAGCGGATGTGCTGGGTGATGCGCGCGCGAACGTGCTGCAGCAACGACCCGGGTGTAGGCGCGGGGTCGGGCTGCTCGACAACGACTGGTTCGATCCGCTCCTTCGTCTCCATCGCACCGATCTGCCGAACACGAAGCATTGAAGGGAAGGAGCCAGTGGCGAGCGACGCTAGCAGCGCGTTGCGCGCGCGGCACGATCGAGAGATTGCGGAAGAACGGTCTAGTGGTGGTGTCCGTGCTCGTCGCGCGCGATCGGCGGATGCTCGGACGTCGCGCGATGCGCATCCTGTGCGTGCGCTTCCCACGGATCGACGTGCACGTCGACTTGGGAGACGCCGGGCAGGTCGTGGATGATGTGATGGTGGACGGCTTCGGCGATGCCGTGCGCATCGCTCACCGGCACGTTCCCGTCGACCGCAACCGTCAGCGTCACGTACAGCGAGCGGCCGGCCCACCGAGCCTGGATCCGCCCGACACCGGCCACGCCGGGCGTCTCGCGCGCGGCATGCTCGATCATCGACACGATCGACGGATCGACTGCGTCCATCACGCGCGCAAGCACATGCCGCGACGCATCCCAGGCGATGGCAACGATCGCAACGGTGATCAGCAGCCCGGCCAGCGGATCGGCGGCGCGCCATCCCAATTTCACGCCGAGCAGCCCGGCGAACGCCGCGATGGACGCGAGTGCGTCGATGCGCGCGTGACGGCCATCGGCGATCAGCGGCTGCGAGCCGATCGCGCGCCCGACCCGCATCTTGTAGCGCGCGACGACCTCGTTCGCGATGGTTCCGATACCCGCGACGACCAAGCCGATGGCGAGTGCGGTCGGCCGGTGAGGCCCGGCGAGCTTGCGGACCGACTCGTACGCAGCCAGGCCGGCGCTCGCCCAGATCACCATCACCACGACGATCCCGGCGAGGTCTTCGAGCCGCTGGTAGCCGAACGTGTACCGGTCGTCGGCCGCGCGGCGCGCGGCCATGAACGCGATCGCGAGCGCAACGGTGCTGATCACGTCGCCGAGGTTGTCCAGCGCTGCGGCGAACAGCCCCGCGCTGCCACCGAACCCCACGACGATCAGCTGGGCCGTCGCCGCGATGGCAAGAACCGCTGCGGAGATACGGATCGCGCGCAGCCCAGCTTTGGTGCCCTCGGGTCCGGCAACCGCCGCGACGCCGTGGCTTCCGCTCATGTCAGCGCACGACGAGGTTGACGAGCTTCGGCGGAACGATCACCGTCTTGACGATCTCCCGCCCGTCGATGTGCGCTCGCACCTTGTCCGACGCGAGCGCGCGCTCTTTCATCTCGTTCTCGCCTATGTCGGCGGGGACGTCGATCTTGTCGCGCACCTTGCCGGACACCTGAACGACCATCGTGACGTGGTCGACCTTGATCAGATCGGGGTCGGCGACGGGCCAGTCCGCACGCTGCACGTAGCCCTCGTTCCCGAGGCGGGTCCACAGCTCCTGGCTGATGAAGGGCGCCATCGGGTTGAGCATGCGTGCGAGCGCGCTCGCAGCTTCGGCGAGATCTGCGTCGGACGCGTCGCGCGCGTCGGCGATCTCATTGGTCAGCATCATAAGCTTCGCGATCGCGGTGTTGAAGCGGAACCGGTCGAGATCATTGGTCACGCCTTCGATCGCGCGGTGCGTCGCGCGTCGCAGGTCGCTCGCGCCGCTCGGGTCGCCCGTGCGCGCGGCATGCTCGAGCACGATCCGCCACACGCGCGACAGCCACCGATACGTGCCTTGCGGCGACACGTCGGCCCAGTCGACGTCGGCCTCGAACGGACCGGCGAACAGCATCGTCACGCGCGCGCAATCTGCGCCGTACCGATCGACGATCTCCTTCGGCGTCACGAGGTTCCCGCGGCTCTTCGACATCGCC
>DATGHY010000342.1:0-7262 GCA_035307625.1 Actinomycetota bacterium
CGTCCGTCCCTTCCGCGGCCAACGCAGCATCGAGATCGGCCGGTGTGATCGCGTAGCCGCCCTCTAGATACGAGACGTCGCGCGCGCGCGCCACGTCGAGCAGCACTCCGCGCGAAGCGAGCGTCCCGACCTTGTCGATGCCGCAATGCGCGGCACCGTTCTCGTCGACGGACCCTTCGGGGAAGCCGTTATAGATCTTCCCCATGTACGACACGTGCGCGAGCGAGTCCCAGTGCGTCGCAGCCTGCAGCGGCATCGAGACCTGGTCGTCGCTGAATCGGATCGCGTCCGGGTCTTTCGTCATCGCGAGATGCAGCGACAGCATCGTGCGCTTCGGGTTCGAAGGCCGGCCGGGGACGTTCCCCATCATCGGACCGTCGGGCCCCAACGGAAGCGCCAGCGAAAATCGCCGACCGCTCCGGATGCAGCCGGCGGCGCGCGCAACCACCTCGTCGGTGATGAGGTTCAGCGTGCCGCGCTCGTCGTCGGCGCCCCAGCGCCCCCAGTTGTTGACCTTCTTCGCCAGCTCGTGGAACTCAGGCGGCAGCGTCATCAGAAGGAACGATCAGTCCTCGTAGGCGGCGTCCGCAGCCTTACGCAGCTCGGCCAAGGCGTCGGGGATCGCCGCAGCCAGATCCCACAGCCCCGGCAGCGACTCGCGGCCGGCGATCGCTCCCCAGCACACGATGTCCTGGTAGCTGACGACGGTGATGTTCAGCGCCGCGCCGTGGAACACGGGACCGAGCGGATACATCGCAAGCAGCTTCGCGCCGCCGAAGTACAACGGGAACGGCGGGCCCGGGACGTTCGAGATCACGAGGTTGTGCACCGGCGCGAAGCGCTCGGCAAGATTCAACGCGGAGTACAGGCGCGCGGCCAGTGAGAACGTAGTCGGCGCCGCGAACTTCGCCCAGTCCTGCAGCATCCCCGCGCCGATCGCCTTGTGCTCTTCCTTCGCGCCTTTATTGACCTCCGCGATACGGCGCAGCCGCTCGACGGGATCGTCGATATCGGTGGCCAGCGACGTGAACATCGCCGACACCTTGTTCGAGCCGGGGATGTCCTTCTCTTCGTCCGTGCGCACCGACACCGGCACGACGGCCATCAGCGACTTCGACGGCAGCTCGTTCAGCTGCTCGAGGTAACGCCGCAACGCCCCCGCCGCAACCGCAAGCACGACGTCGTTGACCGTCGTCCCGAACGCGCGCTTCACTATCTTGATGTCTTCGAGCGGCGTCCGCGTGAACGAAACGATCCGATGCGGCGTGATCGACACGTTGAACGGAGTGCGCGGCGCGGTGAACGGCGTCGGCATCCCGGCGTCGTGGCTGCGGCGCGCGCGCACGAACCCAACGACCGAACCGATCGTCTTCGGGATGATCGTCGCCAGCTGGACGGGCCGGCGCAGTCGCGAAACCAAACCGCGCGCGAACAGCTCCAACTCGCTCGGCGCGCGCTCCGGCACCCACTCGCCCTCCGGCGGCGGACGCGTCCCCGTCGGCTCCAGGTCTAAGAGGTGCACCATCATGTTCGCGCCCGATACGCCGTCGACGGTCGAGTGATGCATCTTCCCCACCAACGCGACCATCCCGTTCTCGAGCCCTTCGACGATCCACATCTCCCACAGCGGCTTGCTTCGGTCGAGCTGCCTGCTCGCGATGTCCGCGGCAAGCTCGGCCAATTGCTCTTCTGTACCCGGCGCCGGCAAGCCGACACGGCGCACGTGGTAGTCCAGGTCGAAGTCGTTTGTCTCGACCCACACGGGGTGATCCAAGCCGAGCGGGACCGTCATCAGCTTGCGACGGAACGGCGCCAGCAGATGCAAGCGCCCCGCTATGTGGCCTTTGATCTTGTCGAAGGAATAGCCGCCCGGCACCGTCGAGGGGTCGACCACCATCACCGCGCAGACGTGCTGGTGCTGCGCGGAAGTTTCGAAATAAAGGAAAGTTGCGTCGAGCGCGCTTAGCCGTTCCATCGCCCCTCCTAGAGGCTCAAACGATACGTGATTGGCGGCAAGGCGCGCGCGTTGGCACTATGGCTGACGTGGCTCACGCCTTCTTGATCGCCTCCTGCATCGGCATGGTCTTCGTGCTGAATGCGATTCGACCCGTGCCGGGCATGGTCCTCTCCGTTCCGAGCTTCTTCATCTCGTGGCTTACCTCGGAGCTTGCGCCACAGCTGCTCGTCATCCATGCCATCGTGGCGACGTCGTTGGGCCTGAGCGGCGGTTTCGGCGGCTGGGAAGGGCATCTCGCGCTGGCGTTCGACATAGCGATCGCGGCGGGCCTCGGCTACTTGATCTGGGTGGGTCAGGCCGCTCGGAAAGTGACGGAAGACGCACTGCGCGAGACCTTGGGCGACGACTACCTAACCAAGATCCGCACACCGCGTCACACCGATTACGACCTCCGGACACCCTGGCGCCAGCTGATCATGCCCTTCTGGATGCGCCACCCAGACGTCGAGCGGGTCCACAACCTCTCGTACGGGCCGGTGAAGCGCCGGAATCTGATCGATGTGTACCGCAACAAGGCGCACCCGACCGGCGCGCCCATCCTGATCTACGTGCACGGCGGCGCGTGGGTGCCGGTAACGCACAAGGACCATCAAGGCAAGCCGCTGATGTTGCATCTCGCGTCGCGCGGTTGGGTGTGCTTCGCGCCGAACTATCGCCTGAGCCCGCCGGCGGTGTTTCCCGATCACATCATCGACGTGAAGAAAGCGATCGCGTGGGTGCGCGAGCACGCCGCGGAGTTCGGCGGAGATCCGAGCTTCATCGCGATCGCCGGCGGCTCGGCGGGTGGTCATCTGTCTGCGTTAGCGGCACTAACGCCAAACGATCCCGAGTATCAGCCGGGCTTCGAGGAGGCGGATGCGCACGTCGATGCATGCATGCCGATCTACGCGGTGCTGGACTTCACGAACGAGGCGGCGATCCCTGCCGTTGAAGGAAGGCGTTGGTCATTGCTCGAGCCCATCGTGATGAAGAAGAAGCTCTCCGAAGCGCGCGAGGACTTCGTGAAAGCATCGCCTTTGCATCGCGTCAACCAGGATGCGCCTCCGTTCTTCGTGATCCACGGGAAGCACGACTCGCTGGTGCCGGTCGCGGAAGCGCGCTATTTCGTCGAGCGGCTGCGCGCGGTCTCCCGGCAGCCCGTCGCGTATGCGGAGCTGCCCGGCACACAGCACGCGTTCGACGTGTTCCCCTCGATCCGCAGCGCCCACGTGGTGCGCGCGATCGAACGATTCCTGGACTACGCGTGGAGCGCGCGCGCGCAAAAAAAAGAGCGGCCCTCGCGGACCGCTCTTCGTGATTGAGCCTTTCAGCCGCCGAAGATCCCGCAGGCGTCGAGGTAGTCGATCCCCTTGCCATCGCATGCATGATTCGGCTTCTGACTGCCCGGTCCGCCCACAACGCCGTGGGGGTTATTGCCGCTTCCCAGTGAGTGCGTGTAAACGGCCGACTCGTTACCGAAGACGCCCGGCGCGATCTCGATGAAGCCGCCGACGCCCTTCGCGCTCCCGAGCTGCTCGATGATCGGCCCGTTCTGGTCGAAACCAACGAGCTCGTAGTGGACGCCTGCCGTCGGCGCGTGCGCGTTCTTCTGCGGGTTGAAGCAGTCGTGTGCGAACGCCGCACTGCCGCTCAGCACCAAGATCGCCAACGAGATGCCTGCCGTTGCGGCAAGCCGCTTTCCCATCCCCATGTGACCCCCCTGCCTAAGGCGCGCATCGTCGCGCGGCCGTCGTGACGAACCTTAGTCTGGCGGGTGTCGCCGGTCACAGCAAGCGGCCACCCGGAAACGGAGGGTGGCCAGCACCCCGCCCCACCTTCGTTGGAGCATGCCTGGTCAGCGGCGCTCGTCGCGCGCGACCGTCAGGCCAAGCTGCTCGAAATCCCATGTTTCGGAGGTGATGCCGCGCGCGCGCAACAGGTGCTTCATCACCCGAAGCGTCGCGTTGCGGGGCAGCTCGGGCACGATCTCGACGTAACGAGGCACGGCGAAGTAGGGCAGGTTCTGCTTGAAGAAGTCGAAGAGCTCCTCGGGTTTCGGCACATCACCAGGCACGACGACGATGCACGCCTTGATCTCGTCCTCCGAGATCTCCGACGGCACCGCGTGCACGGCGACCTCCGCGATCTTCGGGTGCCGTTGGATGGCGATCTCGACCTCGACGCTGCTGACGTTCTCACCCCGGCGACGGATCGCGTCTTTCTTGCGATCGACGAACGTGATGAAGCCGTCCTCGTCCATC
This sequence comes from Actinomycetota bacterium, assembly GCA_035307625.1. Classification (GTDB taxonomy): domain Bacteria; phylum Actinomycetota; class AC-67; order AC-67; family AC-67; genus AC-67. The sequence continues at coordinate 4,258 of DATGHY010000342.1, forward strand.
CGGCCTTGGTCGCCCGTGTGGTGCCAGAGGTTGCGCCATGCTTCGATCGTCGCGTCGGGCTTCCGCCAGTAGCCGAGGTACATCCCGTACGGCTCGCGCGGCCGGATGACGATCTCGCCGACCTCGCCGCGCGCGACTTCCCGATCGTCGTCGTCGACGAGCTTCAGGTCGTAGAACGGCGACGCTTTTCCGATCGTGCCGTACTTGCGCTCCTCGCTGAGCGCGTTGAACGTGATGGCGCCGCCTTCGGTTTGGCCGTACATCTGCGAGAGCATCGTGAGGCCGAAACGTTCCTCGAACTTCTTCTGCTCATCCGGTGCGAACGGAAGCATCAGGGTGCATCGAACGGTGTGCTCGCGATCGCCGGGCGATTCCGGCATCGCGAGCATCGCCATCCCCATCATGCCGACGCCCGCGTACACGGTTGCGCCGGTCTCTTTCCAGCGCTGCACGACTGTCGCCGGAGAGAACTGGGTTTCGATCACCGCGCGCAACCCGTTCCACAGCGCGCCCATCACCATCCCCTGCGCCCACGCGTGGAACAACGGCAACGCAGTCTCCAGCACGTCGCCCTCGCCGTAGCCCATCATGTGCTTCGACGACTTGGGCGTGTTCAGGTACCAGCCATGCGGGAGCATGCAGCCTTTCGGCATGCCGGTGGTGCCCGACGTGTACATGATCGCCATGAGGCTCGCGCGCGTGAGATCCGGCTGCGGGACCGGCGCGCTCGACGCGCGGATCCGCGCGTAAGGGATCGCGTTGTCGCCGTGGTCGTCGAGCACGATGATCCGCTTCAGCTCAGGCACGTCGTCGATCACGGCCGTCACCGCTTGCAGGCCGGCCGCGTCGGCCACCAACGTCGATGCTTGCGAGTCTTGGAGCTGATACCGCAAGAAGTCGCCTTTCAAGAAGACGTTGAGCGGCACGTGGATCGCTCCGAGCTTCGCCAGCGCGAAGAACAGCTCCAGCATCTCCGGCCGGTTGGATGAGATGACCGCGACGCGATCGCCGGGTTCGATCCCGGCTTCGGCCAAACCGGCGGCAACCGCGTCGGTTCGCCGGTCGGTCTCCGCGTACGTCCACCGTTCGGCGTCGCACCACAGGAAGTCCCGGTCCGGATGAGCAGCCGCGCGCGCGCGCAACAGCTCCCCCACGCTCTGCATGCTGTCGATCGAGGCTTCGAAGCTCATGGGGCCCGATGATACGATGAGACCTGACGCACCGTCAGATTTCGCAATGACCCCGGGGGTTCCGTGAAAACCGACGTCACAGGCCGTCTCGTCGCGATGCGCGACCTCGATCTCGAGCGGCTGCTGCGTCCCAAGGTGATCGCGGTGGTCGGTGCCTCCGACTCCCCAACGAGCCAGAGCGCGCTCAACTGGCGGATGGTGAAAGGCTGGTCGGACCAGCTCGGCCGGCGCGTGATCCCGGTGAACCCGAACCGCGAAACGGTCGACGGCGAGAAGTGCTACCCGTCGCTGGCCGACATCCCCGACGACGTCGACGTCGCGGTCGTGATCACAGCGAACGCTGCCGATGCCTTGCGCGATTCGATCAAAGCGGCGATCCCCTTCGTGGTTATCTTCACCGCGGGCTTCGCTGAGACCGGTGACGACGGAGGCGCGCGCCAGCGCGAATTGGAAGAGCTGATCGCGTCTAGCGATGTGCACGTGCTCGGTCCCAACACGCCGCTCAACAGCTTCCAGCCGTTCCGCGAAGACCTGCCCGGCAAGCGCATCGCGCTGATCACGCAGAGCGGACACCAAGGGCGTCCGATCTACCAAGCGCAGACCAATGGGATCGCGCTGGCCGGCTGGGCGCCAACGGGAAACGAATCCGATCTCGAGTCCGCAGACTTCATCGCGCACTACGCGAAGCAGCCGAACATCGGCGCGATCGCGTGCTACCTCGAAGGCTTCAAGGACGGCCGCACCCTCATGCTGGCGGCGGACGAGGCTGCTCGAAACAAGGTGCCCATCGTCATGATCAAAGTTGGGCGCAGCGACATCGGTCGGTCGTGGGCGCAGTCGCACTCCGGACACCTTGCCGGCAGCGACGCGATCACGTCGGCCGTTTTCAAGCAGTACGGCATCACCCGTGTTGACGGCTTGGATGAACTTGCCGACGTGGCAGCGATGTTTGCTCGTGCCGAGCAGCCCGTCGCGCGCGGCGTGTGCATCTACTCGATCTCCGGCGGCACGAGCGCGCACATGGCCGACTGGGCGGCCGCGATGGGACTGGAGCTGCCCGAGCTGACCAAGGAAACCCAGGCGAAGCTACGCGAGTGGATCCCGGGCTTCCTGCGAGTGAGCAACCCCGTCGATTCCGGCGGCATCGCGACGGGCGACGAGCGCGGCCCGAAGATCCTGCAAGCCATCCTCGAAGACCCGAACGTCGGCGTCCTGATCGCGCCCATTGCTGGCTCCTTCTCTCCGATCAGCGACAAGCTCGCAAGAGATCTGGTCGACGCGGCGAACAACACGAACAAGCCGGTGTGTGTCATCTGGGGCTCCCCAACGGCAGACGAAGAGGGCTACCGCGAGACGTTGTTGAAGTCGCAGATCCCCCTCTTCCGGAGCGCGCGCAACTGCCTAACCGCGGTGAAGGCCTACCTCGACTACCACGCCTTCTCGGCGCGCTTTGAAAGTCAGTTCAAAACGCTTCCGGTACGAGAGGCCGCCTCGGCCAAGGCGGCCAAGTCCTTGCTGAAGCCGAGTGTCAATCTGTCTGAGCACGCCTCGAAAGAAGTGCTCCGCACCTACAAGATCCCAGTAACAAACGACCTCCTGTGCCACTCCGCAGCGGACGCAGTCAAGGCCGCGAGATCGATCGGCTACCCGATCGTGATGAAGGCCATCTCCCCCGATCTCCTGCACAAGAGCGATCGGGGTTTAGTCAAGGTCGGGATCACCAGCGACAAGGAAGTGCGTGCCGCGTACAACGATCTCACCGAGAAGACGCGAGGCGAGAATCTTGAAGGCGTGCTCGTCAGCGAGATGATCAAG
>DATGHY010000343.1:0-15639 GCA_035307625.1 Actinomycetota bacterium
ACTCCCGCGTCGCTCATCTGGATCGCGATAGTCGATCCCGGCGCATTCGTGATGGAACGGAAGATGCTCCGCGGTATCAAAGCGCGCGCGGAGCAGCATGCCCGGGCTGCTCGATAGCTGCGTCGGAAAGCCCTTCATCCCAAGGCCCAATGCCTCTGTGGACCCGTCGCGGCTCTGCATACCGTTGGGATGGAGTTGCAATGCAGGTACTCGAGGGAGGTGAGCGGCCATGTCGACCGCTGAAATTGTTCCGCCTTATCCCGTCCTCGTTGAGGGCCGGCTCGATGCAGATCTGTCTCGCTGGCTATGGATCGTGAAGTGGTTCCTGGTCATACCGCACTACATCGTGCTCGCGTTCCTCTGGATGGCGTACTTCGTCCTGAGCGTGATCGCGTTCTTCGCGATCCTGTTCACCGGGAGATACCCACGCTCGATCTTCGAATTCAACGTCGGTGTGCTGCGTTGGACGTGGCGAGTGGCGTACTACGCGTACGGCGCGCTGGCGACGGACCGGTACCCGCCCTTCACGCTCGCTGAGGTTCCCGACTACCCGGCGCACCTGGAGATCGCGTACCCGGAGCGGCTATCACGGGGCCTTGTTCTTGTGAAGTGGTGGCTCCTCGCGATCCCGCACTACATCATCGTAGGGCTGTTCGTCGGTGGCCTTTGGTTCGGCCACTTGGGCGGGGGTCTCATCAGCTTGCTCGCGCTGGTGGCTGCGATCCTGCTCGCGGCCACGGCTCGGTATCCGACGCAGCTGTTCGATGTGATCCTGGGACTGAACCGTTGGGTGATCCGCGTTCAGGCGTACGCGGGCCTCATGACCGATGCGTACCCGCCCTTCCGTCTCGATCTCGGCGGAAGCGAACCGGGAGCGAAGCTAACCCCATAGGGTGGTGGGACACAAGAACGGACCCGCTCGGGTCCGTTCCTGCTTATCCGTCTGGTGAAAGTCCCCGAAGCCCCGGGCCGATCGCCACTCGTCCGCTCCTTCCCGACGCGCGAGGATCGGGGTGATCGACGAGGGGGGTGTGTTTGATGAAGATCATCGTTGTGTACGAATCGATGTTCGGGAACACGCAGATCATCGGTCAAGCGATCGCAGACGGCCTTGCGGATCTCGGTCAGGTGACATCAGGGAACGTGGATGAGATCTCAGCGGAGAGCGCGCGCGATGCGGACCTGATCGTTGTCGGAGGGCCGACGCATGCGCACGGGATGGCGAGGATGAGCACTCGATTTCCGAAGGTGGATAACCCGAAGTACGCGCCCTCGCTACCCGGAACGACGGTTCTCCGTAGCTGGCTGGACCTTGTGCCGAAAGGTAGTGGCCGGTGCGCCGCGTTCGACACGCGCTTCGACAAGCCGGCCTGGTTGACGGGATCCGCTGCGAAGAAGATCGCCAAGCGCCTGAAGGCGAAGGGCTTCGCCGTTCTCGCGATTGAGAGCTTCTTCGTTCAGGGAGGCGACGGACCTCTCGCAGAGGGGGAACGTGCGCGTGCGACGGAGTGGGGACACAGCCTCGCTTCGATGATAGCGAGCGTTGCTGCAGCCTGACAGCGAGCTGCGAGGGTGAACGGCAAACGGAAACTGCACCCTCGCGGGAAGGTGCCGCGCAGAATGGATGTCCCTTCTCCGCGCGAAGACGTTCGGCGTGACCAAGGGACCAGAAGACTCGGATCAACTATCCGGTGTCCTTCGCGAGCCGCCCGAGGGGCAAGGCCCGCATTCCCACGCTTCCTCGAGCGTCTCGTGAAGGTGCTCGCATTCCCATGTCTTACGGCCGCCGATGAAGATGCGCGCGCGGAACGTGCCGTCGGGAGCGGGCCACCCCAACATGGCCACCCGTTGATCACCCAGGTGCCGTATGGGACCGCCTCGCGCGAACATGCGTGGAGTTTCGAGCGACGACGGGCGCCTCGATAGGGCCGGCCGGCCCTATCGGGATGTGACCTTGACGGCTCGAGTCGGCCGATTCACATGCCCGGTGGCGGCGGCGATGCGATCTGGAAGTAGTTCCCGTCGGGGTCTGCGAACGTGGCCATCCAGAACTCTTCCCCGTCGCCTTCTCCGCCCGGCTGGTACAGCTCCTGAACGACGGTCGCGCCCGCGCCCTTGATGCGCACGAACTCGCCTTTGACATCGTTGGTCTCGAGGTTCCAGATGAGCCTCGCGGGTTCTTTGCTGCTGCCCTTCACCTCGGAGTGCTCGCCGATCATGATGCCCGAGTCGCCGAGGCTCCAGCCCGTGTAGCCGCCGTCTTCCCACGTCGGGGCCCCGAGCACCTTCGTGTAGAAAGCGCTGAGCTCCTTGGGATGTTCCGATCCGATCATGACGGTCTGCAGCTTCATACCTGCCTCCCCTCATCGGTCCTTCAAGCATAGTCTCCCCGCCGCAGCCCCGATCCAGTCCGCTCTTGTACATATGGTGAATAGATGGCCGCGAAAAAGGTTGTTCTCGAGCTCGCCGGACATGAGGTCGCGATCTCGAATCCCGACAAGGTCTTCTTCCCGCGCGCGGGCTACACGAAGATTGATCTGGCCGAGTACTACCTCGCCGTCGCTGACGGCGCGGTCCGCGGCGTTTCCGCGCGCCCCATGGCGATGAAACGGTATGTGAACGGCGTAGAAGGTGACTTCTTCTTCCAGAAGAGAGCGCCGTCGTCGCGCCCCGACTGGATCGAAACCGTTGAGCTCAAGTTCCCGTCCGGGCGAACGGCGGAAGAGATCGTCGTTCGCAACGAAGCGCAGCTCGCGTGGATCGTGAATCTCGGATGCGTCGACCTCAATCCACATCCGGTTCGGACCTACGATCTCGAGCACCCCGATGAGCTCCGGGTGGATCTAGACCCGATGCCGGGGATCGAGTGGCCTCAGGTTCGCGACGTCGCGATGCTTTGTGGCGAGACGCTGCGCGACTTCGGCTTGCAGGGGTGGCCGAAGACGTCGGGATCCCGTGGCATCCACATCTATTGTCGTATCGACAGGCGATGGACGTTCAGCGAAGTGCGGCGGGCCGCGGTCGCGTTCGCCCGCGAGGTCGAGCGGCGCGCTCCCGGCATCGCGACCAGCAAGTGGTGGAAGGAAGAGCGGCAGGGCGTCTTCATCGACTACAACCAGAACGCGAAGGATCGCACGGTGGCATCGGCGTATTCGGTGCGGCCGACGCCGGACGCGCGCGTCTCGACGCCGCTCGGCTGGGACGAGGTTCCCGACTGCGACCCCGCGGCCTTCACGATCAAGACCGTGCCCGAGCGCTTCAAGTCGATCGGCGATCCATTCGAACGGATGGACGAAGACCAAGGCTCGTTGGACGCATTGCTCGATCTCTCCGAGCAGCACGAAGCGGCCGGCTTCGGCGACGCGCCATGGCCCCCGCAGTTCGCGAAGCAGCCGGGCGAGCCCACCCGCGTGCAGCCGTCGAAAGCGCGCGCCCCGACGAGACGCGAAGGCGTCGTGCCGCCGCCGGCCCCCGGGAAGCAGACGGGACCGACCGGCCGGCGCCGCACGATGGCGCCGTTGATCGAGATCTCGCGCGCGCCCAATCAACAGGAGGCGCTCGATGGTCTCGAACGTTGGAAGGCGAAGCATCCGGAGGCCGCGGCTTTGCTACAGCCCGCCGACGTGATGGTCGATGCGATGCGCGGGCGTTACAAGGCGTGGTACCGGGTGCGCGTGAACCTGCGGAACGTGCCGGAGGACGAGCGGCCGCCCCAGGAAGCGCTCGAAAGCGACTACGACCCCTCGGTCGAGTGGCGCGGCTTCGAGGATCAGTAGGCGACGTTCAGCGACTCGATCCGCTCCGGATCTGCGACCATCTCGATCTCGACGATCTTTCCGCGCGCCACTTTGAACACAAACGCGACTCGCGCAACGCCGCCTTGCGCCCACACCAGCCCGGGCTCCCCTCCAACCATCGCCGGTCGAGCAGCCTTCGCGCGGCCCGCGAACGACTTGGTCACTGCATCGGCGCCGCGGATCTCAGCGTCCGCACCCATCGCGGCCGCTGCTGCGTCGGCACGCACGACGACGTCTGGGTCGAGCACGGCGAATAGCGCTTCGAAGTCGCCCTCACGAGACGCTGCAAGGAATGCGTCGACGAGCTCTCGCTGGCGCGCGCGATCGTCGGGCGCCTCGGCTCCCTGCACGCGCCGGCGCGCGCGGCTCGCGAGCTGCCGCGCCGCGGCGGGGGAGCGCTGCACGATCGGAGCGATCTCTTCGAACGGCACGGCGAACATGTCGTGCAGGACGAAGGCAAGCCGCTCGGCAGGATCGAGTTGATCGAGCACGACCAACAGAGCGAGACCGACGGAGTCGGCGAGGATCGCATCGTTCTCGGGCGTCCCGTCGTGAGCTACCGGTTCCGCTTCGTCGAGCGGCTCCATGTGGTGCGCGCGACGCGATCGCAAGATGTCGAGACAGACGCGCGCGACCGTCGTCGTCAGCCAACCACGGAGGTTCTCGACGTCGCTTCGGTCTGCGCGGCTGAGCCGCAGCCAGGTTTCTTGGACGGCGTCGTCGGCTTCGGCCGGCGACCCGAGCATGCGGTACGCCACCGAGGTGAGATGGCTACGGTTGTCTTCGAACCGCTCTGCCAGCCAGTCTTTTTCGGTCATCGGTCACATCCCGTGGGAGCGGTCCGTCATAGTAGATGACGAAGCCGGACGGGCAGATGTGACTGCAAAGGAGAGACGATGCTTGGGATGAGGAAGTACCCGCGGAAGTACATCGAAGCGGCAGAGGCGAAGGTCGATGCCGATGTGGCGGCGTTCAAGAAGCTGGCCGCTGCAGCGAGGAAGAGTGGAGCGAGAGAGCGCGCGCTCGACCCCCTCGAGACCGCCTACTTCAACAACATGGTGCTCGTGCTGGATCACCTGTTCGTGCACCGGCTGCGGACCGTTGAGGGCAAGGACGGCAATGCGATGAATGAGGTCCGGGTGCTTGGCGACTCGATCATGGTGAACGGCGGCCGGATGACACCGGACGCGTCGATCAAGCTCACCGCGGCCAACTCAGTGCTTGGTTACGACAAGGGCAACGAGATCAAGGTGAAAGAAGCGGACTTCGTGCAGCTGGCGAAAGCGTTCTTCGCGGAGATCGAGGAGAAGTTCGTCTAGATGCCGTCCTCATTGTGGACCTGAGCAATTCGGTTGCTGGGGCAAGCCGCCGTCGTTACGGTTGGCTCATGTTCGACCTCGCGTCCGCGCGCGAAGTGCTCTCTCGTACGCCGGCCACTTTGCGCGCACTGCTTTCCGAGATCTCGCCGGGGTGGACCGAGGCGGCGACGCCCGACGGCTCATGGCGCGCGTTCGACATCCTCGGTCACCTGATCCAAGGCGACGAGGAAGATTGGATCCCACGCACGAGGCTCATCCTTGAGCACGGTCAAAGCTCACCATTCGTCCCGTTCGACCGTTCGGGGTTCGAGCGCGCCACCGCCGGCAAAGATCTCGAGCGGCTGCTCGACGATTTCGCGGAGCTGCGCGCGCGCAACCTCCGCGCCCTGGACGAGATGCGGCTGGATGAGCGGCTGCTCGACAAGAAAGGAACACATCCCGCGTTCGGGCCGGTGACGCTAAGACAGATGCTTGCGGCGTGGACCGCGCACGACCTCAGTCACATCGGTCAGATCGCCGACTCGATGGCACGTCGGTATCGCGACGACGTCGGTCCGTGGCGCCGCTTCTTGCCGGTGCTCGACCGGCCCGAAGAAAGTTCGGATTAGCTTCCACGTGCTCAGGCGGCCTCGCCTGCGTGGCCGGTTGGTATTGTCGGCTGACACCATGGCGATCGAGAACAAGAACGATCCGGACCGGCTGCTCGAACGCGTTATCGCGAAGGAGCTTCCCGGCAAGCGCGGGCTGGGGGCCTGGATGTTGTTCTTGGAGGCGCATGCCTCGCTGATGCGGCAGCTTGAGTCCGAGCTGGAACAGGAGACCGGCCTGCCTCTTGCCGACTTCGACGTCCTCGCACAGCTCGCGCGCGCCGGCGGGGAGCTACGGATGAGCGACCTCGCGAATCGTGCGTTGATCTCGCGTTCTGGCATGACGCGGCGCGTCAGCCGGTTGGTCGATGAGGGAATGGTCTCGCGGGGAAGAACCGAGCAGGACGCGCGCGGTGTGTGCGTCGTGCTGACGGAGAAAGGTCTCGCTCGACTTGAGGAAACGGCGCCGGTTCACTTGCGCGGGATCGCCCAGTTCTTCACCGGGCGGCTCAACGACAAAGAGCTCGCGGTGCTCGAGCGTGCGCTGAGCAAGCTGAAGCTCGACTGCGGGTTCGGTTAGTCGCGCCGCGCGCGGTTCCTTCGGGGTACAGCATCGGCGGGCCTCCCGTTAGGATTGCCTGAGGGGGCATGCACATGACGATCCTGTCGCAAGGGCCGGTACCGAAGGGCGCGAAGTCGCTGGCGGACGTCGGGAACGTTCGCCGGGTCGCCGTCGCGACCGACCGATCGGAGACCGCCGATCTCGCCGTCGAGTGGGCGGCCGCGCTCGCGATGGGGATCGGCGCAGAGCTTCTGATCATCCAAGTCGTGCCGTCGGGTCCTCCGGGGACGACCGAAGCCGGCGCGGCGGCGGCGACGCGCGTGCAAGGCGCCACCTCAGATCTCGCGCGCATCGCAATCGAGCTGGCCGGTGTGCGCGGCAAGGGGAAGGTGGTCGTCTCCGACGACGCGGCGAAAGCGATCGTTCAGGCGGCCGAAGACGGGCACGCCGACGTCCTCGTCGTCGGCAACGCCGGCATGCAAGGCCGTACGCAATTCCTGCTCGACAACGTGCCCAACCGCATCTCGCACAGCGCGCGCTGCACGGTGGTGATCGTCAACACCGGCTCCGTTCCGCCGTCAACGAAAGGGGCGCGCGAAGACGTCGCCGCAGAGCCGGAGCCTCCGCTCTTGCTCGGACGAGCAGCCACGATCGGCCGCATCATGGCGAAGCACGGCCTTCGCGAGCTGTTCGGCTCGAAGGGGCAAGATCAGCGGACGCGAGCGCGCGCACTGCGGAGCGCGCTCGAAGAGCTCGGCCCGACGTTCAGCAAGCTCGGTCAGATCCTGTCGACGCGGCCGGACCTCCTCCCCCCGGTGTTCATCGAAGAGCTTGCATCGCTTCAAGACAACGTCCCTCCGCTCACCGAACGCGAAGTCGTCGAGGTCATGGAACAAGAGCTGCGCGTGCCGTGGGAGGACGTGTTCGAGAGCATCGATCCCAAACCGATGGCGGCGGGAACGATCGCGCAGGTGCACAGCGCGATGCTGCAGGACGGGACGCGCGTCGTCGTGAAAGTGCAACGGCCGGGCGCACGCGAAGACATCGAGCGCGACCTCGGGCTGCTCGAGATGTTCGCGCGCAAGGCGGGGACGCGTCCCGGCTTGAAGCAAGTCGTCGACTTGGAAGCGATCGCCGAGCACCTTTCATCCTCGCTGCAGCGCGAGCTCGACTTCCGGTCCGAGGCCTCGAACATCGAACGCATGCGCGCGATCATCGCGTCGTATCCTCGCTTGGCCGTGCCGGATGTGTACGAGGCGTACACGACCGAGCGGCTGCTCGTCCTTCGCTTCATCGACGGCGCGGCACTGCGGACGGCGCCCGAGGGAGCGGAGCGGAAAGAAGCCGCTCGACAGCTGCTCGAGTCCTACTACCGGCAGGTGCTGACCGAAGGCTTCTTCCACGCGGATCCGCATCCCGGGAACCTGTTGTGGGCCGACGGCACGATCTACTTCCTGGACTTCGGCATGGTCGGGGAGATCGGGCCAGACCTGCGACGCAACCTGATGATGCTGCTGCTCGCTTTCTGGCAAGAAGACGCAACGTTCCTCACCGACATCACGCTCGTGATCGCGGAGCAGGACCAACGCCAGGACATCGACGTTGCGCGCTTCGAGCGCGAGATGGGCGAGCTGCTGACGCGGTACCGGAACATGTCGCTACGCGACATCCAGCTAGGGCCGATCCTCCAAGAGATGACCGAGATCGCGATACGCCACGACGTGCCGTTGCCGGCGTCGCTGACCTTGACGACGAAAGCACTTGCGCAGGTGCAACTTGCGGTCGCCGAGCTGGACCCCGATCTCGACCCTTTCGCGGTCGCCGGCTCGTTCCTCGGACGCAACCTCCTGTCGAAGATCCGCGAGAACGCAGATCCGCGCAGCCTCTTCTACACGTCGCAGAAGCTCGCCGTGCGCATCGGACGATCGATCGAAGCGCTCGAGCGGCTGACGGGCGCGCGCCCCGGCCCCAAGCTTCAGGTGCATTTCCGCGGGCTCGAAGGCTTGGAGAACGACGTGCGCCGCGCGGGACGGCGGTTGTCTCTTGCGTTCCTGGCGGCGAGCGCGCTCATCGGTACGGGGATGCTCGCAGGCCACGCGTCGATCCCGTCGTGGGCGCCGATCACGACCGGCTCGGCCGGAGGCGCGTTCAGCCTTGCGCTTGTGACGGATCTGATCCGCCGCCGGTAGCGCGCACCTCGTTCGCACCCTTGGGCGGAGCAGCCTTCATCGTGCGCACCACGCGTCGTTCGATGATGAACGCGCCGGCGCTCATGACGGGGCCGAGCAGCGCGTGGTCCAGGAAGCGCAGCAGCGCGCGTATCGGCCTGGGACGCCTCATATGTACAGCAGCCTATAGCGCGATCCATGGCGGCCGTGTGGCTCAGTACGCGACGATCTGGCCGAACATGCCGGGGTGCAGCGTGCAGTAGAAAGCGTACGTCTTACCGGCTTGCAGGTGCGTGTTGAAACGAACCTGCACCGTTTGGCCCAACCCCGCGAGGTCGCTATCGAACAGCCCGCTCTTGGACGTGATGTCGTGTCGCTGGAGATCTAGGTTGAGGAACGACAGCTTCTCGTTCCCTGCCTGCACGAGCACGATCGGCGTCCAATAAGTGGTGTTGTACGAGCCGGGACCCGCAACCACCGTTGAGCCGTTCCCTACGCTCGGCAACGGCGGAAGCCCGCCGCCTCCACCTCCGCCGCTACCCTCGCCGCCGCCTGGCCTGAACGCGACGATGAAGCCGTCGGACAACGAGGTGATCCCGACGGCCGCGTAGACCGTGTTGCGCGCGATGCTCACGCCGCCCCAGGACAGGACCGGGTTCGAGCCGGTCCCTGAACCGACCGCGATCGGCCGATGCAACAGCGGTGCGCCGGTTGCCGCATCGTACGCGTCGAGGAACCCTTTCAGGTCGACCGTGTATGCGATGCCGTTCGCAACCGAAACCGGCTCGCCCCAATGCGCACCGTCCGCGACGGGGGACACCCAGCGCGGTCCGCCGTTGGATGACTTGATCGACCACACGTACCCGGCGAGCGTGATCGGTCCGTAGATAGCGCCGTTGGAATACGCCGTGGACCCGACGATGCCGCCGACGGACGACGGTGGCCCGACGATCGTGCTCCAGGCCTGCTTCATCGTGTCGGCATGGAACGCGAAGTAGATGCCCGACTTCTGTCCGGCACCGACCATCTTCTGGCCGCTCGCGTCGGTGAACAGGTTCGGCGATGCGCCGAAGTCGTAGTCCTGGTCCATGCACTTGCCGAGACCCTGTGGGTAGTAGGGCGGCGGGTTACCAGGGATATCGACGCACGGCAGCTGCTGCATCTCCGGGACGTACTGGTCCACCGTGCCGTTGAAGTGCCCGACGATCTGGCCGAACGTTGCGTGCGTTCGATCCATGTCAACTTTGATCACGGCGTTGGTGTTCGCGTGCTCCGCCTCGGGCTTGAACGGGTTGGCGGTTCCGACGTAAAGCATCTTCGTCGTCGGGTCGACGGCCGGGGTGCTCCAGATCCCGGCTCCCGCGTAGTTATCCTCCGGCTGATGCGGCGGGTGGATCGTCCAAACCTTCTTGATCACGTCGCCGGTCGCCGCGTCGATCAGCACGAACGACCCTTGGAACGCGTACCGATCGCTCTCGTCTCCGAGCTCGGCCGCGCCACCGGATACGCCTTCGAACACGACACCGTCGAACACGGTCGGACTTCCGTACACGTCGGACCCCGGCTGCGTGTCGATCACGTTCAGCACGTCGGTTCCGCGATCCCACTTCGACTGCCAGACGACCGCGCCGGTGGCTTGATCGAGGGCGATCACGTACGGCCCCAAGCACTTGCTGCCCGTGCACTGTCCGCCCTGCGCGTGCGACGCCGCGTGCGACACGGCTGCGTAGACGCGGCCGTCGCCCGGCACCGTGATCGATGAGTTGATCCCGCCCCCGGTCGGCACCTGCTGTTTCCAGACGAGCGCGCCGGTGTCGGCGTTCATCGCGAAGATCCAGCCGTTGTTCGATCCCGCGTACACGCATCCGTCCGCGACGGTCGGTGTCCCGGTGAAGTCGCCGCTGCCGCCGGCGTCAGTCGACGAGAACGTCCACGCAGGCGCCAGCTGTGCTGCTTGAAGCCGCCCGATGGTGTGTTCGTCCGGCTGCGTCCGCGTGTTCGACTGGTCGTGGCCGTACGTGCGCCAGTCGCCGCCGGGGTGCACGCCGCCGGGGTACTTGGAGTCGTCCGCGCACGTGGCGGCCGCGGCGCGCGTTTGTATCGGCGTGGCGGCGAAGACCGCGAACGTTACAAGTGTGGCGAGCAGCGTCAGACCGCGTCGCGCTTTCATCGTGTCGGGCATCTCGCTAGGGCCCCCAAGGCTTCGTCGCCAGGTCTTTGAACAGCTCTCGTCGCGTGCGATACCCAGGGATCGCGTTCGACCGCAGGGGTGCGCCGTGGCGCGGGTCGGGCGTGTACGGATCGACGATGTACGCATCGCGGATCTCTTGCACCTTGTCGCACGAGATCGCATGCAAGGTCTTTTCGGGATCGATGCGGTACACGTGTGCGGCGTTGCGGCCGAGGATCGCGTTGCGGATGGTGCTCGCCGGGTTCGGCGCCTTCTTCGTCGGATCTTCAACCCACCCGTCCAATCCGTACGGCAGGTGATACGAGTCCGCGATCTTCTTGCCCATCTTGAACGTGCGCATCGCGCCGATAACGGTTTGCGGGCTGCCGAACCACAAGCTGTCAGTTCCCCAGACGACACGCTTGGGTCCGACGTAATAGATGAGCTTGCCGAGCAAGTGCGACGCCTGCACCGGGTCGTGGTAGACGCTCGCCCAGACGGCGCCGATCTCCGCGTACACGTTCGGAACGTTCCCGTGCCTCGCCGCATCGCCGTCGCCGGCGACGCCGGCCGTTCCCGGATGGCCGCCAGGCGCGAAGTGGCGCGCGCTCCACCCCATCTTGCGCAGGCTCTTCACGAAAGAGTTCGTTCCGAGCTGCTTGTCGTCCCACGAATCGCCGGGGTAGGGCCCGATCGTTTCGCTCTGGACCGAGAGCGACGCGGTCAAGCCGCCCGTGTAACCGGAGTGGTACACGATGATCGAAACGCCTTTGCCGCCCTCGTAGTAGTCGTGGGCCACCGGTCCCACATCGCGCGGGGATGCCGCGCGCTGGTCGAAGGCGGGCAACGCGAATCCCTTGTGGCAACAGATCGTCTTCGGTACCCCGTACTTGTTGCCAACCTCGATCACTTTCTCGACGAACTGGCGACCGACGCGATCGTCCAAGAACCAGCCGCTCGCATACGGGACGTCGCCCCACGGCGTGTACACCTTCCACGCGCGGAGGATGTCCTTGTGGTTGGCTGCGGCCTGTTCCATGTGCGCGAACTCTTGCTTCATGAAGACGGGATCGGGTCCGTTCGCGTACGAGGTCGTTCCGAGCGAGCCGTAGTTCGGCATCACGAAGGCGTGCATCACGCTCCGCGTGGACTTGGAGAGCCGATTGATCGTCCGGACGGTTTCGGCCGCGACCTCGGTCGGCAACGGGTTCAGCTCTTGGGATGAGGGAACCGCCGAAAGCACGGCGACGTTCGTCGCGGAATCCAGGAACACTTCCTTCATGTAGTAGTAGCGCGACAGGTACTCGATCGGGTCGACCTCGTGGTGCGCGCTGTACGCAGGTCCATAGCCGGGGACCGGCGACGACTGCGGCCATACGGCCGCGAAGAACGCTTCCATAGCGGGATTAGTCACGCGCCACTGCCCGGCGGAGTCCACGTGATGTGTCTGGATGTCGAATATGAACTCGCCGGGGAGGTTGTTCAGCTGGAACGGCCGCCCGTCGGGCGCTGTGATGCCTTCACAAGCCGGGTCTCCGAAGGTCGTATCCCCGAGCGCGAACGAGCCGAACTTCCCGCCGCGGATCTGATTGATCGCCCAGAAGCCCACTGTGTACGCCGCCGCGGTGCGCAGGAAGGCGCGACGCGACATCCCAAACTTGCGCGCGAGGCGATCCGACTCCGCGCGCGCGAGGCGCATGATTTGCCGCTGCTCCTCCGTTGCAACCGGCGGGATGAACTCGCCGTTCGAATTCGGCATCACGTCGACCGGCAGGTCCTCGCGCAGCTCGGGCCACGACTTGTTGCCTTTCATCTCGAACTCGTTGCGATGGCTCATCGTGAAAGGCCCTCGTGCAACCGGATCAACCGGCGACGGCGTCGAAGACGCCCCGCATGGACGGATGGATGCGGCAATAGAACGTGTAGAGACCCGGAACGGTCGGCGTGAACGTCGCGTAGGCGCCGTCCTGCAACGCTTGCTGCGTCGACTTGTTCTGGCCGAACAGCTGGCCACTCGCCGGCGAGAAGAACAAGCCGTAGCCGATCTCGGTCGAGTCGAAGTCCGCGCCGGCGTTCTGGCCGACGCCGTAGGCAGTCGGGTAGTCCAATCCGTAGGTACCCGAACAGGGCACACGGCAGCTCGTGAACGTATGCCAGATGTCGGCGACGGTGTCGAAGTTCACGAACGTCAGCGGCTTCCCGACGTGCACCTTGGGGATCCCCGTCGCTCCGACGACGGCCATGTCGGCCGTGCCGTACGTGAAGTTCACCGTAGCGATCTGGCTGACGAACTGATTGGACGGCTTCGCGGTGATCGGCAGGACGCTCGCGCCGCCGAACGTGCTGGCTTCGCGCAAGTGGCTGTGCGTCACCTGTCCGCGGATGCACAGGACGAGCTGCCCTCGCGCGGGGTCGTTGTTCGGGTGACACGAAGGCGCGAGCCACCCGGGCGTTGCCAATGCGGTGTCGGGGAATCCGGACTGGATCGAGACGGGCTGATCGAACACATCGACGCCCGGACCCCCATGCAACGCATCCGCCGGATCGTTCGGCGCAACGAACGCGACGACGATGCCCATGTTCTCGTACCACGACGCCGTCTCGGAGTCGTAGACGGCATTCAGCCGCAGGATGTCACCCGCCTTGATCTTCACCTTCCACCCGATCGTGGATCCGGTGACACCCATAGAGAAGTCCCATGAATCGTGCGGGCCGCCCGCTTCATTCGTGTTCGCAGGTGCGTGCTTCCACGCAACGGAATCCGATATGAAGATCGGTTTCTCGACGCCGTTGCGTACCAGCGAGACTTCGTCGCGTATCCCGCCCGGATGCAAGTGACCGCCGATCCCTATGAGGGTGCCGGCGAGGTTCGGCGTTACCGTCCAATCCGCGCCCGGGATCTTGCCGTGCATATCGATGCCTTGTTGCGGCGTCACAGACCCATAGGCATCGTGGCGCGCGCAGTTCTCGAGCGGCCACGTGCAGACGAGCTTCCCCGTGCCGTCGTTGAAGCCGGTGTTGAGGCGCGCGAAGCTCGAGGTGTCGACGTGCCCGAACCCGTGCTGCACGTTGTAGACGGGATTGGCCGGCGTGTTGTTCGCGCCCGGCGCGATCGGCTGGCGCTGGACGTCGAGCCAGATCGGCTTCACCGGAACGATGTGGTGCTTCGGCGCGTCGGCGTCGGCGATGTAGTCGACGTCGTACGTGATCCACACGAGATGCGGGTTGGCTGTGGCGTTGTGGACCATGTACAGCAGCGCCCACGTGTCGGACCCACCGACGTGCAAGCCGTATCCCGGTGGGAACGTTGCGATGGTCTTCTCTTCGCCCGCGGCGAAGAACGGCCCATTGCCGTACTGCGGGTTCAGGTTGAGCCACGTCGCGTGGTGCAGGTGGACGACGGAGATGTCGGGCGCTTGTCCTGTCTGGTCTACGAGGTCGGGCCGGAATCGAACGATGTAGCCCGAGTACCACGGCTTCTCGATCGTAACCGGCTGGATCAATGCATCGTTCTGCCCGGGCTTCGCAAGGATCGGGCCGAACGCGAAATGCAACCGTACGCAATCACTGCCGTACGACTGCCACAGCCTCGCCTCGTACGCGTTGGTCGGCGTGCACGGCGTCTTCACGACCTGACCCGCCTGAAGGAAGCCGGGCTCGGGCGTCGGAACGCCTGCGCGCGCGATCCCGATGATGAGGGGAACGATCAGAAGGGCGACGGAAACCAGCAGGATACGAGCGCGCTTCGGCATGGCGTCTCCATCCAGCGGTCGGGTCCCCCGCCGCCCACCGGCGCCCCACCGAGCACGCTTCACAAATCGGTATTACGGCACGAACTGGTGGATTCTTTGCCAGACCTGACGAAAGTGTCAAGTACGCGAGAAAGTCGTGGCGCAGTTACTCTCCCGAGTTGATGGATCCCGGATCGGTCGGCGTCGCGATCGGATCCGATGGGCGCGCGCGCTGCTGGTGGTGCGTAGGCGATCCTCTGTACGAGGACTACCACGATCGTGAGTGGGGTCGTCCGGTCGCGGACGATCGCCGGATCTTCGAGAAGCTCTGCCTCGAGGGATTCCAGTCGGGATTGAGTTGGATCACGATCCTTCGCAAGCGTGAGAACTTCCGCAAGGCGTTCCATTCATTCGATATCGATGCAGTGGCGCGTTTCACGGCTCGGAGCGAGGAGCGTCTGATGCAAGACGTGGGGATCGTTCGGAACCGAGCCAAGATCGCCGCGGCGATAAACAACGCCGCGCGCTGTCGCGAGCTGATCGAAGAAGTTGGCACCCTTGCGGCGCATGTGTGGTCCTTCGAGCCGAGCCCGGAATCGCGCCCCGCGTCACTCGACTGGGACGCTTTGACGCAGCTCGGATCTGCCCCGGAAGCCAAGGCGCTCAGCAAGGACCTGAAGCGACGAGGGTGGTCCTTCGTTGGTCCGACGACGGTGTACTCGACGATGGAATCGATCGGTCTCGTCAACGATCACGTTGTCGCATGCGATTTCCGAGCCGAGGTCGAAGGTGAACGGCGCCGCTTCAAACGTCCGCGTCGCTCTGCGTAGACGGAATGCTCACTAGGTTGGCTCAGCCGTGTTCCCTCCACGCCCTAGGAAAAGACCATGAGTGATCCTCAGGAGGATGGCATGATTCATTCCGTGCCTGTAACAGCGACGGCGTTGAGTTCCTGGTGAGCCGGAAACCGGCGCCGCCCGTTCTCGTCACCGGAGCCACCGGCCGCGTTGGGCGCGTCGTCATCGACGAATTGCTGGATGCAGGCGTGCCGGTCCGCGCACTCGTGCGGCGATCAGAAGCGGCGTCGATCCTGCCTGCCAACGTCGAGATCATCGCGGGGGATCTCACGGTGCCCGAGTCGCTCGATGAAGGACTACAAGGTGTCGGCGCAGTGTTCCTCGTGTGGACCGCACCGCCCGGCACCGTTCCGGCGGTTATCCAGCGTCTCTCAACCTATGCACAGCGCGTCGTTTTTCTCTCATCCCCGCACCAAACCCCGCACCCGTTCTTCCAGCAACCGAATCC
>DATGHY010000344.1:0-2439 GCA_035307625.1 Actinomycetota bacterium
GGGAGTTTCTTGCTGACCCCAACCTTCAGCTTCAGCCCGGCGACGGGGATCATCATCAACTCATCGCACGCGTCGGGCTCCGACTATGTCGTGAACGTCAGCATCGCAACGAGCGCGCCCACCGGCTCCCGCGACGTGATCGTGAACGACGGCCTAGGCAGCAGCACCTGCACCAAGTGCTTCACCGTCACACCGCCGCCGACGGTCTCATCGATCAACCCGACGACTCTCGCTTCCGGCGGTGGCCCGATCACGTACACGATCACCGGAACAGGGTTCCTTCCCGGTGCGACCGTCCAGATCTCGGGGAACGGCGTCACGGCCGGCAGCGCAACCGTCGCGGGTGATGGAAAGAGCTTGACGATTCCCCTCGCCGCCGCGTCGACCGCGGTCGCGGGCGTACGGAACGTGGCGGTGACGAACACCGACTCGCAACAAGGCAAGTGCACCGGTTGCCTGCTTATCGTCGGTCCTCCGCGCGCGACCGGCATCTTCCCCGCGCAGCGCGCCGCAGGCCTCACCAACCAGGTCATCTACTTCGTCGGCTCGGGCTTCGATTCAACGACCACGGTCGCCTTCTCCAGTTCCAAGATCACGCAGCACTCTCCCGCTGAGTTCTTGAACGCAAACACCCTGAGGACCACGATCGATGTCTCCGGCACGGCGACACCGGGGACAACCAGCGACGTCACGTTCGACAACTCCGATAACGGCGGGCACAGCGTCTGCACTGGATGCTTCACGATCACGGGCCCGACGTCGGTGGCCATAACCACGCCGTCGACGGTGAACGGCCCGATCGTTGCAACGTTCAGCCAGCCGGTCAGTGGCGTCTCGTCGAGCAACTCGTTCGTGCGCTTCACGGGCCACACGTACAACCTTGCGACGTCCATCGCGTGCGCGGATCAAGATGGCTTCCTGACGAACTGCGCCACGGGCTCGGTCAAGACGGCGATGCTGCAGCCCACATCGAACATCACGCCGGGTCAGCACTACACGGTGCACATCGCGGAGTCCGGGCAGCCCGCGATCACGGACTTCGGAGGTTTGACCGTAAGCGAAGCCACGCAGGACTTCCGCGGCGGTCTGTTCCAGCAAGGCGAAGGCGCTGCGAGCGCGTTCACGTGGCGAGTGGTCAAGACCGCGAACGCGTTCGGTGGCTCGTACGTCGTCGACCACGTCGCCGGCGCATCCGCCTCGTACCGCTTCACCGGCTCGCAGATCACGTGGTACACGATCATCGGCCCCAACTACGGGATCGCCGACCTCTACGTCGACGGCGTCCTGCGCGCGACCGCGAACTCCTACAGCTCCTCAACCCACTATCGAGCAGCCTTCACGGTCTCCGGCTTCTCCTACGGGAAGCACACACTGACGGTGCGCGTCCGCGGCTCGAAAGGCAGCCGATTCGGCTCGGGCACCGATGTCGCCGTGGACGCGTTCCAGTCGGGCAGCTCGATCATCGCTTCGCCCGGCCTGACCTACACATGGGGCATCGTTAAGGCCGCGGCGGCTTCCGCCGGCGCCTACTCGTGGACGGATGAGGGCGGCGCAACAGTGTCGTTCACATTCCGCGGCACCCAGCTCGAATGGGACACGGTTCTCGGACCGCAGATGGGACGCGCGAAGGTCTACATCGACGGGGTGCTCAAGAACTCAGCCGACAACTACGCCGGCACGACGACATATGGCGTCGCGAAGATCTTCCCGGGCCTGTCGGATGCTGTACACACGGTCACGATCATCGTTCTGGGCACACACCGGACGGCGTCTACGGGCTCGTACGTCGCGATCGACCGCTGGGTCGTTACTTAGGCTAGCTGCTCTCGTAGCGCTCAAGGATTCTCTCATGCCGTCGCCGTTGGCGGCGCGCGATCATAAGTGAGAGACCGACGGTCAACATCGCCGAGGCGATGAGAGAAAGCGCGATCGTCAACGTCCCGTGACCGCCGACGAATACCACACCCAGTAAGAGGAACGGAAAGAGCGGCACGAACCGAAGACGTGGTCCGCGATTCCCATCGCTCGTGGGCATGATCGCTTGTCTAACCGGCTCCGGCACGCGCGAACTGCGTGGTGTAGAGGTCGGCGTACGTGCCCGGGACTCCGACGAGATCGTGGTGCCGGCCGCTCTGGACGATACGCCCGTTCTCGACCACGAGGATCATGTCCGCGTTCACGATCGTCGAGAGCCGGTGCGCGATGACGACAGACGTGCGCGACTCCAACGCGGCGGCGAGCGCCCGCTGGATCAAGACCTCGGATTCTGAATCGAGATGTGACGTCGCCTCATCGAGGATCACGATGACCGGCGCCTTCAGCAAGACGCGCGCGATCGCGACGCGCTGCTTCTCGCCGCCTGAAAGCCGGTAGCCACGCTCCCCCACGACGGTATCCAACCCGTCCGGCAGCGAAGCGATGAGGTCGTAGATCTGCGCG
>DATGHY010000345.1:0-11329 GCA_035307625.1 Actinomycetota bacterium
GAGCAGCCGGCGCCAAGGCCGATCGGAGCTGAGTGATTACAGCCTGTCGGTCTGCGCCTGAGACGAAGCGGAGCGCGACCGCGTCGACCGTACGGTCCCCAACGGGCAGATCGGCGAACGAATCGTCCTGGACGAGGGCGCCATACCCGAGCTGCTGGTCGATGACTGACGGAAAGACTCCCCGTCCGACCACGCGCATAACGTGGACCTTCCCGGCGCCGGGCGCCGGCTGGCCTCCGACGAAAGCGGTGTGCGTGCCGAAGACAACCGAGACCCGATCCCCGACGTGCTTGTGCATGTCCCGTAATGCTTTCGACCCGACCACGATCTCGTTCGGCGCAGTAGGCGCACGGCCTTCTACGATGGGAGGGAATGGATCGCCGCGATGTGTCACGACCATGAAGGCGGTCAGCTGAACGTTATCGACTGTCAGCGCCGCTGCACTCCCCCCGACCGCGATGTCCTGGATACCGGGGACGCGCAGGGCGGCGTCACCGATGGAGCGGAAATCATTTAAGCCGTAACTAGTGGCGAAGTAGTCCCATCGCCAGCCATACAACTCGGGCGTACGAACCAAGTGGATAAGGCTGGCGCCGAAGCAAAGCGCTGCCACGAGCGCCGCAACCCCGATGATCGATCCTGCCAACGAGGACCGGACCGGCACCGCGGTACGACCGCGTCCTCGCTGGAATGCGAGGCGCGCGCCGGCAACCATCGAGGCCGACGATCCGCTCTTCGTGAGCGCGCCGGCAAACCGCGACGTCCGTTGCTGTTGCTCGGCTTCAGCAGTTGCCATGCCTGCCGCACGCCACGTTGGGATGAGCGCGAGGATGACAACCGTGACGAGTACCGCCGCCGCACCGAGGCCCAAAACGATCCCGTCCAAGAGGAACCCTTGATGCGGTTCCGCCGTTCGCGCGAGACCGATGGGAGAAAGCGGCGTCAGGAGGTACCCAACCAGCGCCGCAAGGAATGCGGCGAAGACCGCAAGCATGCCTGCGCGCGCCATGCCGACGCCGAATAATTGCGCACGTGACATGCCAAGCGCGCGCAGTGCGGGGACATCGATCGACTCGAGCGATGCCTGACGTCCAATCGCTTGCCCGAAGATCATGCAGGAAACGAGGCCGATAAGGGCTGCGAGAAGCCAGAACGCGTTCGACTGCAAGTGGAATGATCGAGTGGTGCCCGCTTGAAGGTCGCGATTCGTTACGGCGAAAACGTGGCCGTTGTCACCGAACGGCCCAAGTGCGGCCAAGAATCCTCGAACATCGCCCCCATCCTTTAGGCGCACCGCGAGCGAGATGTGCGGAGTGTCCACTTGCTTCAAGAGCTCGACGAACCCTTTCGTCAGACGCACGCCAACGCTACCGATGGGAGCCGGCGGCGGAAGATCTCCCGGGCCGATCTCGATCCCCACCACATGGATACGAATACTTTTTGCCGCCTCGAGCGCAGCCGGTGTCGCGTTGAGGTTGCCGAGGTACGCGATCGCGTCTTCGAACGCGATCTCACTGCCGATCCCCATGTGGTAACGCTGAGCGACGTCGAGCGAGATCGCCGCTTCATCGGCTGCAACAGGCGCGCGCCCCCGGATGATCTTGAAGCGATCCATGCTGGTCCCGAATTTGTCGTCGGCCGGGGAAACGGCGGCTACACCCGCTCCTATCTTCAGGTAGATGAAGTAATACGCTGCCGTGTCGGCCACCTGGGACATCGTCTGGATCTTCGCTCTTGAAACAGCCGCAGCAGGGCCGGTGTTGTCGTCGACCAACTCGACGTCTGCAGCTGACTTCGACGCAAGGAAGCGATCGAGGACCGAGTCCGTGCGGCGCGCACCCGCGGCCGATGCCAGCACCAAGCCGCCGCCGAGCCCGATGACGAGCGCTAGTGCAAGAAGCGCCGGTCCCTTACCGCGCATCTCTGCCCGCGCGCGCATCCAAACCGCGCCCATGTCACTCGGTCCTCAGGACTAGGGCAGGCTCCGTGCGCGCGGCCCGCATCGCGGTCATCATTCAGCCCTCAACACAACAGCGGGTTCCGTTCGAGCGGCCGCGCGCGCAGGGATGCTCGCGATCAAGATCCCGAGCCCGAAGACAACCGGAATCGCCAGGATGATCCCAAGCGGCGGGACGATGGTGACGGGAACGTAACCGAGTTGGTTGACGAACAACCCCCACGCCAATCGGCCCAGGATGGCGCCGAGTGGCAATCCGATGGCAAGTGAGATGAACGCGATCGTAGTGGCCTGCCACGCGACGGTCATGGCGACTTGACGTCTCACGAAGCCCAGCGCGCGCAATATGGCTAGGTCTCGTCGGCGACGACGCACCGACGTGATGAGCGTATGCGCAAGCGTTCCGGCCGCGACGAGTGCGAGAAGCGCTGCGAGGATGCTCGGCAGGTTAGCGATGCGGTTGAGATTGCCGAGATCGCTCGTCGAAGCCCGCTTGAGGATGAAGGCTTGCGCCGCCGAAGGAAGGGAGCTTCGGAGTCGGGCGAGCGCCGAGTCCACCGAGAGCCCCGAACGGAAGCGGATGAAGAACGTATCTCCTCCAGGGGCGGCTCCGACGAGGTGCAAGCTATCGATGAAGGCTTCAGTGACGACGCCGGAATAGTTGCTGGAGAATTGCGTGAAGAAGAACTGAGGCGTCACGGCGGCTCCGACGATGCGCATCGGGACCGGTTTCGTCGCCGGTTTGTTCGTCGTCGGGTCCTCCAGAGTGACGGGGACGGTCTTGCCGACGCTCGTGTGTAGCGCGCGCAGCGTCTTCGTGGACAACGCGATCTCATCGCTGGCCTGAGGTGCGCGCCCGGAGGCGATGGACGGACCGAAGGGTCCCGGAGCGAACGCGAAGCCGCTCATGGATATGCCTTTGATCTCGAAGTTCGGGAAGGTCCCGAGCGTGAAGGAGTCGACCAGGGGCGAGGACTGAAGCACTTCTCTCGTTTGTCGGATCTCGCTCGCCTCTTGGGGATCGCCACTACCGGGCACGATGACATCGAAGTTCCACCCAGAGAGGCTCGGCGTCGCTACGAGATGCTGCAGGCTCGCTCCGAACGAGAGAGACGCGAGAAGGGCCGCCAGCGCCAAGATGGTCCCGAAGATGGTGGTTCGCACCGGGACTGCGGTCGAGCCATGGCCCGGCTCCAGCGCCATGCGCACGCCTGCAACGGCGGTGGGCGGGAACGATGCCGCGGCAAGCGCGTTCGCCGTTCGGTTCGTCCCCACGCCTCCGACGCGCTTCGCCTGCACCGCGCTGGCCTGGAACGCAGGCACGATCCCCGTGAGAAGGATGAGTACGAATATGCCCAGGACACCTAACCCGATGGCGAACCAATCCACAGCAACGCCCGGGGACACTTCGAGCTGATTCATGAACCCGAATGGGAACAACCCGGAAGCGGCGATCGCGAGCGCGACCGAGACAACGATCGCTCCTACACCGACGAGCGCAACCCGGGCGAAGGAGAGCACAAAGAGCTGATTGCGCGACATCCCGAGCGCGCGCAATGCATCTTGCTCTCCCGTTTCAAGGAAGATCTGACGCGCGAGCAGCTGCCCGAAGATCGCAAGCACGGTGACGAGCGCGAGGCCGCCGAAAACGAGGAGACCGACCGCTTCGAACAGAGCCGTCCGGCGCACCGAATCGGTCTGTGGCGCGGCGAGAGCCGTCGTACCGATGGAATTATATTCGGCTGCCGCCTTGTCCTTGGCGGCTGCGATCCGTGCGTCGTTGGCGGAAGCAAGCTCTCTCTGCAGCTCCGGGATGCCCGCGGTCCCTCCGCGCACGCGCGCTGCGACCGCCGGCCCCACTCGTTCATCGGCGCCGTTCTGTGCGTAGAAAGCCGGGGTGAGGATAACGACGGGCGTGTAGGCGGCGGCGGCAGGATCGATGGCTCCGGCGACTATGCCGACACCGACGACGTGCAACGTGCGCGTCGCGTCCGGCAACTTGAACGTTAATGTGCTTCCGACGCGCGCCCCGAGCTTCTGCGCTTCGATCGAGCTGACTATGGCCTCGTCGGGACGCGTGGGATCAGCGTATCCACCGCTCTTGAGCTTCACTTGGTTGAGGGTGATACCGATCCTCCCGTCCGGCGACGCGATGACGAAGATGTCCGGGAACGAATCTGCGACGCCCGAAGGGCCGATGAGCTCCCCCAAATACGGGTCGGCGAAAGAGAAGTCTTCGATAGCCGGGAGGTGCTCGATCGATCTCAATAGAGCGGTCTGCACGAGATCGGGTGAGGATGGTCCGTTGCTGTTGACACCGATCAAGATGTCGAACGCGTTCGT
Organism: Actinomycetota bacterium; assembly: GCA_035307625.1. Lineage (GTDB taxonomy): Bacteria > Actinomycetota > AC-67 > AC-67 > AC-67 > AC-67. The sequence goes on from DATGHY010000345.1 coordinate 4,301, forward strand.
CGTCGCGCGGAAGCGCGGGTAGGCGCTGATCGTCCTGCGCGCCCCAGCGAACGCTGCGATCGCGGCACCGCCGCCCAACCCTGCGATCAGCGCCAGCGACAAGAGCGCGCGCCACCGCGTTCGGAGCTCGTTGCGCGCGCGCATCCACACCGCGTTCATGGACTCATCGGGCGCGCCACCGGCGCGCCTCCCCCATCGCCCGGCCCCCTAGGCCTCTGGTTCGATCACAGCCGCGGCCTGTGCGACGACCGCAGGCTCTGGCTGGCCGGCGATCCGGCCGTCGGCCAGCTGCACGATGCGGTCTGCCGCCGACGCGACCTTCGCGTCGTGCGTCACGAGCATGATCGTCTGGCCGTCGTCGTGCAGACGCTTGAAAAGCTCGAGCACTTCCGCACCGCCGGCCGAGTCCAAAGACCCGGTCGGCTCGTCCGCGAGCAACAGGGTCGGTTGGTTCGCCAGCGCGCGCGCGATCGCGAGGCGCTGGCGTTGCCCACCGGACAGCACGCCGGGTGCGTTCTTCGCTTTGTCCGCCAACCCAAGAAGATCGAGCAGGTCGCGCGCGCGCGTCTCGGCCGACTTGCGAGACGAGCCCGCGATGATGGCCGGCAGCGTCACGTTCTCCAACACGCTCATCCCTTCGAGCAGGTTGAAGAACTGGAACACGATGCCGATGTGCTTCCGCCGCATGCGCGCGAGCTGGTTCTCGTCCTTGTCGGACAGCGTCTCGTCGGCGAGCCAGATCTCACCGTCCGACGGCTTGTCCAACCCGGCGATCAAGTTGAGCAGCGTCGATTTGCCGCAACCCGACGGTCCCATCACCGCCACGAACTCCGCCGGCGCGATCGTCATGTCGACGCCTCGCAGCGCGCGCACCGGCACTCCTTCGGATTCGTAGGTCTTCCGAAGATCCTGTGTGCGAACGACATCGCTCATACCCGTTCCCCCTCGATCCCGGCACCCGCTTGCAATGCAGGTACGTAGTCCACAACTTGAATGCGATATGCGAGCACGGGGGTCTCGCGACCTTTCACGATCGTCGGCTCCATCTCTTGCGCGTCGACGCTGGTGGGCTCTTGCATCCCTCGGTACGTGGCGCCGCTCAAGATGATCTGGCCCCCGGGACGCGCAAGAGCTTGCAGACGCGCGGAGAGGTTCACGGTGTCCCCGACGAGCGTGTACTCCATCCGCTCCGACGAACCTAGCAGGGCCGCCGCGACCTCGCCTGTCGAAAGACCGATGCCGATGTTGAACGGAGTCAGACCTTCTTTCATCCAATCCTTGTTGAGCTCGTCTTGTGTGGTGAGCATCTGCATCGCCGCCGCCACACCGCGGTCGGCGTGGTCAGCTTGTGGGAAGGGCGCTCCAAAAACTGCCATCACGCCGTCGCCCGTGAATTGCATGTGCGTTCCCTCGTGCGCCTGGATGGCGTCGATCAGCAGCGCTCGGTGTGAGTTGAGCTGGCCTGCGAGCGCCATCGGGTCGGCATGCTCGGCGATCGTCGAGTAGCCGCGCACGTCCGACATCAAGATGGTGACGTTCATGCGCTCGGTCTCCCCGACGCGCCGGCCCATCTCGCGCAGCTTCTCCGAAAGGCCCTCGGGCAACATGTGCTCGAGCGTCTCGCCGACCTCTTCCCGATCGACGATCGCGTTGTGCAACGTCTGCAGGCGCCGTAACGCGCCGGACGCGCCGGCACTCGCACCTTGCGCGATCTTCAGGAACAGCTTCTCGACGTCCGCCGCCACCGCTGCCGGCGTCGTTCCCAACGCCGCGGCGATCCGCTTGTGCGGCCTGCCTTCGGCGACCATCCGCAGGAGGTCTTCTTCCGCTTGGGTGAGATCGCCCTCGGTCGAAACGGGACGCACCAAAGCCTCGATGATCTTCGGGTCGAGCGCGCTCCCGCCGGTCGCGACGGTACGGATCGCGTGCGCCAGCTGGTCGCCCTCACCGACGCGGTCCTTCAACAGATAGGCGTAGCCGTCCTGCCCTTCGGCGAGAAGGGAGATCGCATATTCGGGGTCGTCGTACTGGGAAAGGATGACAACACCGGTGCCGGGGTTGCGCTTGCGCACTTCCTTCGCTGCATCGATCCCTTCGGACTGGAAGTTAGGAGGCATCCGGATATCGGTGACCAGAACGTGAGGGACGAACTCCTCCGCGCGCGCTATCAGCTCGTCGTAGTCGGCCGCGACTGCGACGACTTCGAAATCCTTCTCGATCCCCAGCAGTGCCCGAACCCCTTCGCGAACGATCAGGTTGTCGTCCGCGAGCAGCACGGTGATGGGTCCCCCAGTCATGGTCACCATTGACGCCCGAAGCCCCGCTCCTGGTCAAGGAAGGTAGCCTTGCATCCTCCGGGTGGTACCACCCCACTGTCGCAGAGGCCGGGTGCCACGATTCATACGAGCAGCCTTGCGGCCTAGTTTGGACGTGGGCACAGGGGGTGTCATGACCGTCGGGGAGCAGCAACGAGCCGGGATCACCTGGCGCCATCTCCTGACCTACGCGGCGCTCGCAGACCTCGTCGTGATGGCCGTTGTCGGCATCGCGGTCCGGGACAAGGAAGCGCTCGCATTCGCCGGCGCGATCCTGATCGGGATCTTGTTCCTGCGCATACGGAGTGGCCTGGCCGGCGTCGTCATGCTCGGCGTTCTCTCGCTCGACGCGGCAGTGTTCATGCTTCCGGCAGCGGCAAGCAACAGCGCGCATCAAGGCGGCTTCGTCGACCTGCTGATCCCCCTATCGCTCGGAATCATCTCGATCGCAGGGCTGCTCGCCGCGATCGGATCGATCTTCCGTCACAAGCGGCCGGAGGCGAGCCGGCGCGAGGCTCCCGTCGTCTTGCAAACGATCGCCGCCGTGTTCATCGTCGCGCTGATCGCCGGCACCATTTCGCAGCGCACGTCCAAGGCGGAGGTTGCGCGCGCCGGCGACGTCCGGGTGGAGATGCGGAACACGGCCTTCCTCGAGAAGACGCTGAGCGCGCAGAGCGGCTCGATATCGGTCGCGGTTGCAAACCACGACTTGTTCTGGCACACGTTCACCATCGATGCGCTGCACGTGAATGTCGATGTTCCGATCGGCGCCAACCGCCGGGTGACGTTCGATGCGCCGCCCGGAACCTACGAGTTCTATTGCCGCGTGCCGGGCCACAGGGCCGCAGGCATGAAGGGAACACTCATCGTTAGCTAAGGAGGAGCAATGAAGATCGAACGAGTCATCACGTCGATCAGCTGGATCCCGTCGGAAGCGATCAAGGGTGCGCTCAAAGTGCCGTTCGAGGTCGGCATGGCGCACTACGACGATCCGCTGCCTGACGTCATCCACGACCTGGAGGCGCTGCGCGCCGCGGACAAGTTCCGATTCGCGAACGAGCTGCGCGCGTGGATCGAAATCGAAGATTCTTCCGAGGGGTGGGGCGGCCGCTCGCTCCCGTCGCGCGGCGACGCGCGCATCACAGGGTTCGGTTATAGCGGCGGTGGTCAGATCGGGTCGACCACGTTGCGCCTCGGCACGAAGGAGATGACGTTCGCAGCCGCGGCGTATCCGACGATCCAGCACGAGCCGGAGGTGGGGCCGGACCACGTGAAGTTCGTACAGACCGCGGGCGGCCGCACAGGTGCACCCGCACCGCGCCCCGTTCCGCATCCGCCCTTCTTCCAGATCAGCGCGCCGACGGCATGGACGACGCTGACGCTGACGATCTATTCGGACGGCCGCTCGGAATTCGAAGTCACCGGCGCGAGCCCGTTCCCCCGTCACTGGATCTACGACAACGAAGGCAAGCTCGCTGCGAAGAGCGGCCTGATCGACTTCAAGGATTGGTCGAAGCACGCCTTCGGCGATCGCACGCCGTGGGGCGCCGAGGACTCCCCCGCGATCGTAACGGCCGTCGAATCCGCGCTCGAGCGCGAGCTTTCGTTCCTGATCATGCGCGCCGGCAAGAAGCCCGAGAAGCGCAAGGTCAAGGCGGGCAAGGTTCTGACCGAGCAAGGCGCCGCGGGTGACGAGCTGTACTTGCTGCTCGACGGTGTCTTGCAGGTCGACGTCGATGGGAACGTGCTGGCGGAGCTCGGCCCCGGTGCGATCCTCGGCGAGCGCGCGCTGCTCGAAGGTGGTCGCCGGACTGCCACGCTCCGCGCGCTGACGAAGTGCACGGTCGCCGTCGCAGCCGCCGAAAACGTCAATCGAGCAGCCCTCGAAGAGCTCGCCAAGACGCACCGGCGCGAAGAGGCGAACGGGCAACAGGCCTAGACCGGGGGAAAGAGCGACCGGATACACTGCCCGCTGTGCGCCTGCTCATCTGCGGGACTCGTGGCTCGACGCCATCACCAGGACCGGCCTTCGTCCGGTACGGGGGCCAGACGTCGTGCGTCGCCGTCGCGCACGGAGACGACGACCCGCACCTCGTGCTCGACGGCGGTACCGGTCTGCGCCGGCTGACGACGTTCCTCGAGGGACGTACCTTCAGCGGCACGATCCTCGTCGGCCACCTGCATTGGGACCACACGCACGGTCTTCCGTTCTTCCGTGCCGGCGACCAGCCCGACGCGCGCGTCCGCGTGATGATCCCTTCGCAAGGCGACGCGGCCGAGGTGATGGCGCGCGCGGTGTCCCCGCCGCACTTCCCGGTCCGCTTGGAAGAGCTTCGTGGCGAGTGGAGCGTCGAGAACCTAGAGTCGGGTACGTTCGACGTTGAGGGATTCCAGGTAACCGCGCTCGACATCCCGCACAAGCTCAGTCGCACATTCGGCTTCCGCGTCAGCGACGGAACGAGCTCGATCGCCTACCTGTCCGATCACTGGCCGACGTCGGTTGGTCCGGGTGCCGACGGTCTGGGCGAGTACCACGACAACGCGATGGCGCTCGCGGAGGGCGTGGACGTGCTCATCCACGACGCGCAGTACACGCTCGAAGAATTCCCGGCGCGAGCAGACTTCGGTCACTCCGCGATCGAATACGCCATCGGCCTCGGCCGGAAAGCCGGCGCGAAGTCGGTGATGCTCTACCACCACGATCCGGATCGAACCGACGATGCGCTCGATCAGATCGTTACCTCGCTCAACGGAACCAAGCCGAAGGTGATCGCCGCGGCCGAAGGATCCGTTCTCGAGCTGCCCTGATGGCCTCGTCTATCGACGTGGCCGATGCGGTCGTCATCGGGTCCGGGCCGAACGGACTCGTTGCTGCGATCACGCTGGCGCGCAGGGGCTGGGACGTCACCGTCTTGGAACGGAACCCAACGGCCGGCGGCGCCGTCGCAAGCGCGGCGCTGACGAACCCGGGCTACGTGCACGACCCGTTCTCCGCGTTCTACGGGCTGCTCCATTCAACACCCGTCTTCCGCGAGCTCAAGCTTGATAAGCGAATCGCGTGGGCGCACTTCGAAACGCCGGTGGGAGCAGCGATCGATCCGAACCACGGCGCGTTCATCCACCGCGATCTGCGCCGCACCGCCGATGGGCTCGGCGCCGACGGTGAAGCGTGGCTCGAGCTGTACACATGGTGGCAGCGGATCGGCACACGGTTCTTCGACACGATGCTTGCGCCGATCCCGCCGATCCGCCAAGGGCTGCGCTTCCTTCGCGCGGCAAAGATCGCCGGCTCGATCGACACCGCGCGGACGATGCTGACGCCTGTGGGCGAGGTCGCGCGCCGGCGCTTCGCGACGCTCGCCGGGCAGATGGCCTTCGCGTGCGGCGACTCGCACACCGATTTGAGCATCGATCAAGCGGGGAGCACGCCGATGGCGATGATCCTCGCGATGATCGCGCAGCAATATGGGATGCCGGTTCCCGTCGGCGGGGCGGGGAGGCTGAGCGAAGGCTTGGTGGCCCTGCTGGAAGAGGCCGGCGGCACGCTGCACACCGCCGACCCGGTGACCAAGGTCGTGGTCGAGAAGGGGCGCGCGCGCGCAGTTGAGACCACACGCGGCCGCATCGTGCGCGCGCGCCACGCGATCCTCGCGGACACCGGACCGCGCGCGCTGTTCCACGACTTGGTCGGCGACGAGCACCTTCCGGCGCGATTCCTCGACGGCCTGAAGACGTTCCGCTACGGCACCGGCATGTTCAAGGTCGACCTTGCGCTCGACGCGCGCGCGCCGTGGCTCGTCGAGCAAGCGCGAGACTGCGGCGTGTACCACATCACCGGGACGCTCGACACGATGGCGCGCGCCGCCTACGAGGGCGCGCACGGGCTGCTCCCCGCCGAACCGCTGTTGATCGTGGGACAGCAGTCGATCGCCGACCCGTCGCGCGCGCCGGATGGGTGCCAGACGCTTTGGGTCGAAACGCACGTGCCCCCGAACCCGCGCGGCGATGGCGGAAGCAAGAAGAAGATCGACGGATGGAATGCCGCGCGTGAGCCGTTCCTGGAACGCGTGCTCGCGCGGCTCGAAGATCATGCACCCGGTGTGCGCGATCACATCGTAGGGACACACGTTCGCACGCCGGCAGATCTTGAGGAAGCAGACCCGAACCTCGTCGGCGGCGACGTCGGCGGCGGCTCATCGGCGATCGACCATCAGCTGATCTTCCGTCCTGTTCCCGGTTGGTTCCGTTACCGGACGCCGGTGAGAGGGTTGTATCTCTGCTCGGCTTCGGCGCATCCCGGTGGCGGCGTGCACGGCATGGCCGGCCGGAATGCGGCTGCGCGCGCGCTCAAGGATTCGCACCGGCCGCGCGGCATCCTGACCACCGCGGGTGGCGCGCGCCGTACGCCTCGCCGTTAGTCCTTCAAGAAGTTCCCAGATAACGAAGACTTCACCGCTGCGCACCGGATATCCGGCCGAAATCGGGATGAAAGTCCACCCCTCCTAGGCAACGATTCGGAACCCTAGTCGTTAGAAAGGCGGAGGACCCGAATCATGAAGTCACGTGTCGGACGCCATGCTTCGCTCATCTTGGTGGGCGCAGTTCTGCTCGTCGTCGTTCCGATCACGAACGCATGGGCCCTCGACAGCCTCAGCTCCGTGTCACCGAACATGCTTGCGCCGGGAGCGACCGCCGACCTGACGATGCACGGGAG
>DATGHY010000346.1:0-3409 GCA_035307625.1 Actinomycetota bacterium
GGAACGGTGTTGGGAACGTGGGTGTCGGTGTTCCGCGTCGGTACTCTGCTGATCACGACGAACCCGGGTGAGGCGTACCCGAACGTTCGCGAGCAGCTGATGGCACAGGTGAAGGGTCCTCGCCGGTTCTGGACGGTCGGACTGGCGAACGACCAGCTGGGATACCTGATCGCGCCGACGCCCGAGGGATATCCGAAGCCGATCTTCTCGTCCTTCTTCTCGGGCGACATCAACAACCCTGCGACGTGGGGCCCGGACCCGATCGGCAACGACAACTTCTTCTTCAACGTCTCGCCGACGATCGGCGACCACGTGATGTGCACGCAGGTGCGCGGAGTGAGCGACCTGCATGTGGCGGGGTGGTCGGTGACGACGGCTTCGAAGTGCGCGCTGTGGCAGAACGAGCCGAATACCGCGACCCTGGGGTTCCCGCCACCGCTGTGAGACGGGGCGCGCTTGTTCTCGCCGTTCTGTTGGCGGTGCCGCTCGGCGTGGTGTCGGGCGCGCGCGCGACGACGCTTCAAGCAGGCGATGTGGTTTTCGCGCGCGCGCCCGACCGCGTGACGCTCCGCAACTCTCGTGTCGGCATCTCGTGGTCGGTGAACGGATCGACGCTGCAGTTCGGGGAATTGAGAGATGAGTTGCGGCATCGGGTCGCGTCTAGCGGCCCGGCGACCGACTTCAGCATCGATCTCGACGGCGTGACGTTCCCTGAGTCTCAGCTATCGCTTCAGTCGATCTCGCCGGTCGTCCACGGCAACGAGATCGATGCGACGTTCGTCTTCCAGGCGCTGCCGACCGTGACGGTAACGAGGGTCGTCCGCCTCGCGTCGGGCTCCGGCGTCGTCGATTCCGACCTCTGGATCCAGAACGGTCCTCTGCCGTTGTTGGTCACCGCTGCACACCTCGCAGACTTGCGCGCGCCCGCCGGTTCTCCGGTCGACACCGTCGCATACCGCGGCGGCTCCGACTGGCAGGACGATTTCCGATCGAGCAACCACATGCTGCTCGGCAAGAGCTTCGACGTTGAGGCGGAGGTCGCGCGCGCGCAACGCTTCTTCATCGTGTCCGAGCGCCGCGGCGGCGCCGCGAGCCGCGCCGGCAGCGAAGGCCCAAACGTTTGGACCGGTGTCGAGTGGGGGCGCGACCTCGAGGACCTCGGACCGATCCAATCGGAGTCCGTCGGGCCGCTCGATATCACGGACCCGAATTCCAACCGCGTTGAGAACCCGCTGTGGCCGGTGCCGGTGCGCGCGCGGCACGTGCTGCCGAACGACACGCTGCACGTTGGGCGCGCGGCGATCGGCGTGTACGAGGGCGACGAACAGGACGCAGGCGTGGTGTACGCGTCGTATCTCGCCGCGGTGCGCGCGCCCGCCTTCCCGCGCCAGGTCACGCTGAACTCGTTCCACCCATGGTCGCACGGCGCCGATTTCAACGAGAAGACGATGGAGCATCAAGCCGACGTCGCGCAGTCGCTCGGGATCGACACGATCATCTTGGACGACCAGTGGCAGGGCGGTCCCGGCGGCGAGAGCGGCGACTGGCACGTCGACACGTCACGCTTCCCGGTCGACGCGCGGGGGAAGCCCGTCTTCGCCGATTACCTCGCCGCGCGCGGCATGAGGCTCGGCCTCTGGATGTCGCCGGTCGAGTTCAACGGCGCATCGACAACCTTCAAGGCGCACCCGACGTGGTCGTGCGTTCCGATCGGTACGGCGACGTCGCAGATCCAAGACGACGCCGGCTTGGGCGTGTGGGACATCACGCAGACGGCCGTTTCCGATTACCTGGCCGGGGTCATCGATCGCATCGTGAACGACTGGGGCGTCCACTACTTCAAGTTCGACTTCATGTCGTGGCTCGACTGCCCGCCGCACGACTACAACGACTACGAAGACGCATTCGTCGCCTGGGTCGACCGCATCGAGCGCGCGCACCCCGACGTCACGTTCGAGTTCGACGAGACCAACGACCAGCGGCTCTGGCCTTTCGAGTCGGCCGCGCGCGGGCCGTCGTGGTTCGACAACACGCACGGGCACACGCTGCCGAGCGGCGCGGCCGTGAAGCGCGGCGCGCAGCTGCTCCACGACATCTGGGACGCCGCGCCGTGGATCCCGCCGTCGTCGATCGGGGCAGGCCTGTACGACGGGACCCTGTCTGACGGTCTGACACCCGACTACTTGATGCCGATCGCGGCGCTGACGCACATCACGTTCTGGACGGACCTGACGAAGCTGCCGGCCTCGGTGCAGAGCGACACCGCGTGGTGGCTGAACTGGTACCACGCGCACTCGTCGTCCTTGTCGAGCGGCGTGTACGAGCTCACCACCTCGGACCCGTGGGACGACGTGGCGCCGGCCGCGTTCCAAGCGTCGAACTTCGTCTTCGCCTTCAGGCAAACGGGGGCCGCGCCCGTCGTGGCGTTGCACGGCCTATCGGGCGGCTCCTACACGCTGACGAACGTGCGCACCGGCGAGGTGCTGGGGCCATTCACAGCGTCGCTGCTGATGCACGGCTTGACGCTTCTCGGCGATGCCAGGCCGCACACGGCAGGCGTGTTCGAGATCGCGCGCTAGCCCAAGAACGCGATAGTGGCGGCTAAAGCGTGTATGCCCCTCTGATTGGAGTAGCGGAGACCCCAGGTCGAAAGGACCAGCGACAAGGCAACGAGAGCCAGGGTCAGGAGAACGACGAAGAGGAGCGACCACTTCCGGCGGTTCACGCCTTCAGAATAGCGCCGACCAAATAGACAGGATCTCGCCATCAGGTGTGCTGGTCCGGATCCAGCGACACATATGTCGTCAGATCCGGACCAACTCACTTGATCGTGATCGAGATCGCCTTGCCCGCGGCCAGGTTCAGCGTCAACCCTGCCGGCGACCACGACCAGGAGGCCGATGCGCCCGCCACCGTGACCGTCGGCGCCGATGCCCAATCCCCGCGCAAGAACAAGCGGGTCGGTCCATCGGTCGCCACCGTGCCCGTCAGCGTCGATGACGTCGCCAGGCCCATGCGCGCGACGTCCAGCGTGGCGGCTCCGAGGTTCGTCAACGTCGCCGTGAACCTGTTCGCAGGCGCCACGAAGCCGTTCGGCAGCCAGCGCTGCCCCACCATCGTGTAGACCTCCGGCTGCGCCAGCGCACCGGCCTCCGGGATGTCCAGCACGTTCTGCAGGCCCCGCCCATACGTGACCGCATCGATCGTCCCAAGGTTCGACGGCGCCAGGCCGGAGGCGCGCGTCTGCAAGCCGCTCACCCAGTATGCCGAGTTGAAGACATACCCGAGATCGACGCCTTTGGGCGCGCTCACCGTCGACACAGCATGGTCCAACGCAGGCGAGATCGTGTACGTCACGTGCGCGGGATTCGGGTCACGCGTGAACGAGCGCATATACCGAACGATGTCG
>DATGHY010000347.1:0-7652 GCA_035307625.1 Actinomycetota bacterium
TGACGATGGCAGCAGGCTGGGCGTCGTGATCACGTTCCGAGACGAGAGCAATTTCCGCCGGCTAAACACCGAGTTCGAACGGCAGAAACAAGAGCTGGACACTGCCTACGAAGAATTGCAGTCGACGAACGAAGAGCTTGAAACGACGAACGAGGAGCTCCAGTCGACTGTCGAAGAGCTCGAGACGACGAACGAGGAGCTTCAAGCGAGCAACGAAGAGCTGGAAACGCTCAACGAAGAGCTGCAATCGACCAACGAAGAGCTTCAGTCCATGAACGACACGTTGCGCGCGCGCAGCTCAGAGCTCGTGGACTCCAACTCGTTCTTGAACTCGATCCTTGGGAATGTCGGCATGGGTGTCGCCGTGTTGGATCGCAACGGATCCATCGAGGTCTGGAACGCGACCGCCGCCGACATGTGGGGCGTCCGCGAGGACGAGGTCGTCGGGCGCAAGTTCGAGGAGCTCGACATCGGCCTGCCGCCGGCCCCCGTTGCGAAGATGATCGCCAGCAGCTTGTCCGGCATCCCGAACGGGAAGCCTCAGGTCTTCGAGGCGCGCGATCGCCGCGGCCGTGACCTTCGGTGCAAGGTTACGAGTACGCCGCTCGGTTCAGACGGTTCGATCACCGGCGTCGTCGTGCTGATGCAACAGGCCGACCGTTAGGCCTGACGCGCCTGTTCGTCGAGGAAGAGGACGGATGGCTCGTGTGCGTCCACCATGTCTGCGATGACACTTCCAAGGCGGTTCGCTTCATCGGTGTTCGCGATCGAGATCCCGCGCTCCGTAAGCCTCGCTTGAAGAGCTTCGCAGACGCCCGATGTCTCGTCGATCAAAGACGATTCGTTCATCCCGAGCGCTAGGGCAAGCTTCCGAAGCGTCGTGATCGAAGGAAGGATGTGGTCGTTCTCGTACCGCGAAAGCATCGTCTTCGGTACACCGCTCATGCGGGTGAGATCCGATTGGCTCATCCTGGCGGTTGAGCGTGCGTTACGCAGTCGCTCTCCGAATGTCATCGTCATAGTAGTCATCCTAACGCCCATCTCTCGCTGTGTTACCGGTTCCGCTGCGATCTTCGTAATGTCTTTCGAGCTTCCTTGAGATCTGCTGAGCGGATCGACCCTGCACTTTCTGCATTATCTCCAGAGTTTGCGCTTGCAAATCTACGGCGCGCTCCAGCAACGCCGATAGCCTGCCTTCCTCAAGCTTCGAATCATTCGCCGGTCCGTCCGACGAAACCAATCGCAAGGTCGGTTTGTTCTCTTTGCGGTCTGTTTCTCGGGCGAGCCGTACCGATTCGAGATAGAACCTGCCGTCGTCACCGCCACGCCACCGATCGAGGATCTTCGTACCGCCGGGGATCTTCAGGATCTCTTCTTGTGTCAGCACGCGTAAACGAGGTCCTGCCAACTGCCCGGCTAACGAATCCCCGCGGTCCGCGCTTTCAAGGTCGCGAACGATCTCCGCGATGATGTGAACGGTGGAGGGTTCAGTGCCGGAAACTACGAAGTAGCGCATGCCGCACCTCGGCGTTGAGTAACACCCTAGCGCGCGCACCACGTTTAGTCAGGCCTAAATATCTCGATAGCATCTCAAGGATGGTGCGTCGTCTTCTTATCGTTGCGCTTATAGTCATCACCTCGTCAACGCCCGCGTTCGCGTACGTGCCGGAGAAAACACCGCACCGCGCAGCAGAAGCTGCCGGACGAACCGCGCTACGCGTCGGGCAAGCGCCCGCAGCGACCGCCGGCCTCGTGTTGATGCGCGGTGGACGCGAGCTCTTCTCGATCAACGGCGGGCGCGCGATGGCGCCCGCGTCGGTACTGAAGCTCGCGACGACGACGACCGCGATCGTGAAGTTCGGGCCGGACCATCGGTTCGCCACGCGCGCGCTCGTTTCCAACCGTGCGCCGAACGTTTCCACGCTCACCCTCGTCGGTGGCGGAGACCCAACGCTTACAACCGAGATCTACCGCCAGCATCGGTACCTCCCCGCACCCACCGATGTCATCAAAAGGCCGGCATTCCCGCACGGCTCCGCAACGGTGGATCAGCTGGCCGCGCGCATCGCCGCTTCCGGGATCCGGAGCATCGGCCGCCTGGTCGCAGACGACTCCATCTTCGACGCGAGCAAGACGCAGAAGGGCTGGCTCCCCAGCTACCTCGTGAACGAGCCCGACGTCGGCTACATCGACGGACTCACGATCAACGAGGGCTACGGCGATCTCGATCAGAAGACCCTCGTTCCGGATCCCGCCTTGGCGGCAGGGAATGCGCTGGCGGCGGCGCTCAACGCGTTGGGGATCTCGATCGGCCGCGTCGTGAAGGGCCGCGCGCCCGGCCGCTCGAGCGAGATCGCACGCGTGGAGTCCCCGACCGTCGCCGAGATCGTCGACTTCACGAATCGTTACAGCATCAATTACAACGCCGAGATCCTGCTGAAGGACATCGGTGCGTCGTTCGGCGGACACGGCTCAACTGCCGCGGGTGTCGCCGTCGTGGCGAGCACGTTGCGCGCCCTCGGTGTTTCGACGCGCGGCCTCGCGATGTACGACGGCTCCGGGTTGTCGGTGTTGGACCGGGTAACGCCCCGGACGATCGCAGGGCTGCTCGAACTGATCCTTGTCGGCAAGGGCCCGGGATGGGACGCGCTTCGCGGATCGATCCCCATCGCCGGTGAACCCGGCACGTTGCTGAAGCGCATGACCGGGCCGCTCACAAAAGACAAGGTGCACGGGAAGACCGGACAGATCGAGCACGTTCGCTCCATGGCCGGATGGGTGGTGCCGCTCGACGGCGTGCCGATCGTCTACGTGGCGATCTTCAACAACGCGCGCAGTCCGTCTGCGCTGACGAAGCCGCTCGACGCGCTCGGTCTTCTGCTGGCCCTCTTGCCCGGGACCTAGTCGCGCCGCCGTCGTAAACTGCGCGGATGGACGAGCTCCTCGCGGTCAACCGCACGCATTGGGATGAAGTCACCGATGTCCACATGGGATCGGACTTCTACGACGTGGAGTCGTTCAAGGCCGGCCAGAACCGCCTACACGGCATCGAGCTGGGCGAGCTCGGCGGCGAGGTGAACGGCAAGACGTTGCTGCACCTGCAGTGCCATTTCGGGCTCGACACGATGGGGTGGGCGCGGCTGGGTGCGACGGTGACGGGCATCGATTTCTCCCAGCGCGCGATCGACGCCGCGCGCGCCATCTCATCAGAGCTCAACATCCCCGCGACCTTCATGGTCTCCGATCTTTACGAGCTGCCTTCGAAGCTCGACCGGCAGTTCGACATCGTCTTCACCTCGTACGGCGCGATCTACTGGCTGCCGGACATCCATCGCTGGGGTCAGATCGCCGCGAGCTACGTGAAGCCGGGCGGCACCTTCTACATCGCGGAGTTCCACCCGGTGGGGTTCATGTTCGACACCGACATGGGCCAGGACTCGGCGATGAGCGACTACGCTCGGATGTACCCGTACTTCCATCAAGACGACCCGATCGTGGACGACTCGGCCGACTACGCGGATCCCGAGGCGCCGGTGAAGAACACGCGGACCTATTCGTGGTCGCATTCGCTCGGCGATATCTCGAACGCCCTCATCGACGGCGGTCTGCAGTTGGAATACATACACGAATTTCCTTTCAGCACGATCCGGCAGTTCAATTTCCTCGAGCAGCATGACGACGGCTACTGGTACCCGCCTGCCGGGAAGTACGACATGCCGATGATCTTCTCGATGAAAGCGCGGAAACCGTAGATGTTCGCCGGCATCGACGTTTCGGCGACGCGCGGCTTGGACGTCTGCGTCCTCGATGAGAAACGGAGCATCTTGCTGTTGCTGAAGGCGCGCGATATCGAATCGCTGGAGCCTGTGCTGCGCCAGTTCCCGAAGAACACGACGTTCGCCGTCGACGCGCCGTGCGCGATCTCACAAGGCTTGGTGTCGGGCAAGGATCATCGCGTTGCCGAACACGAACTGCGGAAGCTCGGAGTCAGCCTCTACTACACGCCCCGGGCAGAAGAGACGGCTCCGTCATGGATGCAAACGGGATTCGCGCTCTACCGGCTGCTCGATTCGATGGGCTTTCCCGTCTTCCGCGGCGGCGAAGCGGGGAGTGGTCTTTCGATCGAGGTCTATCCGCACCTCACCTACGTGTCGATCACCGGCGCGAAGCGAGGTTCGACGTCGAAGATCGAGTGGTCGCGAGCGGCGCTTCGCCGGCAGGTGCACGGCCTTCCGGCGTCTGCAGATCAAGACGCGCTCGATGCCGCGTGTGCCGCGCTGACCGCATGGACGTTCGTGAACGGGAGCTGGGTCGCTTACGGCGATCCCGTCGAAGGCTTGATCATCGCGCCGCACCCCAAGACCGATCTTGGCCGGGTCTCGACGTCCGCACAGAACCAACTCTCGTTGGGGTTCGAAACAACTTCCTCCGTGCGCTCGATCGGCTCCCCGAGAGCATCGACGTTCGCCGACCGCGTCGCGTCCCTCGTCTCCCAGATCCCGGCGGGCCGGGTCGCCACGTACGGCGACGTGGCGCGCTGGGCGGGCAAGCCGTCGGCTGCTCGGGCCGTCGGCAGCGTCATCAAGAACAGGCAGTTCGAGCTGCCGTGCCACCGTGTCGTCGACAACCGGGGCGACCCGCCCCCCTACCCCGAGGACGCCGCCTCGCGACTGCGTGCCGAGGGTGTGGTTTTCGACGGAAGCCGGGTCGACCTCTCGTCACAGAGATGGCAGGGGCCCCGCTAAGCCGTTCCTCCTGCTTGTGAGATTTCCCAGGCTCAAGATTCAGTTCCCCATGGGTAGGAAACAGCCTGGAAGACGCCGAAATCTCGGAGATTAGAGAGTATCCGGCATCCGCCCTTTCGGCTTGGAGGAACACGATGCGCACGAAGCGGCTCCGCGTCACGACGACGCTGCTCGCCCTCGCAACGCTCGGAAGCATCCTGTCCGGTGCCATGACAACCGCGCGCGCGGCGACGCCATCGTGTGCGGCCCAAGGCTGTTGGACGGCGCCGTTCTCACCGTTCCACAAGTTCGACAACGCACCGCCGCAAACGGTCGCGGAATCCGAGCTGTACCCGGCCGCCGCGAGCCAGGTCATGCTGCCGGATGGTCAAGTCCTTTACTGGAATGGGCTTCAGAACATCGAGGGATGCGGCCAGTTGCCCGTCCCTGCCAACGCGGGTGCGTGCCTCGGCAACGCGAAGAGCGAGATCCTCGATCTTCGCGCGAGTGCGCCACTGACACCTGCTTTCATGCCGGTCGCCGTTCCCGCCGGCAATCACGATGACTTGTTCTGCTCGGACCAACGGCTGCTCGAAAACGGCACCGTCTTGGACACAGGCGGCACGTACTGGGCGACCGAGGAGCCGAAGGGTGGTACGGGCATCGCCGGCGCCGACGGCTTGGGCGAACTGTACGGAAGCAAGAACACGCGAGTCTTCAATCCGTCGACCGGTCAATGGACGACGTACACCTCGGCGATGCACACCGGCCGCTGGTATCCGACGATGCTCACATTGCCGAGCGGCGACGAGTTCGTCGCCGGCGGTGTGACGAAGCTGCTGTGGAACTCGTCGATCATGACGCAGATCGAAGACGCGATCGGCAACACGCAGTACGAGCAAGCGACATTCCCGTTGCCGGAGAACGTACAGACCACAGAGACGTGGAGCCTTGCACACGGTGGCTGGTCGCAGAACCCCGCGAAGGACAATGTCGAGCTGCCGCTGTTCGGGCGGCTCCACTTGCTTCCCGATGGCGAGATCTTCTTCTCGAGCAACGGGCAGCAGTGGGGTCCTGCGGGCGAGAGCATCAACGAGCTCAACTGGAACAACATGATGCTCTTCGACCCGTCTCAGATCGGCAAGAGCACCGATCAAGGATGGCGGAAGGTCGGCATGTTCCCGCTTGGTGCGACGAGCGGCGCAGCGGAAGTCATGATGCCGCTCGACGCGAGCACGCCGACGGGTCTCAATACCGTCCACATCTTGGTCGCCGGAGGCGCGCTGGGCGTCGCCCCGGATACCTACCTCGCGCAGAGCATGTCGCAGATGATCACGCTGACGAAGTCGTCCAGCGGATGGAACGAGTCCAGCGCGATGACCGGCAACCTGAACAACCGTCGCTGGTTCTCGAGCTCCGTCCTTCTGCCCAACGGTCAGGTCGTCGTGTTCAGCGGCGCGGACAAGGATGAGGTCATCCTCCCAGGGTCCGAGGTGCCGGTCCACCAGGCCGAGCTGTTCGACCCTGCGACCAACAAGTGGACGGCGTTGTCTTCCTCGGTGCGCGATCGCACGTACCACAACTCCGCGATCTTGCTCCCCGACGGCAGCATCCTGGTCGGCGGTCACGCTCCCATCAACCAAGGCTACGGCGGCACCGGGAACGCGCTGCCGCTCGACACGCTTGGGTTCGCACACAACCTGAAGGACCCATCGTTCGAGCGCTTCTTCCCGCCGTACCTCTATGCGGGCCCCCGCCCTGAGCTGAACGCGAGCCAGGCGCACGCCACCTGGGGTGGCACGCTGCACGCAGAGATCGCACCGGGCAGCGCGGCCATCGACCACTTCGTGCTCACCCGGTTGCCGGCGCAGACGCACATCACGGACGCCGACGCGCGCACGGTGATCCTCGGGGCCGGACAGCGCAGCGGCAACTCGGTCTCGCTGAACATCCCGAACAACCGCGCGGCGCTGACGCCGGGCTTCTACTACCTGTTCGCGATCAGCCCCAAGGGTGTCCCCTCGGTGGCCACGATCGTTCAGATCGCCGACCCCCACTACTACACCGGGGCATCCTCAGCGACGCCCGTCGATCTCGCGACGCAGGCCTATCGCAGCAGCTCGACCGGAACCGTCTCGGCCGTGAGCCTGCCGGCCACCTCGTCGCGCGCCGCGAAGCACACGGCAACGTCGCCGGCGAGCACCGACGCGAAGCTCGCCACCGACGCCGCTGTTCCGGCGAGCAAGCCCGTCGCACCCGCGCGCTCGTCCCAAGGGTGGTTGATCGTGGTCGCCGCGTTGATGGGTGCGGTGCTGACGAAGCGGATCTGGTCGCTCGCGCGAAGATAGCGCGCGCGCACAAGCGCTCCGGGCGTCTCTTCCCTAGGCGGAGACGCCCGATCGCTTTCCGCGGGTAGGCTACGCGCCGATGCAGGCGCGCGCGGTCGTGTTTCGCTCCGACGACCTCACTCTCGAGGGACAGATCATCATCCCCGAGCAGCCGCGCGCGGCGCTCGTCCTCTGCCACGGCATCCCGAGCGGTGGCCCACCCGATCCCGACGACGAAGGCTACGCGGGTTTCGCGCGCGCGATGGCGTCCGCGGGATACGCGGCGATGTGGTTCAACTTCCGCGGTTGTCGCGGCGCGCCGGGCGAGTTCTCGATGTCGGGCTGGTGCACGGATATCGAAGGCGCGCTCGACGCGATCGCGAAGCTTCCGGCCGTCGGCGAGCTACCGCGCATCATCGTCGGCTCGAGCGCGGGCGGCTCCGCAGCGATCGACGTCGCCGCGATCCGGCCAGACGTCACGATGATCGCCACCCTCGCGGCTCCGGCTTCCCTCGCCGCGATCGGCGACGACAAGCAACTGTTGCTCCAACGACTCCGTAACATCGGCATCATCCACGATCCGGCGTACCCGTCCGACGTC
>DATGHY010000348.1:0-4925 GCA_035307625.1 Actinomycetota bacterium
TAGATGTAGTTGATCTTGCGGCCGTTGACGCCTCCGTTGTCGTTCACGTACTTGAAGTACGCGTTCGATGCCACCGAGATCTCGGAATATCCGGGAGCCGCCGGTCCCGTGAGCGGCTGATGACTTCCGATCGTGATCGTCGTTGCCGTGATCCCCGGCGCCGATGCCGTCGGTTTCGACGAGCATGCCCCTGCGATCAGAGCCATGATCGCAACGATCGCGCCCCGTCGGATCCACCGCGGCACGTGCGATGATTTCATCCCTCCTCCTTCCCCGCGCGCGCAACGCTCGCGGATCCTGCGCCCAATACCTCCGGACTTGCCCCGTGCAACCGTCCTCCTTTCAGATGCCGTATAAGCATCGCCTTGAGCTTGCGAAGACCTCCCGCGATGCCACCGGGAAATAGAAGCATCGCGATGATCAACACACCCCCATAAAGCGCGGCCGGGATGTTGTCCGACACCGCGCTGTGGAGGTTGAAATGACTGGTGAGCGAATCACTCCATGACGGGATGTAGACCAGCGCGAACGCACCGAGGACAGAACCGGTCATCGAGCCGAGCCCACCGATCACGATCGCCGTGAGCAGTTGAAGCGACAGCACGATGCTGAAGCCTGCCGGCGCGGTGAGGCCTGCATAGAAAGCAAGGAGCGAGCCGGCGAGCCCCGCGCACGCCGCGCTCACTACGAACGCGAAGACCTGCGTTCGCGCGACGTTGATGCCGGACAACGCTGCCGCGATCTCGTTGTCGCGGACACACTTGAACGCGCGTCCGAACCGGCTCCTCTGGAGGTTGGCCAGCAACACGAGCGTGATCAGCGCAGCGATGATCGAGATCCAGGCGAGCCATTGCTCCGGAGCGAAGGTGCTGCCGATGGCCGGAGGCGCCAGTGGCCGGACGGAGATCCCTTGATCGCCTCCGAAGAAACCCGCGTACTTCGTGGTCAGAGGTGGAAGACCGACGGCGAGAGCGAGGGTGGCGCCGGCTAGGTAGGGCCCACGTAACCGCGCGGCGGCGATGCCGACGAACGCTCCGACCGCCGCGGTGACGACGACGGCGAGGATGATCGCAGCGGCGATGGGGAAGTGCGCGCGGTTCCTCAAGACCAGCGCGGTGGTGTACGCGCCGATCGCCATCAATGCGCCGTGACCCAGTGAAAGCTGGCCGCTCAACCCGGTCAGGAGGTTCAACCCCGCGATGGCAACGAGGAAGAACGCAACGCCGGCCAGCTTGTACGCGGTGAATGCATCGGTCTTCGCGGTGTACGTCAGGAAGACCGCTGCTGCCAGTGCTGCGAACAGCAAGTGGCGGAAGAGCGGACGTTGCGGAACCTTGACGCGCATCAGACCCGCCGTTCCCCGGTGCGGCTGATGATCCCTTGCGGCCGGAACATCAAGACGGCGATCAGGATCACAAGCGCGCCGAGCGGCTCGAGGTCCGTCGATAGGTATCCGCCGACGTAGTTGAGCGCCAGCCCGATGATGATGCCGCCGATCAACGCGCCGACGGGGCTTTCGAGCCCACCGAGGATCGCCGCGGTGAAACCGAAGACCAACACGACGTCCATGCTCGTCGGTGCGAGCAACGTAACGGGTGCGATCAGAACGCCTGCGAGCGCGCCGACCATCGTTGCCAACGCCCACCCCAACGTCAGCATCCGGCCGACCCGGACGCCGAGCAAGCGAGCAACCTCGGGTGAGAAGGCCGATGCGCGCATCCGCAACCCGAGCCGGGTTCCGCGGAAGAGCAGAACGAGCAAAAGCATCACGCCGACCAAGACCGCCAGCGTGAAGATGTCGAAGGGGGACAACGCGATGTGCGTCTTGCCCACAGTGACGCCGATGATGGAAAACGCCGGTGGGAATGAACGGATCTGACCGCCCCAGATCATCGGGACGACCGCTTCCAACACCAGAAGGATCCCCAGCGCGAGGATGACGGCATTCAACGGCGGGGCGGATTCGATGGGCCTGACGAGCAGCCGCTCGACGGCGCCGCCGACCAACAATCCGGCTGCAAGCGCGACGACGAAAGCGAGCCAATAGGAGCCGCCGCGGTCGACGACGGACAGAGCGATGTACGTGGTGAACATCGCCATCGCGCCTTGGGCGAAGTTCACGATGCGGGTCGCGCGCCAGATGAGGACCAGGGACAGAGCCATACCGGCGTAGATCATCCCGAGGGTCAGGCCCTTCAGCGTCAACACGATGAACTGATGCACGTCAGAATCCGAGGTAGGCGTGCCGGAGGTCTTCGTCGCGCGCCAGTGCGTCGGCCCGTTCCGTCACGACGACCGACCCGAGGTTCAGCACGACGCCTTTCTCGGCAACGGAGAGGGCGCTACGCGCGTTCTGCTCGACGAGAAGCACGGTGATCTTCGACTCGTCGCACAGGCGTCGGAGCAACGCCATGATCTGCGCGACGACGAGAGGGGCGAGCCCGAGCGACGGCTCGTCCAGCAGGAGCAGCCTCGGGCGCGCCATCAACGCGCGTCCGATGACGAGCATCTGCCGCTCGCCGCCTGAGAGTGACAGAGCATGCTGCCGCCGCCGCGGCTCGAGCGGCGGAAAGAGAGCGAGCACCTCTTCCATCGCCCTTTTCTGGTCGGCGCGATCCGTGCGCCACAGGCCGCCAAGACGAAGGTTCTCTTCGACGGTCAGCTCTTCGATGACGCCGCGCCCTTCGGGGACGTGGGCGATCCCGAGGCGGGCGATCACGTCTGGAGCGAGACCGATCAGCTCCTTCCCCTCGTAGCGGATCGACCCGGCCGGCGGCCGCAGTAATCCGGAGATCGCTCGGAGCAGCGTGGTCTTTCCGGCTCCGTTCGCGCCGAGGACTGCCGTGATGCTCGCGTCATCGGCGTCGAGCGATACGCCGTCGAGCGCGCAGGCGGCGCCGTAGTAGACCCGAAGGTCGCGGATCTCAAGCATCGCGCGCGCTCACCTCTTCGCCCAGGTATGCGGCCGTTACCGCGGGGTCCCCCTTCACCTGGTTGGGCGTGCCGCTTGCGATCACCTTCCCGAAGTCGAGCACGACCACGCGGTCGCATACCGTCATGACGAGGTCCATGTGGTGTTCGACGAGCGCGATGCCCATGCGCGCGCGCAGCCGGCCGAGCAAGTCGCCGAGCTCGGACATCTCGCCGGTCGAGAGCCCACCGGCCGGCTCGTCGAGAAGAAGGATCGACGGCTCTGCGACGAGCGCGCGCGCGAGTGCGACGCGCTTCTGGACGCCGAACGGCAGTGCGCCGGGGTACGAGTGGGCGACACCCGCGATGTCGAGCTCGTCGAGGATCAGCTGCGTCTTCTCGCGAAGAGCTGATTCGTCGCGATCGGCCGCGGGAAGGCCCAAGATCGCGGAGAAAGCACCGGCCCGAGCGGCGACGGTCGCTCCGGCCATGACGTTCTCTTGCACCGTTAGACCAAGCCAGAGGCCGAGCGCTTGCAGCGTGCGCGCGATCCCCATCTCCGCAAGACGATGCGGCTTGATGCGTGAGAGCATCCGGCCTTCGAACCGGATGGAGCCTTTGTCGGGCGTCACGAAGCCGCAGATGACGTTGAAGAGTGTCGTCTTCCCGGCGCCGTTCGGCCCGATCAATCCAACGATCTCGCCGCGCCGAACTGCGAACGAAACGGAGTTCAGCGCCTGGAGACCGCCGAAAGAGACGCTGACGCCGTCGACCTCCAGGCCCCCGCTCAGGCTCCGGTCGTCGACGTCCCGCTCTCGGTTGGACACCTCGTTGCTCGCGGTTTCCCCCATGCGGCCACCGCACTGACCACATCGCGCGAACGCTGACTAACAGTAAACCCGCAGCCCGGGAGTGAGCCAGAGGAAGAAGCGGTTGGGGTTATGTTTCGGTCAGCCTATGACGGTGGATGCGCCGAAGGTCGCGCCTTGATCTAGCTGATACGGATCTAGCGACATATATGTCGCTGATCCCGGACCAGACTCAGTTGATGACGGTGGATGCGCCGAAGGTCGCGCGCATCTCGGGCACCGTCTGCACGGCGAATGCCTTCTTCGGCAACCCCAGCGCGCGCAGCTCTTTCGCGATCGGGTGCGAGCCGAGCTCCAGCCGCCCGCCGCCCAGCCGTGCGCGCGCCTTACCCGACGTCTTCCACTGTGTCTCGCGCAGCACGCCGTCCATGTAGGTGTAGGTGGGGATCGCGCGCGACGGTATCGACATCCATCCGCGCCGAACGTCCAACTGCAAGATCTCTTCGCTGTCGGACGACAGCAGGATGCGCGCGCCGCCCGGGTGCTCGACGATGTCGATGTCGGCCATGAACTTCGGGAAGCCCCAGATCGTGCGGCCGGCCTCGAGCGTGAAGCCCTGCGTCACGGGGAGGTGGTGGATGTACACGCCGACGCCTTTACGACCGGCTGCTCGAGCGAGGAATGCCACGCCGACTTCGTTGTACTGGTCGAGGTCGCCGTCTTCGTAGCGCGCGACCGGGATGATCGCCATCGCGCGCCCGGCAACCTTCGCAACAGTCAGCCCCGGCGGCATCAGCTGTTGCGCAGCGGATGCTTCGATCAGGAATTGCGCGGCCCACGTTCGAGCACGCCTCACCTCGACGGGCAGCGTGACGGTCCGGCCTTGGATCTGGAACGAGTCGGTCACAGCCGTTCGATGATAGTCACGTTCGCCTGGCCGCCGCCTTCGCACATCGTCTGCAGGCCGTAGCGGCCGCCGGTGCGCTCGAGCTCGTGCAGCAACGTCGTCATCAAACGGCCGCCGGTTGCTCCGATGGGGTGACCCAGTGCTATCGCGCCGCCGTTCACGTTGACCTTGTTCAGGTCCGCGCCCGTTTCCTTCTGCCACGCGAGGACGACCGGTGCGAACGCTTCGTTGATCTCGACCAGGTCGATGTCGTCCAGCGACATGCCCGTCTTCTTCAGTGCGTATTCGGTGGCGTTGAT
>DATGHY010000349.1:0-9942 GCA_035307625.1 Actinomycetota bacterium
GTCGTTCCGACCGTGGGACACACGGCGAACCTCGGTGAGGGGTCGGTCGTCACGATCGGGGGCGTCGAGCAGTTCTTCCCGGGCAGCGACGCCCCCGATGAGTTCGTGGTCCGCTTCAAGCCTGGCGTGAACGAGAGCAAGGCGCGCGCCCAGCTGGAGACGGACATCGCACCCTACGGCGGCGCAACGCATGACCCGACGACGCCGGGGGATCTGCTCAATTTCGGCCGCAGCCGCAACCTGCCCGTGATCCTCTCAGGGTTGCTCGTCCTGCTGGGTCTGGGCACCCTCGCGCACGCGCTCGTCACGAGCATCAACCGGCGACGTCGGGACTTCGCTATCTGCAAGACGCTCGGGTTCACGCGGCGCGACGTCGCGCGGGCCATCGCCTGGCAGTCTTCGACTTTCATCGTCGTGTCGCTCGTCTTCGGTCTGGTGATCGGCGCGATCGCAGGGCGCGCGCTGTGGAACGTCTACGCCAATCAGCTCGGCATCCTCGGCGTGCCTCGGCTGCCGCTGATCACGCTCCTGTTGATCATTCCGTCGGCCGCGCTGCTCGCGAATGCCCTGGCCCTGCTGCCGGCACGCTCGGCGGCCGGCACCCGGCCCGCCACCGTCCTGCGGGCTGAATAGTCCGGTCGGGCGGAGGTGAAAGGTCGGTAAAACCGGCCACTCACAGGGATTTCCAAGCCCGTTCTCATGGCGCCCTTATTGCGCGGTGGTGTTATTCCGCTTATACCGAGCGCCGGGGGTTCTTGATGTTCCAGATCGGCTACGTCTTCAACGAGCTGCGTCGTCGCTCGGGCCGCACCATCCTGACCGCGCTGGGCTTGGCCGCCGGCGTCGGTCTGGTGATCGGCATCATCGGCGTTTCCCAAGGGCTGGATGAGGCGCAGGCCAAGGTGCTCGCGCCGCTCAGCTCGATCGGCACCGACGTTCTGGTCACGCGAGTCGTCGGTGCGACCTCCACCAGCCCTGGTACGAGTCCGACGCCGTCTCCTTCGGCGGGCTCGTTCAACGACCCGCGTGCCGGCGGCGGGTTCTTCGGCGGCGGGTTCGGGGGCAACAACAACCTGAACCTCCAGGACGTCAGTGCGCTCGAGTCGGAGAACCAGAACGTCGTCACCGACCTGTCGAAGCTCGGCAAGCCGGGTACGAAGTTCACGCACGACTTCTTCTTGTCCGCGACGCTGCTGAGCTTCCCCGACGCAGCCGTCCAACAGATCGAGCAGCTGCCCGGTGTCACCTCGGCGACGCCGGGCCTGACGCTGCTCGCCGAGCACCAAACGGGCACCGTTCCCCAGATCGTCGCGTCGTTCCAGACGGGCGGGAATACCGTGCAGCAGAACGTCACGGCGCCTGCGCTGACTGCGGCCCAGCAGGCGGCCATCCAGGCGTGCTTCGAGAAGCGGTTCGCTGCCGGTGGCGGCGGCGGTTTCGGCGGTCCGCAGCCGAGCGCATCGCCCGGGAGCGGCGGCGAACGTCGCGGCGCCTTCGAATCGTGTCTCCCAGCGAGCCTTCGGAACTTCCGCGCGACGTTCCGCAACCCGCTTCGTACGATCCAACAGATCGTCAACCCGCCGCAGACCGACATCCAGACGACCTCTTACAACGTCGCCGGCATCGACCCGGCGAGCCCGCACGCCGGTCTCGTGACAACCGACCAGCTGACGGCCGGCAAGTGGCTGACCGCGGGCCAGCCGAACCAGATCCTTGTCGCGAGTAGCTACGCCAACAAGAACAATCTGAAGGTCGGTTCGACCATCACGATTAACGGCACGACCTACACGGTCGTTGGTCTCGTGAACCCGACGTTGACCGGAAGCACCGCCGACATCTACTTCCCTTTGTCGACGTTGCAGAAGATGTCCAGCAAGGCGGGCCGCGTGACGCAGGTGCTGGTAAAGACGAGCAGCGCTTCGAATGTGGATGCGGTCGCGGCCGAGATCTCGAAGCTGCTCCCGGGCGCGCAGGTTGTGACGACGAAGTCGCTGGCAGCGCAGGTCACCGGCAGCCTGGGCGATGCGAAGAAGCTTTCGAGCCGTCTGGGCGGCGCGCTCGGCGTGATCGTGCTCGCAGCCGCGTTCATCATCGCGATCCTGCTGACCCTCTCTTCGGTCGCGAAACGCGTGCGTGAGATCGGCACGCTGCGTGCGATCGGCTGGTCGAAGAGCCGAGTGGTTCGGCAGGTGCTTGCCGAGACAGTAGGTATCGGGTTGTTCGGGGGCGTCGTCGGCGTCGGCATCGGGTATGCCGCCGCCGCAGCGGTCGGGGCGTTCACGCCGGCCTTGACGGCGACAACGGCCGGCGTCCCGAACATCGGAAGCTCGTCGCTCGCGCGATTCGTCGGCGTTCAATCGAGCACGACGACGTCGACCGTTTCATTGCACGCGCCGGTGCACCCGACGACGTTGCTCCTCGGGATCGGGTTCGCGATCGTCGGTGGGCTGCTCGCCGGTGCGATCGGCGGCTGGCGCGCGGCGCGTCTCGCGCCCGCCGAAGCGCTGCGGAACGTCGGGTGATCTGGAGATGTCGATGAGCGAGATGAACGGGAACGGCCAGCTTTACAAGTTGGACAACGTGTCGCGCACGTTCCGTGTCGGTTCGCAGGAGGTGCGCGCGGTGGACGGCATCGACCTTGAGATCGGCCGCGGTGAGTTCGTCGCGGTCCAAGGCCCGAGTGGCTCGGGAAAGAGCACGCTGCTCCAGCTCCTCGGTGCGCTCGACAAGCCGACCAGCGGGTCTCTTTCGTTCGATGGCCGCGAGCTGACGAAGCTCGGCCAGGGCGACCTGACCAAGGTTCGCAGCCGCGACATCGGGTTCATCTTCCAGAGCTTCAACCTGATCCCTACACTGACTGCGGAAGAGAACGTCGAGCTCGCGATGGTGCCGATCGGCCTCAACCGAGGGAAGCGGCGCGCGCGCGGGACGGACCTCTTGGAACAGGTAGGCCTGGCGACCCGCTCGAAGCACCTCCCTTCGAAGCTTTCCGGTGGCGAGCAGCAACGCGTTGCGATCGCACGCGCGCTCGCGAACGAGCCGCGCGTCCTGCTCGCCGACGAGCCGACGGGGAACCTGGACAGCCAGACCGCGGATGAAGTTGTCGCTATCTTGCGGAAGCTTTCGCAAGAGCGTGACGTGACGGTGGTTTTGGTTACGCACGCCGACGAAGTCGCCACTCGCGCGACCCGGCGCCTGCGGATGCGGGACGGCAAGCTGCTCGACCAACCCGCCCCTTCGCTGTCCTAACAAGAGGCGCCGGCCTAAAAGGCCCGGCCCCCGCCGCGTCGAATATCCTTCGGCGAACGCCGATGGACATCACGCTCACGCAACCACAGCAGGATCTGCGCGCGCTCGCCGCGGAGCTGGCCGACCGCGAGTTCCGGCCGCGCGCGTCGCGCTGGGACGAGAACGAGGAGTACCCGGAAGAGAACCTCGCGATCCTTGCGAAGCAAGGATTCACCGGTATCACGGTGCCGGAGGAGTATGGCGGGCTCGGACTGGGCGACCTCGAAGCAGCGCTCGTGCTCGAAGAGCTCGGTGCCGTCTGTCTATCGACCGCAGTCTTGTGCCAGCTGCACCTCAACGGCCCGCCGCGCGCGATCGCGAACTTCGGCAACGACGAGCAGCGTGAGCGTTTCCTGCCGCGCGTCGCTGCCGGCGAGTGCTTGATCGGGATCGGCATGACCGAGCCCGACGCCGGGTCCGACGCCATGAGCATGCGCGCGCGTATCCGTCGCGACGGCGCTGCGTGGAAGCTCGAGGCGTACAAGAACATGATCACCGCGGGGCACAAAGCGCAGGCGTACTTCGTCGTGACGCGGTTCCCCGAAGCCGGCGAGCGCGCGATGGGTGCGGTGATGGTCGACGCGACGGCCCCGGGCGTCAGCGTGTCGAAGGTGCACAAGAAGATGGGTTTGCGCGGGGTTCCCGAGGCAGAGGTCGCGTTCGACGATGTGCTCGTCCCGGACGCCGACATCTTGATGGAAGGCGACGCCGAAGGGCGCGCGATGCGAACCATACTCTCGCAGTTCAACCACGAGCGGCTCGGCAACTCGGCGATGTGCGTCGGCGTCGCGGCGGGCGCGCTGCGCGAGTCGATCCGTTACGCGCAAGAACGCAAGGTCGGGGGGAAGCGGATCATCGACCTTCAAGGGATCGGTTGGAAGCTCGCGGAGATGTCCACGAAGGTGGAAGCCGCGCGCTTGATGGTCTGGCGCGCAGCGTCGAAAGCAGATGCCGCCGGACACGACAAGCCGACACCTGCGCTCGAGATCGCACAAGCGAAGTGGTATGCGAACGTCGTTGCGCAGGACGTGGCCAACGAAGCGATCCAGATCCACGGCGGGTACGGCTACACGCGCGAGTTCCCCGTCGAGCGCATGTTCCGCGACGTGCGCGGCCTCGCGATCGGAGCAGGAACGATCGAGATCCAGAAGAACCTGATCGCGCGGCTGCTCGATCGCGGCAGCAAATAAGTATCTCACGTTCCGTGCCGCGCGCGCGTTCTACCGA
Organism: Actinomycetota bacterium; assembly: GCA_035307625.1. Classification (GTDB taxonomy): domain Bacteria; phylum Actinomycetota; class AC-67; order AC-67; family AC-67; genus AC-67. Next base: position 4,516 of record DATGHY010000349.1, read on the forward strand.
TGTGAGGCCTCCACCGTTCCAGGCTTTCCTCGACGGTCACCGCGAGGAGGTCTACAGATTCCTGACGGGATTCGTCGCGCCGCACGACGTCGACGATGCGTTCCAGGAGACGTTCCTGTCGGCGTTGCGGGCGTATCCGGGCCTGCGCAACGGAACGAACCTGAAGTCGTGGGTGTTGACGATCGCGTACAGGAAGGCGATGGACTCGCATCGTGGGCGCGCGCGGCGTCCGGTGCCGGTGGATGATCTGCCCGAGCGGCCCTCGCGTCGCTCTCACGCGGAGGATCACGCCCTGTGGGATCTGGTGCGCGCGCTGCCGGACAAGCAGCGCGCGGCGATAGTGCAGCGGTACGCGAACGGTCTGCCCTACAAGGAGATCGCGGGCATCCTCGAGTGCTCCGAGGAGGCTGCTCGACAGAACGTGCGCGAAGGATTGAAGAAGCTAAAAGGGATGATGACGTGATGGCTGCTGTTGATGAGATCTTGTCGCGCGCACGCCGGACGCCGGTTGGCGAGGCCGCGGCGCAAGGGGCTGCGAGATTCGTGAAGGCTGCAGAAAGGGAGAACCTCGTCGACGTGGTGTTCGCGCGCGTCGGCTCGCCGTTCGGCGAGCTTCTCGTCGCGGCAACGCCGAAGGGCGTCGTGCAGCTCTCGCTGTATGGATACGACCAGAGCGAGACGTTGGAAGGCCTGGCGCGAAAGGTGTCGCCCCGGATCTTCGAATCGCCTCGACGTCTCGATCCCGTTCGCAAACAGCTCGACGAGTACTTCGCGGGGAAGCGCCGAACGTTCGACGTCGACCTGGACTGGCAGCTCTCGCACGGCTTCGCGCTGCGGGTGCTCGAGGCGACCGCGCGCATTCCCTACGGGAAGGTCTCGTCGTATCGGGAGATGGCCGAGAAAGCGGGCAACGTCCGTGCCACGCGCGCGGCGGGGAACGCGCTCGGCGGCAATGCGATCCCGGTCATCGTTCCGTGTCACCGCGTGTTGCGGAGCGGTGGAGGTCTTGGAGGTTACGGCGGGGGCTTGGCCATGAAGGAAGCGCTTCTGAAGATGGAAGGCGCGCTCCTCTAGAGGCCGGCGACGTCTCGAGATTCTTTGACGGCCCAGCGATAGATCCCTTTCGCCATCACGCTCGGCTCGGATCGAGCGAACTGCTCGAAAACGTCCGCGCGAGCGGCATGCACGTCTGGATCGTCCGGTGCTGCGGCCGCAGCCATCTCGACCAGGTGTGCGGCCAGCCGTAGATTCCCGTCCGCTGCGAGTGATCGCGCGCGCTCCGCAAGCCGGGACGCGCCACCGGCCAGCGTGGCGATTTCCCGCGCCATCTCATCGAACGGAGCCGGCTTCAGATGTGCGGGGTTCCCGTCGTACCAGCCGCCGTACTGCCGCCAGATGTTGCGAACGATGAACTCCGGGTCGTCGTAGACGGGACGGAGATACGGCTTCTCGATCAGGTCCCGTGGCGGCTTCACCTCGTGCAGGATCGCGTCGAGCGACTCGCCGGCGTTCATCATCTCGACGGTGCGATCGTGAAGGTGCTCGAGAAGAGCGGCCGTATCCGAGAGCGCCTGCTTGATGCGCGCCTTCCCGATCACCGGGAAGCCGTGGCCGGGGAGCAAGATCTCCGGCTCGAGCGCGATCATCTCGTGGAGCGCGCGCGCCCAGTCTGCGGGGTAGCGTTGCACCTTCTGTGGGTTGCCGCAGTTGGGCGTCGCCCAGATGAACATGTCTCCAGAGCAGAGGATCTTGCGCGAGGGCATCCACGTCCACGTGTGGTCGTCGGTCTCGCCGCGCGCGTGATGCATCTCGAAGCTCTCGCCGCCGACGTCGACGCGATGGACGTCGCGATACAAGACGTCGGGGTCGCGGAACGAGGTCGGCCACGGCACGGGTTGCGGGAAGCCGAACTGCCGTTGGTTGACGATCGAGTTGTAACCGGCCGTGAGCACGTACCGGTCGAAGCGGGCCGGCATCGCCTCGTGTGCGATGACGCGTGGAGCCGGCCAGCCGTTTGTCGACGCTTCCTCGTCGAACGGCGGCACGCCGAAGATGTGATCGACGTGACCGTGCGAATACACCGCGGTGTTCAGGCGCGCGCCATCCCAGGTGCGAAGCCGCTCGTGATGCATCTTCGCGAGCGCGAAGAGGCCTGTATCTACCAGCACCAACCCGTCGGGCGTGCGGAACGCGCTGATGTTCGCCAGCGTCGCCATGAAGATGGTGTCCGGCGCGACCTCTTCGTACGCGCCGGTCGTGCGCAGTGGGTCGACCAACGGATGCGCTTCTTCGATCGCGATCTCGCCGTTCCAGAGCCGCTCGGCGGTATCGAGGATGCTGCTCGCCATGATTCCCCCCGTGCAGAGACGGGGGAACGATACCGTTATTCGGTCTTGGCGAACCTGTTGATGGCCATCGACATCATCAGCGTGCCGAGCAAGGCGACGATGGCCAACTCGAGCAGCGTCGGGAGCCGCCACCCGTGCCACACGATCCCCGGTGCAAGCGTGTTGATGACCGACAACGGCGCGTGCACGTGCTCGAAGACGACCCGGCGCATCGCATCGACCGCGTAGGTCAGCGGGTCGATCTTCGTAAGCACGGAAAGCCATCCGGGCAGACTCGTGATCGGGAACACAGCGCCCGAGAGGAAGAACAGCGGCATCACGAACAGCTGCATAACGACCTGGAACGACTCGACCTGCTGCATGCGGCTCGCGATCATCGCGCCGAACGCGGTCAGGGCGAATGCGACCAGCGCCATCTCAGCGGTCAACGTAAGGAGCATGACGGGCGAGTACGGGACGTGCACGAGTCCCGCGAGCAACAGCATGATGAACCCCTGAAGCGTCGCGATCGTTGCACCGCCGGCTGCTTTTCCGAAGATCACGGCACCGCGCCGCACCGGCGCAACCATCATCTCGCGCAGGAACCCGAACTCACGGTCCCACACGATCGAGACGGCGGAGAAGATCGACGTGAACAAGACCGTCATCGCGAGCACGCCGGGGAACATGAACGTGCGGAAGTCGATGCCGCTGCCCGCTCCACGGACGATCGGCGAAAGACCGGTTCCCAAGATGAACAGGAACACGACCGGCTGGATCAGCGATGTGAAGATGCGCGCGCGACTCCGGGTATAGCGGATGAGCTCACGGCGCCAGACGATCTCGATCGCTCGGAGGTCGTCGATGAAACGACCGCCTGCGATGCGGACGGTTGCGACGTCTGCGATGGTTGCCATCAGCGCGCCCTCATCCGCATCCACGGCATCTGCCGGAGCCGGTCGGCGTTCGAGGACTCCGCGTCTCGGATCGTCCGGCCGGTGAAGGTCATGAACACGTCGTCCAACGATGGGCGCGCGACGCTGACGGCCTTTATGCCGACGCCGAGATCCTTGAACAGGCGCGGAACGAACGTCTCACCATTCGGAACGTGGAAGGCGACCTTCCCTTCGCTGATGGTTGCTTCGATCTGGAATGTCTCGCGCAGCTTCGCGATCGCCGCTGTGTCGTCTTCCGTCTCGATCGAAACGCGATCCTTGCCGACGAGCGCTTTCAGCTCGTCCGGCGTCCCCGAGACGACGATCTCGCCGTTGTCGATGATCGCGATGCGGTCGCAGTACTCCGCCTCGTCCATGTAATGCGTCGTCATGAAGATCGTGATGTCTTCTTTGCGACGCAGCTCACCGATGTAGCTCCAGATGTGCTCGCGCGTCTGTGGGTCCAGGCCGACGGTCGGCTCGTCCAAGAACAGCACGCGGGGGGAGTGGAGCAGGCCGCGCGCGATCTCGAGGCGCCGCTTCATGCCGCCGGAGAACGTGCGGACCAAGCTATCGCGCCGGTCCCACAATCCGACCATATCCATGATCTGCTCGACCCGGCCGGGGATCGTTGCGCGCGGAACGCCGTACAGCTCGGCGTGGAAGCGGAGGTTCTCTTCGGCCGTGAGGTATTCGTCGAGCGTCGTGTCCTGGAAGACGAGACCGATGCGCCGGCGCACCTCCAGTGGATCCGCGGCGACGTCGAACCCGGCAACGCGCGCGCTCCCGGCAGTAGGAAGCAGCAGCGTGCACAAGATATTGATGGTGGTGGACTTGCCCGCACCGTTCGGTCCTAAGAACCCGAAGATCTCACCGGGCGAAACCTCGAAGCTCACGTGGCGGACCGCATCCAGCGCGTCGTACGTCTTCGATAGATCCCGGACTTGGATGACGGGACCCGAGCCGTTGCCGTGCGACGGCTCGGGCGGAGGCGTCGTTGAGCGCGATTCTTTCTCTGTCCTCATGCAGTTTTCCTCGATGCGACGAGCTAGCCGCCCGCCGAAACCTTCTCTTCGGTTTCATGTGCGTCGGCCGAGAAGGCGTCGCGAAGGACCTCGAGGGTCTCCTCATCAAGGTCGAGCAGCTCTGCCGGGGGCTTGTACAAACGCTTCTTCACATCTGCGGTCTTCTTCAGCCCCCGCGATGTAAGCACCACCGTCTTCACTCGACGATCCGATGCGAGCATCTTGCGCTCGACGAGACCGCGCTCCTCGAGACGATCGATCAGCCATGTCATGGTCGATGCGTCGCACGACATCCCTTGCGCGAGCGCGCCCATCGTCATCGCCTCGCCGGACGATAGTTGCATGAGCACCTTGAGGTGCCCGGGCGTCAGCCCGATCTCGGACAGCTTGGCTGCCGCACCGCGGAACTGTTTCTGGAACAACTCTCCGAGGAGGTGCCATACCTCCGCCGCGAGGGCATCTTTGGGTGTTGGTACTTGGCTCACAAGGACATGATAACCCAAGATGCTTGTGATAGTCCAATAGTTGAGTTTATCGGAAACTTGACAAACTCAAAATACATCTGCAAGATAACCGACCATGAGCGAACCCGCGATAATCGTTGAAGGTTTGAAGAAGCACTTCGGCAACGTCGAAGCACTGAAGGGGATCGACTTCGAAGTCCCGCGAGGTGAGATCTTCGGGCTGCTCGGTCCGAACGGCGCCGGCAAGACGACCGCGATCCGGATCCTGTCCACGATCCTCCGGCCGGACGGCGGGCGCGCGGTCGTCCTCGGGAAGGACGTCGTGAAAGAGCCTGCGGCCGTGCGCTACCGGATCGGTTTGGCCGGTCAGTTCGCAGCCGTCGACCCGAACCTGACCGGGCGCGAGAACCTGCGGCTGATGGGCAAGCTCACGCACATGTCGAAGGAGAGGTACGTTCCGCGCGCGGACGAGCTGCTCGAGCGGTTTGATCTTTCCGACGCGGGCGACCGCACGATCAAGACCTATTCGGGCGGGATGCGCCGTCGTTTGGACGTCGCCGCCGCACTGATGCACAGCCCGCCCGTCCTCTTCCTGGACGAGCCAACGACCGGTTTGGACCCGCAGAGTCGGCGCGCGCTCTGGGAGACGATCCGCGAGCTGACCAACGAAGGCGCG
>DATGHY010000350.1:0-4928 GCA_035307625.1 Actinomycetota bacterium
GTGACGAGCTGGTTGCTCAGCTTGTCCAAGCTGTTGAGCGATGCGACCAGATCCGGCGATGCCTTGGCGATGGCGGCGCTCGATGCATCCAACCCCGCGAGCAGCCTGTCCAGATCACCTTTGTGTGCGGCGAGCACCGCGAGTGCCGTGACGCCGTTGTCGATCGCATCGCGCGCATCCTGCTCTTGACCCGCAAGGCCAACCGCAAGCGCGTGCAGCGCGCCACCGAGGTCGCCGGGCTTGGCCGCATCCAGGATCGGCACCAACGCCGAGATCACCTGGTCGAGCTCGAACGGCGGCTGCGTCCGGTCCTCCGGGATGATATCCCCGTTCTTGAGCAGCCTTCCGTTCGGGTGCGCCGGGTCCGCGAGTGCGACGAACTTCTCGCCGAACAGCGTTTTCGCGCCGACGCCCGCCGTCACATCTTCGGGGATCTGCATCCCCGGCGTGATCGCGAGCGTGACGTCCACCGTGCCGTTGGGCTCGTGCTGGATCTTCGCGACCTGGCCCACCTGCACGCCGCGTAGCTTCACGTCGCCCGACACGCGGAGCAGCTGGCCGACGCGCGCGAATTGGACCTTCACCTGGAACGGCCCACCCGGGTGGCCGCCGAGGCTGCTGAAGACGAAGGCCAAGAAGCCGACCGTCAAGGCGATCCCGGCGATGCCGAGGACGAGGTTTCGCCTCGCCGTGCTCATCCCGCGATCCGCACCGTGTCCGCGATGCCCCACATCAGCGCCGACAGGGCGAAGTTCAGCACGAGGATGACGACGATGCTCGTGCGGATCGCTTTGCCGACCGCGACGCCGACGCCGACGGGTCCACCGCGCGCGTTGTACCCGTAGTAGCAGTGGATGAGCGCGATCGCCGTGGCGAAGATCCAGGCCTTGAGCAGCGAATAGAAGACGTCGATCGGTGGCAGGAACAAGCTGAAGTAGTGCGCGAACGTGCCGGCGGACAAGCCTTGCAGGCGGACCACCGCGACCTCCGTCGCGAGGTACGAGGCGAACAGCGAGATGAGGTACAGCGGCGTGATGGCGACCAGTGCGGCGACGACGCGGCTCGAAACGAGGTAGCGCTGGGTCGGTATGGCCATGACTTCCAGTGCGTCGATCTCTTCGTTGATGCGCATGGCGCCGAGCTCGGCGGTGAAGCTGGCGCCGACCTGCGCGGCAAGCGTCACGCCGGCGATGATCGGTGTGATCTCGCGCGTGTTCCCGAACGCAGACACGAAGCCACTGAAGGCCTGCGCGCCGATCAGCTCGAGCCCTTTGAATCCTTCGAGCCCAACGAGGCCGCCGGTGATGAAGGCCATGAAGAAGATGACGCCTGCGGTGCCGGCGCCGACGATCAGCGCGCCGGAGCCCCACGTGATCTCGCTGATGATGCGCAGGACTTCGCCGGGGTGACGCGGGACGACCAGCACACAGTCGACCAGGGTGCGAACGTAGAACCTGATCTGCTCGCCGATCGCTTCGATGCCGTGCATCAAGCGCCTTAGCATGAACCGCGGGAATGTCAGGACGGGCTGAACGCGCGCGGCCATCTCAGGAGAGCTTGCTCGGGATCAGTTGGAAGTAGAGGACCGTGAAGACGATATTGACGAAGAAGATCAACATGAACGTCAGCACAACGCCGCGGTTCACGGCATCGCCGACGCCTTTCGGTCCACCTTTCGCCGACAGGCCCATGTGTACGGCGACCATCGCCGCAACTAAGCCGAATACGCCGGCCTTCAGCAAGGCGAAGTAGAGGTCCCACGGCTGGGCCAGCAAGCTGAAGGAGTTCAGGTAAGCGCCCGCCGTTCCGCCCTGCAGCACGACGTTGAAGAGATAGCCGCCTGCGATTCCCGCAACGCTTACGAAGCCGTCCAGCAAGATCGCCACGAAGACCGACGCCCAGATGCGCGGAACAACCAATCGATGGACTGGATCGACGCCGAGGACTTCCATCGCGTCGATCTCCTCGCGGATCTTGCGCGAACCGAGGTCCGCCGTCATCGCAGAGCCGGCCGCACCGGCGATCAGCAGTGCGGTTGCGATCGGCGCCGCTTCCCGGACGATAGCGAGCACCATCGCCGCACCGGTCTGAGAGTACGCGCCAAGCTGCCGCGCGATATTCCCGACCTGCAGCGCGATAACCATGCCAAATGCAAGCGAGACGAGGATCACCGGCACGATCGACACGCTGGCGATGAACCACGACACGCGCACGAACTCCTCGATCGGGTACGGCCGCTTCAGCATCGTGCGGAAGGCGTCCAAGGTCAGGGAGAACATCCGGCCGGTTTGGTCGAGCAGCCCGCTCGGCACACCAAGCTTGCGCGCCGCGCTCCGTCCGGTGGTTTCCGGGCCGGCGGCCATCTACGAGCCGCCCCCGTTCCCGTCGCTGGGACGGTCCCTCTCTTCTCTCATGCCGATGGGCCCAACGGTGGCGCCGGACAGGAATTGCTTCACGACCGGATCGTTCGAAGTGAACATGTTCTCTTTGGGTCCGAAGGAAACCAGGCGCCGGCGGAACAACAGGCCGATGTAATCCGCTATCTGCCGAGCCGACGGGATGTGGTGGGTCACGATGATCATCGTTGCCCCGGTTTGTGCCTTCAGGTCGAGAACCAGCTCATTCAAGAACGCGGTACGAACGGGGTCGAGCCCGGAGTCGGGCTCGTCGAAAAGGATGATCTCGGGGTCGAGCACGAGCGCGCGCGCGAGACCTGCTCGCTTGCGCATGCCGCCTGAGATCTCGCCGGGAAACTTCAGCTCCGCGCCGCGCAGTCCAACGAGCTCCAGCTTCTCGATCACGATCCTACGGATCTCGGCTTCGGTCTTGCGCGTGTGCTCCCTGAGCGGGAACGCCGTGTTGTCGTACACGGTCATCGATCCGAAGAGCGCGCCGTCCTGGAAGAGCACGCCGAACCGCTTGCGCACGTCGTACAGCTGCTGCCCGCGCAAGATCGAGATGTTGTCGCTTCCGACGAGGACGCGGCCGCGATCGGGCCGGAGCAAGCCGACGAGGTGCTTTAGGAAAACGCTCTTGCCCGTTCCGGATGGCCCAAGCACGATCGTCACGAGGCCCTTCGGGATGTCCAGCGTGACGTCTTCGAAGATCGTTTGCGGTCCGAACGACTTCGTCAGTCCTTGAACGGAGATCGCTGCACCTTGGGCAGCGCCGTTCCCTGCTGAAGGGCGTGCGCGTCGACCGCTTTCGGGCACCTCGCCTCCGTGCAACGACAGCTACGTATGGATCACCCGGTTAGGCGCCCACCGCCTCGGGGTGCAACAGTCTCCCCAATGCGCATGTTCGGAGTCAATATCACTTCCGGTTATCTCTCAGGTCCGCGCGATGGACACATCGATGAGGCCGAAACATAATGAGAGACCGTGGCCACTTCCACGTCGGTCCTTGCGGTTGCGCGCGATGACGGCCTATTCGGTCCGACGTCGGTCGCCTGGCGTGTCGTCGGCCACCCGATGGCGTTCGTCGGCGGCCTGCGTTCCCTCATCATCGGCGCGCTGCACCCACTCGTGGCCGCGGGAACCGTGGAGCACAGCGACTATCGCAGCAGGCCCGTCGACCGACTGCGCACCACGTCGCGCTACGTCAACGCGACCGTGTTCGGCGACCGAGAGGCTGCTCGAACGGCTGCGTCCATGGTGTTACGCGCGCACAAGCGCGTGAAGGGAACAGATCCCGTCACCGGTAAGGCATACGACGCGGCCAACGTCGACGAGCAGGTGTGGGTTCATTCCGTGGCGTGGCACTCCTACATGGCCTCGTACCGGGCGTACGCCGGGAGTCTCAGCGCCGAAGAGCAAGACCGATACATCGCCGAAGGAGTTGCCGCCGCGACGATGATCGGCGTTCCGGCAGAGCGCGTGCCGGCGTCGGTCACCGACCTCCGTGACTACTGGGCGACGATGCGCCCTCAGCTGTGTGTCGGCGCGTACGGCCGAGAGCTGATCGACTTCGTTCTGCATCCGACGTTCCCCACAGAGCTGCTTCCCTTCGTCGTTCCGTATTCGATGCTCGTGCGTTTCGCGGTCGCGATCATCCCCCGCGATCTTCGGTCGATGATGGGTATGTCTCGCGCGCGCGTGCTCGACATCGCGAGCATCCCTGCCGGCCGCTCGATGGCAAGGACGCTCACGATGCCGGGCGTTCGCGATCTGATGGAGGTTCTGTTCGGCGGCGATGTGCGCGCGCTGCGAAGGGATGCTCGCGCGAGGGCGAAGAGCGCATCCAGCCCGCGTGTTGTTGCATGATGGAGCCCTGACAAGGTGGCCGCATGAGCTACAAGAGGGTCCTGACCGGAACGGACGGCTCCCCGCCGTCGCTGGAAGGTGTTCGGCACGCGGCGGTGATCGCGAAGGCGTCGGGCGCCGAGCTCGTCATCATGTGCGTGTATCGACCCGTCGATCCGGTGACGGTCGAGCAGTGGAAGGAGCAAGCGCCGGAGGAGTTCGCGTGGCGGCTCGGGCCGGCGTCGCCGGCGGAAGGCGCGATCGAGCGTGGCGTCGCCGTCGCGAAAGAGATGGGGGTCGAGCCCCGTACGCGTATCGAGCAAGGCGATCCGGCCGAAACGATCCTGAAAGTTGCAGAGCTAGAAGACGCCGATCTCATCGTCGTGGGCAACCGAGGGATGGAAGGGCCGTCGCGGTTCCTCTTGGGAAGCGTGCCGAACGTGATCTCACACCACGCACCCTGCGACGTGCTGATCGTGAAGACGTACCCATGAACGCCGGCTGGATCGTGCTGCTCGTCTGTGCGGGCGGGTATCTCGTCCTCGCCCTGTACGGGAAATACCGCACCATCAAACAAGACTTCCAGGACGCGCGCGACGAGCAGGCGCGGGCGAATGCGCAGGTAGACGAGCCGCCGCCGCCCGGGCAAACCTCCTGACAGAACCAGCCTTGACTGTTCCATCGTCC
>DATGHY010000351.1:0-2424 GCA_035307625.1 Actinomycetota bacterium
GGTGGCACGTACACGAGGATGTGTCCGGCAACCGCGGTCGCGCGGATCGAGATCGGTGCCGTCACCTTGAGCTGGCGCAAGTCGATCGTCAGCTGACCGGCGGTTAATCGGTACACGGGCCGAACCGCCGCGACCGTCGAAGGCCGATACACAACGTCACCGGAACCACCTTCGAACGGCACGTGGACCAAGCTCGCCGCAAGAACGAACGGCGTCAGGAGCAGCGCCGGCGCCGCGAGCCAGCGCGCGCGCCCGTACCATGTCCCAACGAGCATCCCGATCCCGAGGATCGCGAGCGGCACTGCCAGATATTGAACGAGACTGATGCCGACGACGTTTGCACCGTCCAAGAGAGCGGCGACTCCGGTCGCCAGAAGTGCAGCGCCGATCGTCAGCCACCCGAGGCCCGAGCGCTCGCGTCTCTGGGCTACGCGCGGCTGCTCGACCGTAACGGCCGTTGATTCGAACGACGGCGCCGCCGGAGAGGAGGGTTCCGGCGCGACCGCCGTTGCATGGTTCCGCTCGTGACGCGTGAACAAGGCGATACCGCCGATGATCAGCGCGAGGCCCCATAGGGCCGGCGCGTGCCAATGCACCGCCGAACTGACGAGCACCACGCCGCCCAACATCACCAGCGCGACGCCTAGCATCCACGAAGGCGTCGCGCGGAACGAGCTGGCGAGCGCATCGGCGCGCCGGTGGAGCGAGGTGGGCCCCGCTGCGGCGTTCCGTGGCATCAGCAGCCACAGAACGCCGTACGCGATGACACCCGCACCGGCAGCGAACGTGAGCGCTACGAAGCCGAGACGGAACCAAAGCGGATCCACCCGGAAGTAGTCGCCGAGGCCCGCTGCGACGCCGGCGATGACCTTTCCATCTTGCCGCCGCACGGCGCGGCGGACTTCCCCCGTTCCCATCGTCATCTCATCCTCCTCTTTCATGCCGCCAGCCTGCACGCGCGCGCCGCCACGCGGTATCGGGAACCACCCTGGAATGACCCTTAGGAACAGAGCCTCCAGCTCAGGGATGCCCCCCATTGCCCCTGGTCAGACGTTGTGGAAGCATCGACACGTGAAGACGCGCACAAGCCGACTGAGTTTGTTCCATCGCAGCGGGACGGACCGGGTCGTTGCCGGGGTCGCCGCCGGTATCGCCGAGCGGCTTGGCATCGACCCGATCGTGATCCGTCTGGTGTTCGTCGTGCTCGCGTTCGCCGGGGGGTTCGGCGTGGCGGCCTATCTCGTCGGCTGGCTGATCGGCACCGAGCCGACCGGGGACGAACCGCAGGTATCTGCGACGAGCTTGCGACAGGTCGTCGCGGTCGCGCTCGTCGTTGCGGGGCTGCTCCTTCTGTTACGCAGCGCGGGCATCTGGTTCGGCGACGCGGTCGTGTGGTCGGTTGGTCTCGTCGCATTCGGTTCGGCGGTTCTCTGGACGCGCACCGGCGTCGGCCGCTCGCAGTTCGCGCGCCTCACATCACGACTGCCGCGATCAACTGCAGACATCGTGAGCGGCCGCTCGAAGGGGCGGTTCATCGCGGGGACGCTGCTCGTCATCGCGGGGATGGGGATCCTGCTGGGCGCGCACACCTCGTTCAAAACCATCGGGAACGTCGGCTTCGCAGTATTGGTGACGGCGGTCGGCGTAGCCCTCGCGCTCGGCCCGTGGATCTACGAGCTCGTTCGGCAGCTCGGTGATGAACGGCGAGAGCGCATCAGGTCCGAAGAACGGGCGGAGGTCGCCGCTCACCTGCACGACTCCGTGCTGCAGACGCTCGCCATGATCCAGCGCGCGCCGAGCACCGAAGAGATGACGACGCTCGCGCGCGCGCAAGAGCGCGAGCTGCGGTCGTGGCTGTACGGGCGCGGGCAGGCCGGCGAGGGAGACTTCCGTAAGAGCCTGGACGCGATGGTTTCTCGGATCGAGCAAGGACATCGGGTTGCGATCGAAACCGTCGTGGTCGGCGACGCGCCCGTCGATGAGCGCGCGCGTGCCCTTATCGACGCGGCGGGCGAAGCGGCGACCAACGCGGCAAAGCACTCCGGGGTGCGGACGATATCGATCTACGCCGAGGTCGCCGGCGACGCGATCGACGTATACGTTCGCGATGAAGGGAAGGGATTCGACGTCGGCGAGCACGCACCCGATCGGCGTGGCATCTCCGAGTCGATCGTCGCACGGATGGTTCGGAATGGTGGGTCGGCGACCATATCGAGCACTCCTCAAGAAGGCACGGAGGTTCACCTGATCTTGCCGAGGCGGCCGTCGTGACCGAACAACGGATCCGCGTATTCCTCGTGGACGATCACCGCTTGTTCTTGTCTGGTGTTCGCTCCGAGCTGGGCGCGCGCTTCGAGCTCGTCGGCGAAGCCGGCGGCGTCTCGGATGCGATCGCCGGCATCGTCGCGAGCAACCCCGACGTCG
>DATGHY010000352.1:0-2750 GCA_035307625.1 Actinomycetota bacterium
AGGGCCTTGTACAGGCGACCCGCGCGTTTCACCTGCATGTACTCGGAAGCGACCTCGATCAGGTTCGCGCGCCGGCGGACCTCTTCGAGGTCCGTGTCGCGGATGCGTCCGGCCGTCCTCATGCCGCCAGCTCCTGGAAGAGCTTGAACGCGTAGCGGTCGGTCATCCCCGCGATGTAGTCGGCCGCGCGCGTGCGCGCGTCGCCATCGATCGTCCGGTACATCTCCGGCATCGCCGTGGGCGTGGCGACATAGTGCGCGAACAGCGACCGGATGACGTTGGTAGCTTCGTCGCGGTCAGTCGTCGCAACATCGGACAGGTAGACGTTCTTGAACATGAAGCGCCGGAGCTGATCCATCGCCTCGAGCGCATCCGGCTCCATCTCGACGACGTCGCGCCCGGCACTCGCCTCGACGACGCCCATGACCATCGTGTTGATCCGCTCCGAGTGCGTGCGGCCGAGTGTGCGCAGCACCGGCTCAGGCACGTCGTCCAATCCGACCACGCCGGCGCGCATCGCGTCGGTCAGGTCGTGGTTGAGGTACGCGATGCGGTCGGCGAAACGCACGACCCACGCTTCCAACGTGGCCGGCGCCGGCAGCGCCCACGAGTGTCCAACGATGCCGTCGCGGACCTCCCACGTCAGGTTCAACCCAGTGCCGTCGTTCTCGAGCACCTCGACGATCCGCAGGGACTGCTCAGCATGATGGAACTTGCGGCCGATCAGCTTGGAGAGCACCCCTTCGCCTACATGACCGAACGGCGTATGGCCAAGATCGTGCCCGAGCGAGATCGCTTCGGTCAGGTCCTCGTTCAGGCGGAGCGCGCGCGCGATCGTGCGCGCGATCTGCTGGACCTCGAGCGTGTGCGTCATTCGAACGGTGAAGTGATCTCCGATGGTCGCGCGCCCTTCAACTTCGCCGAACACCTGCGGGAAGACTTGCGTCTTGTGCTTCAACCGGCGGAACGAAGTGCAGTGGATGATGCGATCGCGATCGCGCTGGAACGCCGTGCGGAGCTCATCGCGGATCTCTTCGCGCTCACGTCCCTTCGACTCGGCCGCGAGCGTCGCGTGAGGTGCAAGTATCTGGCGCTCGATACGTTCTGTTTCTTCGCTGATCGTGGTTCCCAACGACAACTCCCGGCCCACACGGGACCACGCTCGAGCATAGGTGCGCGCGCCGACAACTACGTCCGCGCATGCCGGACTCAGAAGGAAGGAGCCTCAGGGTAGGAGCGCGCGTTCGCGCAGGTCAAGGGTGGGAAAAGCTTCCGAAGCGCGCCGTGTCAGGCGGTTGCGACTGCAACCGGGCGCACGCGCCCGCCGAGGAGCCACGCAGCGGCAGCGAACAGCGTCAGTCCGGTCAGACCGAACACGACCTGCGTGCCGTCCATCGTCCAGATCACATGCCCGCTGCCGAGCATCTTCGCGCACCATGCGGCGAGCAGCCCAACCGCCACGGCGCCGACGCGGAGCGACGAGTGCGCGAGCGTGAACATGCGGCCGCGGACGGCGTCGTGCACGCGCTCTTGCAGGATCGTGATCAGCCCGAGCATCGCGGCGACGACGGCGCAGCCGAACAGGTAAGCCATGAAGAACGCCGCGATCGTCGAGGGGAACATCGCCATCAGGATCAGGATGACGCCCATCGTGCCGCCGCCGAGGTGGAACACGCGCGTCATGTGCTTGCGCGCGCGCTGCAGAGCGATAACGCCGGTGACGGCCCCGAAGCAGAACGCCATCATCAGGCCGCCGTACGCGGTGTTGCTGGCGTGCAGCGTGCCGCGAACGTACGAGATACCAAGCGTGATCAGCGAGCCGCCGCAGCACGCCATGATCGCGCCGCCGATGATGACCTTCTTCAGGACCGGGTCGGCCGCCAGGACTGCACGCAGCGCGCCCTTCGCGAGCTTGCCGTGCTCGCCGGCTACATGCTCGGGCTTTACGGCTACGCCCGAGGCAGATGCGATCTGCCCGATCAGCAACGTGGCCGTATAGAGCATCCCGGCCGCTGCCAAGAACGGAACTGCCTGGCCCGGGTGACCGAGCCGCGTCATCAGCATCGTGAGGGCCGTGTAAGCAACCCAGCCGAGCGGCATCGAGCCGAAGGCGGTGACCATCGAGAGCGCGTTGGCCGTCGGCAGGGACTCCTCCGGGACCAGGCGCGGCAGGGTCGCGTCGCGCGCGGCCATGTACGCGAGGGTCCCGACCTCGGCGACGAGCGCCAGAGCCAAGACCGGCGCGACTCCGCCGACGAGCGGCAGGATCCCGTAGATCGTGGCGCGGCCGAACGTGCAGAAGATCAAGACTTTGCGGCGGTCGAAACGGTCGACGAAGGCGCTGAGGCTCGCACCGATCAACGCGGCCGGCAGGATCCGCGATGCCAGGACGACACCGCTCAGGAACGCGGAGTGGGTCCGGTCGTAGACGAATCCGATGAGCGCAAGGGTGGCGAGGAACTCGCCCATCCCGCCGAAGACCTGCGCGATGCAAAGCTTGCGGAAGTCACGCTTGCCGAAAAGGACGCGCAGTCCTTCGAATTTACGTACCTTCATGTCAGTTCCCCGCGATATCGAGCCGATGCAATTTGCTTCGACGCGAATCGCCCAGCAGTTGAGCCGGGCAGAAGGTACATGACGCCCGCACCCATCGCTACATGGCAGGTTCTAGTTCGACAGATGCGCGTGTTTTCACACGTTCAGGCTAGACCCAAACATGAGAAAACCCTGTGACCTGGGTGTTCCTACTT
>DATGHY010000353.1:0-10715 GCA_035307625.1 Actinomycetota bacterium
CCAGCCCGGCGGCTCGGTCCGCGACGACGAAGTCATCGCCGCTGCGAATGAGTACGGCATCCCGATGGTCTTCACCGGAACCCGACACTTCCGCCACGGCTGATGGCCGCCCGCATAATCGACGGCAAAGCGATCGCGGCCCAGGTCCGCAAGGAGGTCGCCGAGCGTGTTGCGCGCGCCGGTGTCACCCCCGGCTTCGTCGACGTCCTGATCGGCGACGACCCCGCCTCGAAGATGTACGTCGGCATGAAATATCGAGCAGCCTCCGAGTGCGGCATGGTCGCGTTCGACGAGTTCCTGCCGGCCGATGCGTCGGTCGACCAAGCGATGTCTTTGATCGAGCGGCTGAACGCCGATCCGAAGGTGCACGGGATCATCGTGCAGTCGCCGTTGCCGCCGGAATCGCCGATCGACATCTTCGAGCTGCAGAAGGCGACGTCACCGCTGAAGGACGTCGATGGGTTGCACCCCGAGAACCAAGGCCTGCTCATGATGGGGCGCGCGCGCTTCATCCCGGCGACGCCCGCAGGGGTGCTCGAGCTATTGCATCGCGGCGAGGTTGAAGTCGAGGGGCGGCACGTCGTGGTGATCGGGCGTTCCAATCTGGTCGGGAGACCGCTGTCCGTGTTGCTGTCGACGAAGGCGCGCGGCCTGAATGCAACCGTGACGCTTTGCCACACCGGGACCAAGGAGATCGGCCACTACACGCGCGATGCGGACATCGTCGTCGTTGCGGCCGGCCACGCGAAGGCGCTCACCGCCGACATGGTGAAGCCCGGCGTCGTTGTCATCGATGTCGGAACCAACAAGGGCCCCGATGGGAAGCTGATCGGCGACGTCGACTTCGGTCCCGTCAGCGAGATCGCTTCTGCGATCTCGCCGGTTCCCGGCGGCGTCGGGCCTATGACCGTGGCCATGTTGATGGAGAACGTCGCGCGCGCGGCAGGAGTGTAACCATGCCCTCTATCCAAGGCGTTAATCACCTCGCGCTGACAGTCAACGATCCGCGCGAAAGCATCGGCTGGTACGAGAAAGTGTTCGGTGGCGTACAAGTTCCGATGACCGACGAGCCCGGACATCTCGTGATCGGCTTGCTCACGCCGGATGGATTCTTCATCGGCTTGCAAGGGCACGGTGCGACGCCGGAACAGGACCAGTTCACAGAGTTCCGCATCGGACTCGATCACGTCGCATTCCGATGCGCCGATCGAGCAGCCGTCGAGGAGTGGTCGAAGCACCTCGACGACGTCGGCGTGAAGCACTCAGGAATGAAAGACGTGCCTTACGGGACGGTGCTGACCTTCCGCGATCCAGACAACATCCAGCTCGAGTTCTACTCGGTCCCGCCTGGCGCTTAGTCCAGGTCGCCGGCTTCGATCCTCTTCAGGCGCCGCTCGCGGATCAACGCGCTCGCTTCCACAAGCTGATGCAGCGCTTCCGGCTCGTGGAGAGCCTCGGCCAGCACTCCCGTCAGGTCGCGCTGGGAAAGGATCCCGACCACCCTCGAGCCTTCGACCACAGGCAAGTGCCGGATCCACTTCGTCGCCATCAGCTTCGCTGCTTCTTTCAAAGACGTTTGCGGCCCGACAGTGATCACATCGGTGCGCATAAGGTCCTTCACCGGCACCTGCTGCGGGTCCATACCATGCGCGATCGCGCGCAGCACGTCACGCTCGGTCAAGATCCCGAGGAGATTCTCGCCTTCCATCACCAGGAGCGAGCCGGTCTGTGCGTTCCACATGCGCGCGGCCGCCTCAGCCAGTGAGTCCTGCGCGGCGTCCGTCACCGTCGCTTTCGTCATGATCTCTGAGACCTTCATCTGCTACGCACGCTCCTCGATCGGAACCCACTTGCGGCCGCGCGGGCCGATGTACTCGCTCTCGGGACGGATGATTCGGTTATCTGCATATTGCTCGCGGATGTGCGCCGTCCAACCAGACACACGTGACGCCGCGAAGACAGGCGTGAACAGATCCACGGGGATCCCGAGCGAGTAATACACGCTCGCCGCGTAGAAGTCGACGTTGGGGTAGAGATGCTTCTCCGCCATGACCACTTCTTCGATCCGCTTCGAGATCTCGTACCAACGCGTGTCGCCGATCTGCTCGCCCAACTGTCTGGAGAGCTGACGTAGATGTGTCGCGCGCGGGTCCTCGGTCTTGTAGACGCGGTGCCCGAACCCCATGATCTTCTCTTGCCGCGCGAGTTTCTGCTTGATGTATTCCTCCGCGCGTGACGGGTCCTTGATCTCGAGCAGCATCTTCATGACCGCCTCGTTCGCCCCACCGTGCAACGGGCCTTTGAGGGACGCGATCGCTGCGGTCGTCGCGGAGTGGATATCGGCGAGCGTGGACGCGACGACGCGCGCAGTGAACGTCGAAGCGTTCATGGTGTGGTCGGCGTGCAGCACGAGGCATATGTCGAGGATGCGTGCGTCCTCGTCGTTCGGCTCGATCCCCTTCAGCATGTAGAGGAAGTTGGCTGCATGTGAAAGCTTCGGATTGGGACGCACGGGGTCGAGCTCGTTGCGTAGCCGGTCGTACGCGGCGATGACGGTCGGGAATCGTGCGACAAGGCGCATCGCCTTCCGGTAATTCGCTCGCTCGGACTGATCCCATCCATCCGGGTCGTACGCACTCATCGCGCTGACGAGCGTCCGGAGCATCGACATCGGCGACGTCTGCGACGCCATCGTGGGCATGAGATCCTCGATGAACGGCGAGATCTCCCGTTCCGCGATCAGCTGCTCGTTCAGATCATCCAGTTCCGTGGAGTCCGGAAGCTTGAGGTTGTGCAACAGGTAGATGATCTCTTCGAATGTCGCGTGCGGGGCAAGGTCGTGGATGTCGTATCCAACGTAGAAGAGGCGCCCCATCTTGCCGTCGATGTCGGAGATCGACGTCTGTGCAGCGATGACGTCCTCGAGTCCTTTGCCTGGCATAAGGCTCCCTCCGGTGCCTTGGGTGGCGGCTTTTGACCGCCGCAATCATCTTACCCAGCGGGGCGGAGTGCCTGCCGGGCCTTCCGGCGTCGCGCGTTGAGCCGCGCGCGAGCGGCGTGCGAAGATGCTGCTCCTGATTGGGAAGGAGCAACAGCGATGGCATATCGAGTCACGTTCATCCCCGGTGACGGCGTGGGTCCCGAGCTCTCTGAGGCCACTCGACGGGTGCTCGAAGGAACGGGCGTCGAGTTCGACTGGGACTGGCAGGAAGCCGGCGCGGACGTCATGGATAAGTACGGGACGCCGCTGCCGGAACCCGTGTTGGAGTCGATCCGGAAAAACAAGATCGCGATCAAGGGGCCGATCACGACACCGATCGGTACTGGTTTCCGAAGCGTTAACGTTGCGTTGCGCGCGGAGCTCGACCTCTACGCCTGTCTTCGGCCCTGCAAGTACTACCCGGGCATCCCCGGCTCGTTCCCCGGTACGGACGTTACGATCGTCCGTGAGAACACCGAGGACCTCTACGCGGGCATCGAGTACGAGGAAGGGACGCCGGACGCGAAGAAGGTCATCGACTTCTTGAACGGCATGCAGAAGAAGCAGATCCGGGCCGACAGTGGGATCTCGATCAAGCCGATCTCGATCACCGGGACTGAACGCATCGTGAAGTTCGCCTTCGACCACGCGCGCGAGTACAAGCGCAAGAAAGTCACCGCGGTGACCAAGTCCAACATCATGAAGTTCTCGGATGGGTTGTTCCTTCACACGGCGGAGAAGGTCGCTAAGGAGTACCCAGACATCGAGTTCGAAGACCGCCTTGTCGACAACCTGTGCATGCAGCTCGTGAAGCGACCGAGCGAGTACGACGTGCTGGTCCTGCCGAACCTCTACGGTGACATCGTCAGCGATCTGTGCGCCGGATTGATCGGGGGATTGGGTGTCGCGCCCGGCGC
Source organism: Actinomycetota bacterium (assembly GCA_035307625.1). Taxonomy (GTDB): domain Bacteria; phylum Actinomycetota; class AC-67; order AC-67; family AC-67; genus AC-67. The sequence goes on from DATGHY010000353.1 coordinate 3,898, forward strand.
GAACATCGGTAAGGATGTCGCGGTGTTCGAAGCGACGCACGGGAGCGCGCCTAAGTACAAGGGTCAGAACAAGGTCAACCCCATGGCGATGATGTTCTCCGGCGTGTTGATGCTGCGTTACTTGAACGAGGCAGCCGCGGCGGATCGCTTGGAGAACGCGCTCGCAGAAGTGATCAAAGAAGGCAAGAGCGTCACGTACGACTTGAAGGAGCGGCGTGACGACCCGACCGCGGTCGGGACGTCGCAAGTCGCGGATGCCGTGATCGAGAAGATGGAGCGCGCCTGATGAAAGTAACGGTCGTCGGAGCAGGCAAGTACGGATCCACCACTGTTCAACGGATCGCCGAGTCGGGCTTGGCCGACGAGGTCGTCATGACCGACATAGTCGAAGCGTTGCCGCAGGGGCTGGCGCTCGACATGATGCAGTCGCGCCCGATCGAAGGCTTCGAGACGCGCGTCGTCGGCACCAACACGTACGCGGAGACTGCCGGCTCCGACATCTGCGTCGTAACTGCGGGTCTGCCGCGGAAACCCGGTATGAGCCGAATGGACCTGCTGGAAGTGAACGCCAAGATCATCAAGGACGTGGCGAAGAACTTCTGCTCCGCATCGCCGGATGCGGTGGTCATCGTGGTGACGAACCCGCTGGACGAGATGACGCACCTGTTCCGCGAAGCGTCCGGGTTCCCGTACGCGCGCGTCCTGGGTCAAGCCGGGATGCTCGATACCGCGCGCTTCAAGCATTTCGTGGCCGAGGAGCTGGGCGTATCGCCGTTGCAAGTCGAAGCGATAACGCTCGGGTCGCACGGTGAGACGATGGTTCCGGTGCCGTCGCAAGTGAAGGTCGCCGGAAAGCCGCTCGAAGAAGTTGCGGACAAAGCCATGATCGAGCGGCTTGTCCAGCGCACGCGCGACGGCGGCGCCGAGATCGTGGCGTTGCTCAAGACCGGCAGCGCGTATTACGCGCCTTCATCTGCTGCTGCCGCGATGGTGAAGGCGGTCGCAGGAGATTCCGGAGAGGTGATGCCCACGTGCGCGTGGGTCACCGGCCAGTACGGGATCGACGGCGTGTACCTGGGCGTTCCGGCCCGGCTGGGAGCGGGCGGTGTGAAAGAGATCGTCGAGCTGCCCTTGACCGACGAAGAGGTGGGCGCGTTGCGGGCGGCCGGTGAGGCCGTGCGGTCGAAGTGCGCAGACCTGTCGAAGCTAGGTTAACCAAGGCGTTACCCGATCGATGCGCAAGCGGCGCATCTGGCCTATTCATGCTTTCCGCCCCAACCGACGATACTTACGGCAGTCAATGAAGACTTTCTTTCCGCGCGCGCTCGGACGCCCCCTCATCGCTTCGGCGATAGCACTTTCCTTGGTTTCGGCGTCGGCCGGCGTTGCCGTCGGGCTTGCGCGCGCGCCTCGACAGGACACCCAGCTGCGTTCGATCCCCGCGTCGCACCGGCACGGTCCGCGATACGTTTCCGGTGAGGTCCTCGTGCATTTCCGGCGGGGGCGCGCGCCGTCCGATGCTGCAGCGATCGGCGCGCGCGGGATCCACTCACTTTCCGTCGATGGTTGGAAGCTGCTCCGCTTGCGGGGCGGAGAGTCGGTCGATCATGCCGTGGCGCGCCTTCGGTCTGATCCCCGAGTGGATGGCGTCACGCCCAATCACGTTTACGAGAGCCTGGGCGTGCCAAGCGACACACTCTTCCCGGTCCAGTGGGGCCTGCAGAACACAGGCCAGCCCGTTCTCGGAGTTGCAGGGACGGCTGGGGCCGACATCTCAGCGGTTTCGGCGTGGGATACGACGACCGGCTCTTCATCGGTGATCGCTGCCGTTGCCGACTCCGGGGTGAACAGCGCGCACCCAGATCTCGCCCCGAACATGATCGCTGGTCAGAACTTCGTTCCGGGTCGTCCGTCGACCAGCACATACGACGCGTTCGGTCATGGGTCCCACGTCGCAGGCATCATCGGCGCGCGCGGCAACGACGAGTACGGGGTTACGGGTGTTGCGCAGCGGGTGTCGATCATGCCGATACGCGTTCTCGACGATACGGGCCAGGGCGATACAAGCAATATCGCGAACGGGTTCAACTGGGCAGCAACGCACGGCGCGAAGGTCGTCAATGGAAGCTTCGGCGGGCCGGACGACGATCCGGTGTTGAAGGCAGCGATCCAAGGGAACCCGAACACGCTCTTCGTCGTCGCAGCCGGGAACGCCAGCTCGAACAACGATAATGTCCCCGAGTTCCCTTGTAACGACTCGCTATCGAACCTCATCTGTGTCGCTGCGTCGGACCAGAATGACCACCTCGCGAGCTTCTCGAACTTTGGGCCCGGGCACGTCCATCTGGCGGCTCCCGGCGTGAACATCGTCAGCACCTATATGCCGGACCCGGCGGGCGACGGCGGGAGCGGCTACGCGCTTTCCGACAGTCCGGCTGGCGGCTACGCAAACAACGCAAACAACTGGGCGCAATGGGGCTCGGTCGTGGATCCGAAGGGGAAAACGAACTGCAACCTCAACTACCGCCTGCGCGCGGGGCTGGCTCCGAACGACATCTTTACGGCTCAGACTGCCCCGCAGAGTGATCCGACCAACTGGACCGACGTTGACACTGCCGGCGGACCGTCCGGCTACACCACGACGGGCAACTACGTTTCTCGCGCCCCGGCCGTCGCGGCCGATGGCCTCCCGTTCCTATTCCGCTTCCATCTGGTGACCGATGCCACACAGAGGTCCGACGGTGTTTACGTCGACAACGTCAGCGTGACCTGCGCACCTTCCACGACGCTGTTGGGGAACGTCTCTTTCGGCAGCTCGCTGAGCGGATTCACGACCGGTGGCACGCCGAACACATGGGGAACGACGAGCATCGCCTACATCTGGGTCTACATGAGCGGGACCTCGATGGCGTCGCCGATGGTGGCGGGTGCGGCCGCATTACTCTGGGCTGCACATCCGAACGCTACGGTCGCTGGCGTGAAAGAGGCGATCTTGCAAGGCGTCGACCAGTTACCTGCCTTCGCATCAACCACCTTCTCGGGTGGGCGATTGAATGTCGACAAGGCTTTACAGATCATCGATGCGACGCCGCCCACGGGGGTTGCCCTCACCAACCCAACGGCCTCGTTCCAGCTTGCAACGACGTTCAGCGTCGACTGGACCGCAACGGACGGAACCGGAACCGGTGTGAAGAATTTCGACGTACGCTACGAGCGCGCGCCTTACAACGGGCACTTCACGCCGTGGGCAACCTGGAAGTCGAACTACACAGGAACCGGTGCACCGTTCCCGGGCTCAGCCGGAAATACGTATTGCTTCGAGGTGCGCGCGCGTGACAACGTCGGAAACCTGTCCAATTGGACGGGCGCCCGCTGCACGGATGTCCCTGTGAACGACACGGCCCTAACCGCGGGTCCAGGTTGGTCGAGGGTCAAGTCCTCGACGCGCTACCTCGGCGACGACACGTACTCGGCTACGAAGGGCGCGACGCTGACACTCGCGAGCTCGTTCTTCCGCCGGATGGACCTGGTCGTATCGGTGTGCAACGGATGTGGATCGGTGGCCGTCTTCTTCGGGAGTACATCTCTCGGCACCTTCTCCCTTAACTCCACCACGTTCCAGACGAGGCAACTGGTCTTCGTCCACTCTTACTCGCACATATCCGGTCCACAGACCGTCACGATCAGGATCGTGTCACCCTCGGGGCACCCAGTGATGATCGAAGGCCTCGGGCTGCTCGATTACTGACGCTGCCGTTCCCGCTGCGGAGGCTGCTCGTCCAATACCCTGCGGATAGCGCTGAGTGATTGCTATCGTTCGCGCGCAAGGAGGGCAGCGTGGCGCGGGTTTTCTCGGGTGTGAAGCCGACGGGCGATGTGCACCTCGGTAATTACATCGGTGCGTTCCGTCACTTCGTGACGGACCAAGACGAGCATGACTGCATCTTCTGCATCGTCGACCTGCACGCGATCACCGTGCCCCAGGATCCGAAGGAGCTGCGCGAGGCTTCGTTCGCGCTTGCGTGCATCTATCTGGCCGTTGGGGTCGATCCCGCGCGCTCGACATTGTTCGTTCAGTCGCATGTTCATGAGCATGCCGAGCTTGCATGGGTGCTGGGGTCCGTGACGATGTACGGCGAGCTCCGTCGCATGACGCAGTTCAAGGACCGGATGGCGAAGTCGGAGAAGTCCGTCACACAGGGGATCTTCTCGTATCCCGTGCTGATGGCCGCGGACATCCTGCTGTACGACACCGATCGGGTTCCGGTGGGGGAGGATCAACGGCAGCACCTCGAGCTGACGCGTGACATCGCGCAGCGGTTCAACAGCCGCTACGGCGAGACCTTCGTTGTTCCGCAAGCCGCCATCGCGAAGGTCGGCGCGCGCATCATGGACCTGCAGAACCCCGAGGGGAAGATGTCGAAGTCGGAGGACTCGCCGCAGGGGACGATCGACGTGCTCGACTCACCCGACGCGATCCGCAAGAAGATCAAGACCGCGGTGACGGACTCCGGCAAGGAGATCGTCGCGCGCGACGACAAGCCGGCGATCGCTAACCTCCTTTCGATCTACTCGGTGGCGAGCGGCAAGACGATCAAAGAGCTCGAAGCCGAGTACGCGGGGAAGGGTTACGGCGACCTGAAGAAGGACCTCGCGGACGCGTTGGTCGCGTACCTCGAGCCGATCCAAGAGCGATACAAGAAGTACGCCTCGGATCCCGGCGAAGTGGCGAGGATCCTGCAGGTCGGCGCCGAGAAAGCACAGAGCTACGCGTCGAAGACATTGGCGACGGTGTACGACCGCGTCGGATTCCTCCCGCGCCTCAGCGGATGACCACGATCGGATTCATCCTTTATCCCCGCTTCACGGCCCTCGACTTCATTGGACCGTACGAGGTCTTATCGAGACTTCCCGGGCATCATGCGGTCGTTATCGCTGAAACGAACGAGCCGGTTCTCGACGAACAAGGGCCGGTTGCCGTTACGCCAGAGTTCACGTTCGAAAACGCGCCGCCGCTCGACGTCTTGCTCGTTCCCGGCGGACCTGGGCAGCTAGCGCAGATGGGGAACCAGGAGATGCGCGTATTTCTGCGCGGGAGAGCCGAGAAAGCGACTCTGGTGACGTCGGTGTGTACCGGCGCTTTGATCCTTGGTGATGCAGGGCTGCTCGAAGGGAAACGCGCGACGACGCACTGGCTGGCCTACGGCGCGCTCGAGGGGCTCGGTGCCACCCCTGTTGCCGAGCGGATTGTTCGCGATGGCAAGGTCATCACAGCTGCGGGCGTTTCGGCTGGGATCGATCTGGGGCTTTTGCTTGCCGCGGAGATTGCCGGTGAGACGATTGCTCAGGCGATCCAGCTCGGTATCGAGTACGACCCGCAGCCGCCGTTCGACGCCGGATCACCGGCGAAAGCGCCGCCGAAGCTTGTGGAAGCCATGCGCGCCAATGCGCGGATCTTCCTGGGCTAGAGCTTGTCGAACAGGATCGCTTGCTTCACTTCTTGGATCGCGCGCGTCACGTGGATCCCGCGCGGGCATGCGTCCGTGCAGTTGAACGTCGTCCGGCACTTGAACGCGCCCTCGGCGTCGGACAGGATCTCCAACCTCTCCGGTGCCGCGCGGTCGCGCGAGTCGAAGATGAACCGGTGCGCGTTCACGATTGCGGCCGGGCCGTGGTACTCGTTGTCAGACCAGTAGACAGGGCACGACGTCGTGCACGCAGCGCAGAGGATGCACTTCGTCGTGTCGTCGAAGCGCGCGCGCTCCTCCGGTGACTGCAGCCGTTCGCGCTCCGGCGCCGGCTCGTCGTTCACCAAGAAGGGCAGCACCTTCCGGTACTGCGCGAAGAACGGTTCCATGTCGACGATGAGGTCTTTCTCGACCTTCAGCCCACGGATCGGCTCGACGCGGATCGGCTGCTTCAGATCCTTGATGAGCACCTTGCACGCCAGCCGGTTCACGCCGTTGATCAGCATCGCGTCCGAGCCGCAGATCCCGTGCGCGCACGACCGCCGGAACGTCAGCGACCCATCCTGCTTCCACTTGATCTGGTGCAGCGCGTCGAGCACGCGGTCCAGCGGATCCCACGTGACGAAGTAGGTCTCCCAATGCGGCTCTTCGTCCCGCTCGGGGACGAATCGCTTGACCTTGACGATGGCCTCTTTGGCCTTATCGCTCACGCAGCCACCTCGGGGCAGTAGGCCTTCACGACACCGTCGAGCAGCCCGTTGAGCGCACCCAGTGCCTCATCGGCCGCCTCGACTGCGGCGTCTCGCTCGCTCGACGGTGCGTTGTCGAGCAGCTTGCGCGCGACCTCCGCGTGCCACTCGTCCACCTCGAGGTGAACGTTGAAGAAGCGCAGCGTCTCGTCGTCGTCGATGCCGTAGTGCAGCTTCAACCCGGCGATCTTGCTTTCGGATACCGCCGGAACCATCGATTCATACGCATAGAGCGCCGCGAGCCCCGCGACCGGGCCGCGCGCGCTTGCGATCTCGCGATACGTCGCGTCACACGACGCCGTCTCGGGCAACGCCGCTGCGCCACGGACGGCGTCGCGCGTCGTGCCGATGCCCTCTGCAAAGCGGAGCCACAGCTCCGGGTGGTTCTCCGCGCCGCGTTCCTCGTCGATCAGGTTCTCCAGGAGGTACTGGCGCGTCTCGAGATCCGCGGTCTGCGAGTGGATCGCCGACAGGTAGCGGGGAAACGCCGCGACGTGCTTGTAGTACTGCGCGGCGTAGCCGCCCAGGGCCGACTGCGTCAGCTTCCCCTCAGTCCACGCTGTGTAGAACGGGTGCTTCAGGAGATGCTGCTCGGACACTA
>DATGHY010000354.1:0-2542 GCA_035307625.1 Actinomycetota bacterium
GAAGATCAACGTGATCAAGGAAGTCCGCGCGATCACGGGCCTTGGTCTGAAGGAAGCGAAAGACCTGGTGGAAGCCGCTCCGAAGCCGGTCCGCGAGAAGATCACGAAGGAAGAGGCGGACAAGGTCAAGGCCCAGCTGGAGGGCGCCGGGGCTTCTGTTGAGGTCAAGTAACAGCCGCTCCAGATGTATTGACGCATCGAGCGGTCGGGGCTACCCTGACCTCGCTTGACCCATATATTTACCCGCTTCTTGACGGCAGGCTAGCGGCCTTGCTATCCTGCCCTTTCTCGTTCCCGACTTCCGGCGCTTTCGCGCGCCCGTCGGCGTGTCTTGTTTTCGGTGTCACCTTGGAGGGAGGAGACCCTAGTTGCCTGCCCCGATCCGTGAGCGGCTTTCGTTCGGCAAGATCCCTGAAGTACTTCCCCTACCCGACCTGATCGCGATCCAACGCGATTCCTTTGACTGGCTCCTGAAGGAAGGTCTGAAAGAGACCTTCGAAGAGATTTCTCCTATCGAGGACTACCAGGGAGTCATGAAGCTCTACCTTCGTGAGCACTGGTTCGAAGCTCCGAAGTACACCGTCGAAGAGTGTCACGACAAAGACATCACCTATTCCGCGCCGCTATTCGTGAACGCGGAGTTCGTGAACACCTCGACCGGCGAGATCAAAGCGCAGACCGTGTTCATGGGCGACTTCCCGCTCATGACCGACAAGGGCACCTTCATCATCAACGGGACCGAGCGCGTGGTCGTATCGCAGCTCGTCCGTTCACCGGGCGTCTATTTCTCGCGTGACCTGGACAAGACGTCGGACAAAGAGCTCTTCAGCTGCAAGGTGATACCCGGTCGCGGGGCCTGGCTGGAGTTCGAGGTCGACAAGCGCGACATCGTCGGTGTTCGCATCGACAGGAAGCGGCGCCAGAACGCGACGGTGCTGCTGCGCGCGCTCGGCTACAGCAACGACGACATGCTGGCGCTCTTCGACGGGGCCGAGTCGATCCGTCTGACGCTCGAGAAAGACCACATCGAGACGCCCGAAGACTCGCTGCTCGACATCTACCGCAAGCTCCGTCCGGGCGAGCCGCCGACGGTGGATTCGGCGCGCACGCTGCTCGAGAGCCTGTTCTTCAACCCGAAGCGCTACGACCTCGCCAAGGTCGGCCGTTACAAGGTCGACAAGAAGCTTGGCGAGCTGTCCGCGCCTGCGCGCGCGAAGCTGGAATCCGTCCGCAAAGCGCTGGCCGAAGAGAAGCGCGGGTTCGTTTTCGCGGAGAAGAACAAGACGATCCTCACCTACGAGGACATCGTTAAGACGCTGCAATACATGGTGAAGCTGCACGCCGGCACCGACGGGTACGCCGAGGACGACATCGACCACTTCGGCAACCGGCGCCTCCGCTCGGTCGGGGAGCTCATCCAGAACCAAGTCCGGATCGGCCTCTCGCGTATGGAGCGGGTTGTCCGCGAGCGCATGACGACGCAGGACGTCGAAGCGATCACGCCGCAGACGCTGATCAACATCCGGCCGGTCGTGGCGTCGATCAAGGAGTTCTTCGGGACGTCACAGCTGTCGCAGTTCATGGACCAGACGAACTCGCTGGCGGTCCTCACGCACAAGCGCCGTCTGTCGGCGCTCGGTCCGGGCGGCCTCAGCCGCGAGCGTGCGGGCTTCGAGGTCCGCGACGTTCACCCGTCGCACTACGGCCGCATGTGCCCGATCGAGACGCCGGAGGGCCCGAACATCGGCCTCATCGGCAACCTGGCCACGTACGCGCGCATCAACGAGTTCGGCTTCATCGAGACGCCGTACCGCAAGGTGATCAAGGGTCAGGTCTCCGACCAGATCGACTACCTGACTGCCGACGAAGAGGACAAGCACGTGATCGCGCAGGCCAACACGCCGCTCGATCCGAAGGGCCGCATGGTCGAAGAGAAGGTCCTGTGCCGGAAGTCCGGCGGCGAGCTGATCACGGTCCTGGCGCCTGAGGTCGACTACATGGACGTCGCGCCGCACCAGATCGTTTCGGTCGCGACGGCGCTGATCCCGTTCCTCGAGCACGACGACGCGAACCGCGCGCTCATGGGCGCGAACATGCAGCGTCAGGCGGTGCCGCTCATCAAGACCGACGCCCCGTTGATCGGGACGGGCGTCGAGTTCCGCGCGGCGGTCGACGCCGGAGACGTGGTCGTGGCCGACAAGGCCGGCACCGTCGAGGAAGTCGACGCGAACCAGATCGTTGTCGCGGGCTCGGACGGGACGAAGCAGACGTACAAGCTGCAGAAGTTCCGCCGCTCGAACCAGGACACGTGCCTGAACCAGACGCCGGTCGTCTCGGAAGGTCAGAAGGTCGGCGCCGGACAGGTGCTGGCAGACGGCCCCTCGACCGACCAGGGCGAGCTGGCCCTCGGGCGCAACCTTCTCGTGGCGTTCATGCCGTGGGAGGGCCACAACTACGAAGACGCGATCATCCTGTCCGAGCGTCTGGTCAAGGAAGACATGCTCACCTCGATCCACATCGAGGAGTACGAGGTCGACGCGCG
>DATGHY010000355.1:0-11452 GCA_035307625.1 Actinomycetota bacterium
CCTGCGGCGGCGTCATACTGAGGACCCGGGCCTGAGGGTGGGGATCATGAAAGTCCTTGCTGGCAGCGCTGTTCATGAAGCCGGAAGTGTTCGACGGATCCTTCGCGTTTGTGTTCTTTTCGCAATCACACTGACCTTGGCCTCTTGTCCAAGCCATCAGCAGAGAGCTCCCTCGAACGTGAGTCTCCAGGGCGTGATGCCTCTTATCAAGGATGCCCGGTTGATTCAGTCAGTCTCGTTTGACGGAGGATCGCTAACGCTGGACCCCGCTCCGACTCCGCCCCAGATCACTGAGCAGCATGCGCTAACTCTCTGGGAAGCTGCCGAGGGTGAGGGCAACGGATCGCCGACAAGCGATGCAGTTGTCTTTCTCGCAAACGCCACGTCGACGCTTCCCATTTCTCGACAGGTTTTGACGTCGAAAGATGCATCGGCCCCTGCCTTCACTCACAGACCAGCTTGGATATTCATGTGGGACTTCACGCCGGTGAGTTGCATTGGGCTACCCGGAAACACGCAACCTGCTCGGCCGCCGATCTCGATGGAACTGATTGCAGCGGACGGCACGGGCGAAGGGATCTTCTACACGACTAGGGGGGCGGTTTGCCCGGGACCTGAAGGCGGACCCGTCGCGACGATAGCCGAGTACTGGGTCTCTCTCGCCTGGAAAGTCGCTCAAGTGAACGGTCGGATCGCGACGATCCGCATCCCTCTCTCACATTGCGGTCGAGAGGGTTCGTCGGGAGCGGTGCTCGATCACACCTCTCACTATTTGTTGGCGTACTCGGAGCGCATCTACATGCAGCACGCGCCGTGTGATGGAGACATGCCATCGATGAACATTGTCGAGCCGACACCGCCGTTCGGCGCCGCGTCCTGGGGGAAGGTGAAGCACGCACCCACGGGCCTGACGTTCGCTCGCACATCGAGCAAGCACGGCCTTTTGTACTTCGACGGCGTCGAGCATTCCGTCCATCCACCGAGCATCTGACAGGGTTCAGCCCGGTATCGATATCGCCTGCTAGACTGTGGCCACGGATGGCACCGCCGTCCCGTGAGGTTTCGCTTCCGGTTCCTCCTTTAGGACGACTCGGGCCGCAGAACCTCTCCGAGTGTCCGATTACGGACTTCACCTGCGCAGTTCTTGCTGTGCAAAGGAGGAAACACCGCATGACCCAAGAAACAACCGCGCGCGCCGGAGGCGATGTGGACGAAGAAGCCATCGAGGTAGAGATCCCCGTTGCGGTGCCCGCACCGAGCTTCGCCAACTTCGGAGTCTCGAAAGCCGTCGTCGACGCACTCTCGATGCGCAACATCGACGGCACGTTCGAGATCCAAGCCCTCGTGCTCGCCGACGCGATCGCAGGACGCGACGTGCTCGCGAAATCACGAACGGGTTCCGGCAAGACGTTAGCCTTCGCTGTTCCGATCGTCGAGCGCCTCGACCACGACCAGAAGAGCCCGACCGCTCTCATCCTCGTCCCCACACGCGAGCTCGCGACACAGGTCGCGGACGAGTTCCGCGGCATCATCGACCCGAAGGGCCTGAAGGTCGCAACGGTTTACGGCGGCGTTGGGCTCGCCGACCAAGGCAAACGGGCCGCCAAGGCGGACGTCATCGTCGCGACACCCGGCCGGCTCATCGACCTCGTCAACCGCAGGATGGTGAAGCTCGATCGCGTTCGCATCGCCGTTCTCGATGAAGCAGACAGGATGCTCGACATGGGGTTCTTGCCGGATGTGAGCAAGATCCTTGCGATGCTCCCGCCCGAGCGGCAAACGATGTTGTTTTCGGCCACGCTCGACGGTGAGGTCGGGCGCCTCGCATCACGCTTTACGATCGATCCAGTCCGTCACGAGATCGTGGACGACCGGCCGCTCGTTCGCGAAGCAGATCACAAGTTCATCACGGTGGACCCAGGAGAGAAGATCAACGTCCTCGTGCGTGAGCTTGCCGCCGAGCGCGGCTTAACGCTGATCTTCGTGAGGACGAAGCGCGGCGCGGATCGCCTCGCAGACACGCTCAAAACACACGGGTTCCAGGCTCAAGCGTTACACGGAGACATGAGCCAGCCGGCGCGCGAGCGCGCGCTCTCGCGATTCGAATCGGGCGCGCGCGACGTGCTCGTCGCGACCGACGTTGCCGCGCGGGGCCTCGACCTCGAGCACATCACGCACGTCGTGAACTACGACCCACCCGAGGACGCGAAGGCGTACGTCCACCGCGTCGGACGTACGGCGCGCGCAGGTCGCGGCGGGACCGGCATCACGCTCGTTCTCCCCGACCAGCGAGGCGACGTGAGCCGCATCGCGCAAGCGTTGCAGCTGCACACCGAGCTGACCGACGCGGGTATGAAGATCCATCCTCCGCGCATGGTCTACCGAGGCGGCAAGGGAAAGAAGAGCATGCTCGGCCGCAGACCGAAGCGCCGCTTCTAAGTCAGCCGGTAGATATGCGAGGCGTCCGAGTAATAGATCACGTGGTTCGGTGCCTGCGTCACCGCTAAGCGGCACCCGTTCGGTCCGCTCTTCACCGAACCTTGCCCCGTGACGATGAGCATGCCGGTGGCGTACGTGCAGAACACGAGGTGTCCCGCGTAGCCGTTCGGCCCAGAAGAGTCGACGTACCACGCGCCGGTCGGCACAACGGTGCTGTTCTCGCTGCTCCATGTCGGGCCGTGCTGCCCTGCGCCGCACGACGTGTGGCTCCCGAGTGGATGGCTGTAGCCGTAGCAGTTCGGCCACTCGTATCCCCCGCCGCGTACGACGCCATCGACGACGGTGTCATATCCCGTCGGCGGGCTGCCGGCGTCGCCGGTCGGCCCATTGCTGGTGACCGCGATGCGCCCAGACGACGAGATCGCGAGCCCGAACGGGTTGCGGAACCCGTACGCATACACAGCGTTGCCGAACGGATTCCCGGGCGCCGGCCGGCCGGTTGGCGTGAATCGCAACAGCTTCCCACGGACGTCGCCCTTGTTCTGGGCGCTGCTCGCTGTGTGCTCGTCGCCGAGGGACACGTACAGCATCCCGTCGGGCCCGAACGCGATCCGGCCACCCTTGTGACAGCAATCCCCGCCCGACGGAAGAGTGATGATGATGTGCGGGTTCGTTCCGCGGCCTGCGCAGTCGGTCCAGCGGATCACGTACTGATGCTCGTAATCCGTCGAAGAGTAGAACGCGAACACGTTGCGGTCGCGCGCGAACGTGGGACTGATCGCCAGTCCGAGCAGCCCTCGCTCGCTGTACGAGCCACCCGGTTCGGTCGTGACCGTGGACACCGTCGCGAACGTGTGCGCGGATCCGTTCTGCCACACGCGCACCGTGCCGGACCGTTCGGTCCAGAACAGACGTCCGTCGGGCGCGAACGCGAGCGCCGTCGCGAAGTTGGCATTGATCGTGCCTTGCGGCTGGGATTGCGGCCCGACGCGGCATCCCGAAGCAGCCGGTGGCTTGGACGACGACTTCGTCGCGCTCGGCGACGTTGAAGCCGACGCCGACGTGGACGGAGATGACGAACTCGCGGACGGTTTCGGGGATCCGCTCGAGCACGCCGCGAGGAACGCAAAGGCAAGCGCGACGACGGCAAGTCGCTTCATCGCCTGAAACTTTACGGTTCGAACCTGTGAAAGCAACGCGGGGCGGTCCGATAGGACCGCCCCGCTGCAGCCTTGCGCGTGATCAGACCAGGGTTGCGAGCAGCTCTTCCAGCCGATCCATCGTTTGCGCCGCACCGTCCTGCATCGCGTTGGCGTGCCCGTCGCGCGCTTCCTTCGACGGCCACTCCATCGTCGTCTTCGCGTACGTTCGGCCACCACGCTCTTCCAGCTCGACGGTCTCGATCGCAACGGTCTCGTTGTACGGCGCGAAGTCGAAGATCCACGTGTAGGACAGCCGCTCGACCGGCGTGATCTCCCGATAGACGCCGCGGAAGAGGAACTCGGACCCGTCCTCGGCTCTGCTCAAGTAACGCCACTCACCACCGACGCGCAGATCGATCTCGCACGAGGGGAGTGTGTACCCGCGTGGGCCCCACCACTGCTTCACGTGTTCGGGCTTCGTCATCGCTTCCCAGACGAGGTGCCGGGGCGCATCGAATTCACGCTCGAGCAAGATCGTCGTGTCGGTCGGGAGCGACACCTTAAGTTGGTTCGTCTTAGCGGCCATCTTTCTTCCTCCCCTTCTTCTTGAGCTCTTTACCCTTGAGCTCCTCGAGGACGTCATCCAGCTTCTCGTAGCTCTCTTCCCAGCTGCGCCGGAAGCGTTCGAGCCAGTCGTCCACTTCCTGCAACGGGGCGGAGTCGATCGCGTACAGACGCCGGGCGCCGACGGGCCGCACGCTCGTGAACCCGCTCTCGCGGAGCACGCGGAGATGCTGGGAGACGGCCGGCTGCGACACCCCGAACTCAGCCTGGACGATCGCGGTGACGTCTCCTGCGGGCCGCTCACCATCGGCGAGCAGCTCCAAGATGCGCCGGCGGACCGGGTCTCCAAGGACATCGAATGCGTGCATGCCCCGGTTCTATCATCGCTTGCTTATATAAGTCAAGCCTAATCTTCAGATGTTTTGGGAGCCTCTCGTTCGGATAGGCTGCGGCCCGTCATGGGCCTGCCGATCGGGATCGAGATCCCTTACACCGACCTGCAAGACCGCGCCGGATTGATCGCGCTGGCGCGCGAAGCGGAGGACCTCGGCTACGACTGCATCTGGTGCAGCGAGGTCTACACCTACGACGCGTTCACCACTCTCACGCAGATCGCGTGCGAGACGTCCACGATCAAGGTGGGGACCAACATCGCGCAGATCTACGCGCGGACCCCTTCCCTGCTCGCGACGACGGCGGCGTCGCTGGATCAGATGTCGGGCGGGCGCTTGATCTTGGGCATCGGGGCGAGCGGCCCGCAGGTCGTTGAGGGATGGCACGGTGTCCCCTACGACCGTCCCGTGCAACGCACGCGAGAGATCATCGAGATCGCGCGCACCGTGTGGTCGGGGCAGAAGGTGCTTCACGACGGGCCCGTCTATCAGCTCAACAAAGGCTTGAAGCTGCTCAACGGGGGGCATCGCGCCGACATACCGATCTACGTCGCGTCGCTCGGTCCGAAGAACGTGGAGATGACCGCCGAGATGGCCGATGGGTGGCTCCCGTTCCCGTTCTCATCCGAGCACGCGCGCGCGGTGTTCGATGCGCCGATCAAAGCTGGGCTGGCGAAGCGTTCGTCGGAACGGGGAGCGTTCCATGTCGCGCCCTTCGCGCCGGTGTTCGTCGGCGACACCGAGCAAGGGTTGAACGGCGCGCGCATGGTGGTCGGGTTCTACATCGGCGGCATGGGGTCGAAAGAGAAGAACTTCTACAACCAGCTCGTGCAGCGGTACGGTTTCGTCGAGGAAGCGAAGAAGGTGCAGGAGATGTTCCTCGGCGGCGACAAGGCGGGTGCGATCGCGGCGACCCCGGACGATCTCGTGGATCAGGTATCTATCGTGGGCGACGAAGCGCGGGTGCGCGACCGGCTGCTCGCATTCGCGGAAGCAGGTGCGACGGAGCTGGTCGTGTCGTTCCTCGGGGATCCGGCGTCGCGCAGCGAGATGATGAAGTCGCTCGCGCGCGCGAACGCGTAACCGCTACTTCGACGGTGTGGCCTGGCAGGGGTAGGTAACGACTTCGACGACGACTTGATTCTTCCCCGACAAGGGTGCGTTGGCGACCGACGCGTTCCCACACGCGGGGCCACGGAGAGCAGCCGTTCTCCCGCCGGTCTTCTGCTGGCCATCGGTGACCGTCCAATGGGCCGCCCGCAATGCGCCCGTGTAACGCGAATACGCCTGGTTGAGGCCGAAGCTCGTATACCAAGTCGCGATGCACGTGGTGGACTCGTAGCCGACGTATGCAGTGAAACCTTGTGGCGTCGGGAGGTTGAGCCGCTTGGCGCAGTTCGGCAGACCGCGGATCTGAGTGGGCTGCGGTCCGGGCTTCACCGGCGCCGCCGTCGGAACCGACGTGTTCGTGAACCCCAAGGCAAGCCCACCGGCGAGCGCGACGGCGACCACTGCGGTGCCGATCCACCCGGGTCTGCCGCCGAACCACCGCGGGCGCAAGACGAACGCGGTGTTGGACGACGCGGTGCCGGCAAGGATCGCTAGGCCGAGCGCGCAGGCAAGTGACGCGAAGATCCACCCGTCGGACGGAAGCTTCGTTCCGAACACGGTGGGCTGGAAGTACCGCTTCAAGATCAGGCCGATGACGCAGATCCAACCGATGGCCTCAACCACGAGCGGCGCCTCGACGGGGAACGCGATCGGAACCTGCACGCGACGGAGCGCAACGATCGCGACCGCGGCGAGCGCGAGGAAGAAGATGATCGGCCCCCACGTGCCGGAGCTCCAGCCGCCGATGGTCACGAGCGCGTTGTGGTACCACGGCAAGAAGACCGACCCCGCGAGCAACAGCGCGAAGACACCGACACCAACTTCCGCCCACGGCTTGTCGACGACCGGCGCGGAAGGCTTCGGCGGTTCTACCGGGCGTGGAAGCGGCGTTTCGAGGAGCGACTGTACCTCGGTCTCCCAAAGGGCCGGCGGCGTTTCGCTCACGGCCATCGGGCGGGCGGGCTGCTCGACATCGGCACGCTTGATACCAACGCGAGGCCGTTCTTGGGTTCGCGGCTTGGACGCGCGGGGTGCGGGCTTGTTCGTGACGCCCTGTCGGCTTGTCGTCTTGGCGCGCGCCGCCGGCTTCGCGCGCGCGCTGCTCTTCGCGCGCGCGCTGCTCTTCGCGCGCGCAACCGGCTTCTTCTTCTTCGCAGGAGGCATCGGTGGAGACAGGCTACCGGGTTGAACACGTGCGTGAAATCAGCTGTTGCTGTTGGCGTCGAGCCAGGCGCGGCCCTCGGCACAGTCGCGTTTGAAGTCGCAGAAGCGGCACTGGGGCCCCGGCGTCGCCGCGAAGGCACCGCCGGCGATCCTGTCGAGCGCGCCTCCAAGCTCTGCCCGGATCTCCTCGGCCGCGCGCGCGGGGTACGAGCGCTCGGTCTCGTCGCCGAGATACACGAACGTGACCGTCAGCTCTTCGGGCTTCTTGCCCCAGATCTCCTGCGCGGCCAGCGCGTACAGGTCGAGCTGCCATCGCTCCGCGCCCTCTTCCTCGGGACCGCGACCGCTCTTCCAGTCGACGATCTCCCAGCCGCCGCCTTCACGTTCGAAGACGGCGTCCATCCGGCCTTGCACGATGTGATCGCCGACGACGAGCGCGATCGGCCGCTCGGCCATCACCGGCGGCCGCTCGAAGAAGCGGGTCTTCCTGAACGCTCCCTTGAGCCGGTCGAGCGTCTGCTGGTCGAGCTCCGGGCCGCGCTCTTCGAACTCCGCTTCGTCGAGGAGGCTCCCCTGCGCCTTGCCATGCTGCTCGATCCATGAATGAACGATCGTGCCGATGCGCGCCGCGCGCGACGATTGGCGTGGCAACGGCCGGATGACCGACCAGTAGAACTTCTTCGGGCACTGCGCGTAGGTCACGATCGACGTCACGTTGAGCGCGCGCGGCCGTGCCGGCGGCACGGGCTCGATCGGGGGGAACAGCGACTCGTCTGGGGTGGTGCGCGCGCGCGTCTGCTCGACGGTCGCGGCGATGCCGTCGGGGAACAGCGGATCGGCGTCGCGTTTCGCCGGCAGCGGCCAGACTTGCGCGCGTTGCGCGCGTCGTTCGATAAGCGGGTTCTCTTCGGGGGCATCCGATTCCACGATGACCTCCACGTCACCGAAGTCTCGCACCTCTTGCCAGTACTCGCTGGGCCCCAGCGGCTCGGTGAGGGCTTCGAACATCCCTGACGGGTAGTACCAGTAGGCCGCCGTGCACACGAGGCGTTTCCGCGCGCGCGTCACGACGACGTAGAACAGCCGGCGCTCCTCTTCTTCTTGGCGGACCTTCAGCTCGTCCGTGTACTGCGACAGGTTGCCCATGAAGCGCGGGAACACTTCGGCGTCACCGCGGAGGTCGGTCGGGATGTGCTGCGGCGACGTGTACGCGTTCCACGTGCGAGAGATGTCTGGGAAGATCTGCGAGCGGCGGCCGCGCGCGAGGCCGGGCACGACGACGAGGTCGAACTCGAGGCCCTTCGCCTGGTGGATCGTCATCAGCTTCACGGAGTCTTCTTCGGTTGGCTGCGCGGCTTCGATCTCTTCGTCGGCGTCGTCGATCGCGTCGAGCCACTCGATCAGGGCTGCGAGTGTCGGTTCGCCTTCGAGCGGCTGGAACGCGGCGATACGGTCGAGGAAGTTGGCGAGGTTGTGGCGCGCGGCGGGGGCGGCGTTCGAGGGCGACGCATCGAGCTCTGCGACGATGCCGATCACGTCGAGCGCGCGCTGCGCGAGCTCGGGCAACGGCAGGTGGGTCTGCGCGCGAAGCTCGGTCAGCGTCGCGTTGAAGCGCGCGAGGCGCGCGCGGGCCTCGTCGCTGAGGTCTGCAACCTCGTCGGCGGCCGCGACCGCTTCGGCGAGCGAGAAGATGACGTCCCCCGGCGCGTCGAGGTCGCCGAGCTGCTCCTTCAAGGAGCGGTTCTTCTCGGCTGCCCGGCGTGCGATCAGCGCGAGGTCGCGGTGGCCGATCCGCCAGCGCGGGCCGCGTAGCAAACGTGCGAGCGCAACGTTCCGCATCGGGTCTTCGAGCACGCGGAGCAGCGATACCAGGTCGATGACTTCCGGCATCCTGAGCAGCCCGCCGAGCCCGATCACTTCGAAGGGGATGTCGCGCGCGCGCAGCTCTTCGACGAGCGGCCCGAAGAGGCGCTTCTTGCGGCACAAGATCGCGATCTCGCGCCACGGTGTGGTGCCATCTGCGTGCGCGCGCGCGATCTCCTCGGCGATGCCGGCAGCTTCGGCCGATTGGTCGGGCCACAAGCCGACGGCAACAGCGCCGTCGCCGAGGTCCGGGAAGTGCCTCAGAACCTTGTCCGCTGCGCGCCGTTGCGGCGACACGTGGTCGATCAGCTCGTTCGCCAGAGACAGGATGCGCGCGCCGGAACGGAAGTTGACCTCTAGGGGCAAGATGCGCGCTTTCGAGCCGTCGCCTTGCACGAACTGCTCGGGGAACGCGAGCAAGTTGTGCAAGCTCGCGCCGCGCCACGCATAGATGTTCTGGTCGGGGTCGCCGACGGCCATCACCGGGTAGCCGTCCGGCATCAGCCGCTTCAGCATCTTCGCCTGCGCGATGTTCGTATCTTGATACTCGTCGAGCAGCGCGAACCGGTAGCGCGACAGGAAGTCGGCCACCACGCGTGGGTCCTGCGCGATCTCGCTGGCGAGACGGATCTGGTCGCCGTAGTCGAGCACACGGCGTGCTTCCTTCGCCTGCTGGTACGCCTCGACGACGCCGGCCAGCTCTATGCGCTTCCTCGACGCGTCGACGATCTTGGCGGCGATCTTGTCGGCGGAGTTCTTGATCTTCTCGAGGAACTGCTCGTCCCACGCGATGATCTCTCGAGGATCGACCAAGTGGTTCGAGCAGTCGTCGGCCAGCTGCCGGACGTACGAAACGTGCCAGAGCGTGCGTGCTTCCATGTATTCATACGTGCGCGCGGAGTACAGCTGAGCGCACAGCTGCCACGCTTGTGCTTCGCTGAGCAACGCGGCGCCGGGCTCGATGCCGGCGCGCAAGCCGTAGTCGGCGATCAACCCCGATGCGAACGCGTGGTAGGTGGACACCGTCGGCTCTTCGCCGTCCGGCAGTCCGAGCGGCCTGATCGCATCGCGCACCCGCCGGAGCAAGCTCTCCGCGGCTTTGTTCGTGAATGTGAGGCCGAGGATCTCGTTCGCCTTCGCGTGGCCGTTCACGATGAGCCACACGATGCGCGCGGCCATCACGGCGGTCTTGCCGGAGCCGGCGCCTGCGATCAGGACGCTCGGCTCGAGTGGCGCGCTGATCGCAGACCATTGCTGCTTCGTCGGCCACCGTTCGCCGA
Source organism: Actinomycetota bacterium (assembly GCA_035307625.1). Classification (GTDB taxonomy): domain Bacteria; phylum Actinomycetota; class AC-67; order AC-67; family AC-67; genus AC-67. The sequence continues at coordinate 9,955 of DATGHY010000355.1, forward strand.
GCGCTTCGTAAACCTCGACAGGCGCGTCGGTGACGAACATGCTCGCGGTCACAGCGGTACCTCGTCGCCCTCTGGCCAGACGGGGCACAGGGTCTTGAAGCGGCACCACTTGCAGTCGGCACCGGCCGACGGCGCGAACCGCTCCGCGCGGATCCCTTCCACGAACCCTTCGAGGCGCGCTTGCGCCTTGTCGCCGAACTCGGAGTCTTTCGTCGGGTCGACGCCCGCACGCATGAAACCGCCGTCGCGCGTGAACGCGCCGAGGTATGCGAGCTCGAGATACTTCGGCTTGCCCAGCTCCGCCAGCTTCGGGACCCGCGTGAGCGCAAGGTAGTACGACGCAAGCTGGAGGTCTTCTTCCGCTTCGTCGTTCCGCTTCGCGTTCCGGCCGGTCTTGTAGTCGATCAGCCGCACCATGGAGTTGCCGAGGCGCACGACACGGTCGATGCGGCCACGCATCGTCGCGCCGTCGATCGGGAACTCGAAGGCGACCTCGCTTGCGAGGGTGTCGAGCGATCCATCCTTCGCGAGCCAGCGACGGAGCATCTCTTGCGAGTCGAGCTTCCGGCGATGCTCGATCGCGACGCTCTCGAACACGGTCGGGTCCCACAGCTCGTCCAGGGCCGCGAGCAATGCTTCCACCGTGCCGGCGATCTCACCGCGCGCGCACCGGTCGACGATGTCGTGCACCCACGTGCCGACGAGCATCTGGTGGCTGGTGTCGGGATCGAGCCCGAGCTCCACCTGGTACAGGTACTGCAGCGCGCAGTTGTCGTACGAGGACAGCCGTGAGTAGCTGGTACGCAGGTCTTCAGCGACGAGCGGCGTTCCGGGATCGGTCCAGGCGTGCTCGTACCACCAGGTCTGGGTGTCGACGCCGGGGAGGCGCGCGAGGTGGTCGAGCGCGTCGCGCCGTTCGGCTTCGGGAACGGATGCATCGCGCATCGTGCGTCGCCACGTCGCTTCTGCCTCATCCCGCGTCAGCGGTTCCGGCCTCGCGGGCGCAGTCCCCCACTCGAGCCCGAGGTGGTGCAGGAACGGTGATGGCACTTGCGGCTCGCGCTGGCTCGACTCGCGCGCGCACGTCAGCAACAGGTGCCGGCGCGCGCGACTGGTCGCGACGCCGAAGAGCCGCCGCTCCTCCGCGAGGCGCGCCATCTGCCGGTCGAACGGCGATGCGGGCGCGAGAAGGTCGCGGAGGTCGAGCATCGCGCGCTTGTCGCGCGGATCGGGGAACTCGCCCTCGACGAACCCGGCGACGATCACGGCTTCGTGCTCGGTGCCGGCCGAGTTGTGCGCAGTCAGCAAGCGAACGGCGCCGGGCCTGCGCTCGTCCGGCATGTGCCACGGCTCGGGGCCGAACTCGACGCCTTCGAGAACCTCGAGGTAATCGTCGAACTGCTTGCCGGGGCGGCGGTCGCTGAATCGCTCGATCGCCTGCGCGAACGCGGTCACCGCGTCGAGCGCGTCCTCGTCCTCGTCGGCGACCGCGCGTCGC
>DATGHY010000356.1:0-2004 GCA_035307625.1 Actinomycetota bacterium
AACGTCGCGACGGCGTTGAGCAGGATCACGAGTCGCGGCATGCTCGCCATCTTGGACCTGCACTTCAACATCAAGCAGAACACCGGTTGGTGCGGTTCGGGACAGCAACCGATGGCCGACGCCCCGCGCGCAATCACGCTTTGGCAGCAAGCAGCCGCGCGCTTCAAAGACAACCCGCTCGTCGCATTCGACCTCTACAACGAGCCCCACGACATCAGCTGGGACGTCTGGCGCAACGGCGGCAACGTCTTCGACTTCTCCGGCGTCTGGCGAGCAGCCGGCATGCAACAGATGTACGACGCCGTACGCGGAACGGGGGCTCAGAACCTCGTCTTCGTCAGCGGCAACAACTGGGCAGACGTGCCGCCGTCGAGCGCGTACCTTCTGAACGGAAACAACATCGTGTACGCCGCGCATTACTACACGTGCCCGACCCAGCCGCCTCCGTACGGGAACTGCAATACCGACCCGTACAACCCCGCGCCACCGGGCCAGCGACTCGATGTGTGGACGCCGCTTTCGCTCACGCAGCCGGTGGCCGTTACCGAGTTCGGATGGCCCGACGACACGAGTCCTACGTACAACCAGAACGTGATCTCGTGGGCAGAAGCACACAACCTCAGCTGGCTCGCGTTCATCTGGAACCCTGATCCACGGTTCGGGTTGATCACCGACGTTTACTCGTTCCAGCCGACGCCGGCCGGCGTTCCGGTGAAGAACGGCGTCGCGCTGAACCTGTAGAGCTCCTAAAGCACTCCGGTCCCGCTCTTAAAGGACCAGTGTTCGTTCGCGCACGCTCCCGACGAGCAAGCCTGCGAGGATCGCCGGATCCATCGCCGTCTTGGACAATGCAGCCTTGATCTCTTCGCGCTCGAAACGACGGGGTGCCCTGAGATAGAGGTACGGGAGCACGAGCGCGAACGCCGGCGTCCAAACGATGCCCCCTGCGATGCCCGCGAGCGCCGTGTCGAAGACCGCGCGGTCACGCCACATGAACAGTCGCAGCCACAGAAGTTCTTTGCGCATCTCCGGGAAACGCCGAACGAGCATCGGGAAGTTGCGGTGCATCATCGCGTACTTCCACCAGTAACGAGCCCCCGGGTGCGTCACCGAGTGATAGACGATCGCTTCCGGCGCGAACGTGGCCTTCGCTCCACGGCGCCGAGACTCCCATCCGAGTGCGGTGTCTTCGCCGAAGGGCACGCGGATCGTCTCGTCGAAGCCAGCGGCTGCTTCGAGCACGTCCCTCCGGTAGAAGATGTTGCACGACTCGTACAGATTGCTGAAGCGTTCGATCCGGAGCGTCTTTGCCCAGGCCTTCTCCGGCACGCTGGGATCGGGAAGCGTGCGGCCTTGAACGATGCTGGGCGCACCGCTTTCGAAGGCTGCCAGGCCGGCCTCGAGCCACTGTGGGGATGGAACGCAGTCGTCGTCTGAGAACGCGACGAGCGGCGCTTCGGCCGCCCGCCATCCCAGGTTGCGCGCCGATGCAGGGCCGCCGTTGCGCGCGTTGCGCACGATCTTCAGCGTGAAGCGCGCGCGCGCAGCGAGATCGCTCAGAACGGCGGGCGTCTCGTCGGGCGAGGCGTCGTCGGCGACGACGACCTCGAAGTCACCGGCAGGGAGGGTCTGCGATGCGAACGCGTCGATGAGCGCCGGAAGGCTTCGCGCGCGCCGGTAGGTCGGAACGACGACAGAGATGCGCGTCATCGGCCGGCCCGCTCAGCCTTCCACGGCTTCATCTTCAGACCCGCGATCAGGCCGCGGGTAAGCGCACCGGCGAACGCGCTCCTCGACAGCGACTCGTCGCCGTTCGCCTTCGCGTGCGCGATCGTTGCCCCCTGCAACCGGATGCGTGCGCGCAAGAACCTCAGGGCCGCGCGTGGCTGCTCGCGCAAAGCTTTCCCGATCCACGCGCCGGCTCCGATCTCGTACCCCACGAGCTTCGCGCGGACATCCGTCGCCCAGCCTTCGTCCATGTGCAAGAGCGGAGCACCAGTCCCC
>DATGHY010000357.1:0-5017 GCA_035307625.1 Actinomycetota bacterium
ACGACGCGCACGCGTCGCAGATCGAATGCGGCGACACGTTGCGATCCGTCGATCGCGGCGCAAACATCGGTGCCTTATACTCCAGTGCGACGGCGCCGTAACGATCTGCGCCGCAAGCTGCCGGGTTCTCACACAGTAGACCTGGCGCGAAGTCCTCCCACATGTGTCGCGGGTTGGAGCTGCAGCTCGTTCTGACCTCCTCGACCATAAAGGAGCACGTACTGCGCAAGATCGCGTTGAACCGGCGGCGACGCCCGCAGATCGGTCTTGGAATCTCGAGTGAGGAGCAGCGCATGACTGAAGCGAAGCGATCCGTACGCAAGCCGAGGAGACCCGGACGTATTCCTGCGATGGGAGAGCAGCACCCCGCGGACGGCGATCTCGCCTCGACGGCTGCGACCCCGTACCGCCCTGCCACGCGCGTCGTCCCGCGTGACCGGCGATTGGAGCAGAAGTCCGAACGCCGCGTTGCGGCTTGAGGGCGCGCTAGGCGTCGAGCGCGGACGCCGGCCGCGCGGCTGCCTTCATTGCCTGCCGGTCCGGCGGAATCCTGACCACGTCCCACGCGAGCCCGCAGCGTTCGAGCGTGGCGATCAGCCAGCCGCCCGGATCGATCTCGCCCGCGCGCAGGCCGTGGAAGGCAGAGGTCGGAAACGCATGGTGGTTGTTGTGCCACGACTCGCCGAACGAGAGCCAGGACAGCCACCAGACGTTGCGCGACTCGTCCCGGACGGCGAAGTGCCGGCGCCCCCAGAAATGGCAGATCGAGTTGATCGACCAGGTCACGTGGTGCAGCAGAAGGACGCGAACGGCGCCGCCCCACACGAGCCCTGCGAGGAACCCGTACCAGCCGCCGATCCACGCCCAGCCGATGAGGCCTGGCACGAGGAGCGAGAGCACGACGATCGGCACGAACAGCCGACTGATGGCGCGCAGGCCGCGGTCGTCGACGAGATCCTTGGCGTACCGGTTCGGAGAGGCGGCTGCGTCTGTGTCGAACAGCCACCCCGTGTGCGCATGCCAGAGCCCCTTCAGCGCTTCGACGAACCCCTCCCCGTAGTCAGCGTGTGGGCTATGGGGGTCGCCGCTCCGGTCGGAGAACTGGTGGTGCTTGCGATGGTTCGCGACCCAGCTGACGACGTTTCCTTCCACCGCCGTCTGACCGAGGATCGCGAACGCGTATCGCACGGTGCGGTAGGTCTGAAACGAACGGTGCGTGAACAGCCGGTGGTAGCCGACGGTGATCCCGAGACCGGCGAGCACGTACCCGACGAACAGGATCGTCAGCTCGCGGAACCCCACCATGTGATGCCAGAGCAATGCGATCGCCACGGCGAGGCCGATCAGGGGTAGCGTCGTCCCGGCGAGGTTCGCCGCGATGCGAGCTCGGCTCATGGTCCGCTCGGTCATGTCGCCTGATGCTTTCGAAAGGCGAGAACCGCGTTGTGGCCGCCGAAGCCGAAGCTGTTGCTGAGCGCCACCCGAATCGGCAGGCGGCGCGACGTGTTCGGCACGCAGTCGAGGTCGCAGGCCGGATCGGGGCTCTCGTAGTTGATCGTCGGCGGCACGGCATCGTCACGGAGCGCGAGCACGGTCACGGCCGCCTCGACCGCTCCCGCGGCGCCGAGGCAGTGACCGGTCGCGCCCTTGGTCGATGAGACCGGAGTCGACCGCGCCTTGTCCTCACCCAGTGCGAGCTTGATGGCCGCCCATTCTGTCGCATCGCCGACGCTCGTCGAGCTGGCATGCGCGTTCACGTAGTCGACGTCGCTCGGCTCGAGACCGCCGTCCGCGAGCGCAGCCCGAACGGCACGCGCCTGTCCGACGCCGGCTGGATCCGGCTCCGTCATGTGGAAGGAATCCGAGCTGACGCCGTAACCGACGAGCTCGGCGTAGACGGTCGCGCCTCTCGCGCGCGCGTGCTCCAACTCCTCGAGGACGAGAACGGCCGCTCCCTCCCCCATGACGAATCCGTCCCGCTCGGCGTCGAAGGGCCGGCTGGCCCGAGCCGGATCGGCGTTCCGGCGCGACAAGGCGCGCATCGCGGCGAATCCCGCCATCGCGATTGGCGTGATGCCCGCCTCGCTCCCGCCGCAGAACATCACGTCGGCGCGACCGAGGCGGATCGCGTCGTAGCCCTCTCCGATCGCCATGGCCGAAGCGGCGCACGCCGCGCACGGCGCCCCCACGGGGCCGCGGGCTCCCAGTTCCATCGAGACCCACCCCGCGGCCATGTTCGGCATGAAGGACGTCACGAGGCTCGGATGAATGCGCGCCGCATCGGCGCCGGCACAACAGGCAGCGAGACTCGCCACCCCGCCTTGCGCCGTCGCGATTGACGCGCCGACGCGCTCGGGCGCGCTGCTGACGTCGATCGACGCGTCGGCCTCCGCCATGCGCGCCGCTGCGACCGCGAGCTGCGCGAATCGATCCGTCCGATGCAACGAACGACGATCGAGCCATTGCCCAGGCTCGAAGCCCTGCACCTCGCAGCCGATCGTCACCGGGTGGCGCTCCGTGTCGAAGGCGGTCAGCGACGCGCCGCTTCCCTCGCCCGCCAGCAGTCGGCTCCAGGTCGTCTCGATGTCGGGCCCGAGCGGCGTGACGGCGCCGAGCCCCGTCACGGCCACCCGACGCTGGTGTCCGTTCGCAGCGGGAGAGACAGACATCGTCCCGGGACCGTAGCTGCCCTCTCTAGACATGCGCTAGGTGGGCAGGAGCGGGGAACGCTTACGTGCCATGCCGCGTGCTGCGACCGAGAGGGTGAGGCCCGCGAGCCCGGCCGCGCTGGCGCTCGTGATCAGCAGCAATCCGGAGGCGAGCGAGAAGTTGACGGCGATGTCCTTCCCGACACCGAGCGCGAGGAGGATCCCGGCCGTGGCGCCCAGGTTCACGGCTCCGCCGCCGGCCGTGATCGGGATGACGCCCGCCGCGGCGCTCAGGCAGAGCACGCACAGCGTCGTCGAAGGCGAGAACCGGAAGCCGAGCGCGGTCAGCAGAAGAGCGCTCCCGAGCGCGCGTGTCGTCCAGCACGTGAAAAGGTACGCACCGGCAATGACCGCGTTGCGCCGTCCGCCCGGTGCCCGGTGCATCGCCACGTGATCGGACACCTTTCGCAGGCGGCGGCTGCGACGGAGTAACGGCAGTTGCACGATGCGCGCGCTCGCCGCGAGCAACGCGCAACAGCCGAGGCCGAAGGTGACGACGATGAGGAGTGGGCCGCGGAAGTTCGCCGTTCCGATTGCGGTCGCCGAGATCGACAGGGGCAGCATCGCGACCGCGTCGATCATTCCGAGCGAGATGATCGACAGCGCGATCGCCTCCAGCCCGATCCTGATGCCGGAAAGCTTGCGCAGCATGCCGACCTTGACGAGATAGTCGAGGCGGAACGGCAGCACCGCACCGCTCGCGGCGGCGGCGCCGACCGATGCGAGACACCGTGCCTGGTCGGGTCGATGATCTTGCGGAAAGAGTCGATGCCAGCCGCGCGCGCGGACGACGAAGCTCACGAAGTAACACGTGACGGCGATCGCGACGAGGAGCGCCCTCGCGTGAGCGAGCGGCCAGCTCGAATGCGTCAGTCGCCGTCCGACGAGGACGCAGGCGACTATCGTCAGCGCAGAGAAGGCGATTCCGATCAGCGCACGGCGATTGAGAAACGAGGATCGCAATGTTGGGCTCCAGATCTCGAGGAGAGAAGAAAAGTCGGAGAGGACCTCGAGCCCCGGCGGCCTCGCGCACGATATGCGCGCTTTGTAAGCATAACCCGATTATCGCCGCGTAAAACGACCCCTTGCGCTACCGTGGGGGAAGCGTCCACGTGTTGCGACTCCCGCACGAGCCCGCCGCTTGCTGCTTCGGGGAGTCACGAACAGGGAGCGACATCGTGAAGAAGAGCCTGAGGCGAGCCCTCGCACGGCTGCGCGCAGCGACGAACGCCACGTTCGGCAAGCGCATGGAAGAGCGCGGAAAGCTGGGCGCCCCGCAGCGGATGCTGCCGGTGCGCGTGCGCGGCAGGTAGGCGACGTGCGCACCGCAATCGTCTCGACGTACCCACCGCGGGCGTGCGGCATCGGCACCTTCGCCGCGGACGTGCGCTCGACGCTGCTCGGAGTCGACGGCATCGAGCGCGTCGACTTCGTCGCGGTCGTGAACGAGCCGTCGCGTCCCCAGCGGCGCGGCGCGCTGTCGACGATCGGACAATCGGTGCGCGGCGACTACGTGCGGGCGGCTCGGATGCTCAGCCGACTCGACGTCGACGCCGTTCTCCTGCAACACGAGTACGGTATCTTCGGCGGCCTCGACGGCGAGTACGTGCTCTCCTTTGCGAAGGAGCTGGCGCAGCCACTCGTTCTGACGTTGCACACGGTGCTCTCGGAGCCGACGCCGAATCAGCTTTCCGTCCTCTCGGAGCTCTGCGAGCGAGCCGAGCTCGTGATCGTGATGACCGACACCGCCGAGCAGATGCTGATGGAGTGCGGCGCTTGCCCAGAGGAGAAGATCCGCGTCGTCCCGCACGGTGCACCGGCGCGCCTCACAGCGCGCGCGGCCACGAATGCGGCCGCTCCGCGTACACCTGAGCGCGTCACCCTGTCGACGTTCGGGTTGATCTCGCCCGGAAAGGGCCTTGAGACGGCGATCGAGGCGTTGCCGGCGATCGTGGCGCGCCACCCCGAGACGGTCTACGTGATCGCGGGTCGCACGCATCCCGATGTCGCACACCGGGAGGGCGAGCGGTACCGCCTCATGCTCGAGCGGCGCGTGCTCGAGCTCGAACTCGGCGAGCACGTCGAGTTCGACGACCGCTTTCTCTCGATCGACGACCTTTCGGACCTTCTTGCGGAGACCGACGTGTTCGTCACCCCGTACCGGAATCGCGAGCAGATCGCGTCCGGCGCGCTGACCTTCGCGATCGCGGCCGGCTGCGCCGTCGTCTCGACGCCGTACTGGTACGCGCAGGACATGCTCGCGTCGGGCGCCGGACGCCTCGTGCCGTTCGACGACCCGGCCCCGCTCG
>DATGHY010000358.1:0-70546 GCA_035307625.1 Actinomycetota bacterium
GCAGCCCGCGCACGTCCCTGCCAGTCTTCGACGGCGGCGCGCGCACGCTCAACGCTGCCGTTCTCGCGCAGGATGGTCAGCGCGGCGTCGGCGTCCTTCGCTTCGAGCGCGCGCCGCAGGTCGTCACCGCCGGGGGCCTTGCCGGCCAGCGTTTCCAGCGCCGGCAGCGTTAGGACGCCTTCGCGGAGGTCGGTGCCCGGTGTCTTCCCCGACTCTTGCTCCTCGCCGGTCACATCGAGGATGTCGTCCGATAGCTGGAACGCCATCCCGAGCGCGACGCCGTAGGTCGTGATCGCCTCGACGATCTTCGGCGGGGCGCCGGCCAGCCAGGCGCCGAGGTGACACGACGTCGCGATCAGCGACGCGGTCTTGCGTCCGATCACGTCGAGGTAGTGCTCGGCCCCGATGTCGAACGAGCCTGCAGCACCCGTCTCCATGATCTGGCCCTCGCAAAGCTCCGCGATCGTGTCGGCGAGGCGCCTGGACACGTATGGGCCCAGATCCGCCGCAAGGCCGGATGCGCGCGCCAACAAGAAGTCTCCCGTCAGCACCGCGACGCTGTTCCCGTACCGCACGTTCACCGTCGGAACGCCACGGCGCATCGTCGTCTCGTCGATGACGTCGTCGTGGTACAGCGTCGCGAGATGCGTCAGCTCGATCGCCGCGGCGCAGGAGATCAGCCGCTCGTCCTTCGGATCGCCCGTGTACCCGGCGAGCAACGTCAACATCGGTCGGAATCGCTTGCCGCCCGCGTCGATCAGGTAGCGCGCGGCTTCGTGCACCATCGTTTGATCGCTCGTGATCGTTTCGTGCAGAACCGCTTCGACGCGCTCGAGGTCGGCGCGGATGTCCAGCTCGAGGAGCGCAACCGGATCGCGCAGGGACGCCATGGGCGAAGCCTACCCGGTGAAGAAGGCGGCCGTGCGCGCGATATGCATGATCGCTTCGGGATACACGCCGAGTACGAGCGTCGCTCCCGCGGTGATCGCGACGACGAGGGAACCGGTCGGCGTCAGCCCGAGCACGCCGGGCTCGCCGGTCGGGTCCTGCAGCCACATCAGCACGATCAGCCGCAGGTAGAAGAACGCTGCGATAACACTTGCGAGCACGCCTGCGATGACCAAGCCGGTCTCGCCCGCTTGCACGGCCGCTTGGAACACGAAGAACTTCGCCATGAATCCGGCCGTCGGCGGGATCCCGGCGAGCGACAGCAAGAACAGCGTCATCGCGCCGGCGAAGACTGGATGGCGTTGCCCAACCCCGACCCAGGACGCCATCTCGAGCCGCTCTTTCCCCTTCGGCGCCGACAGCGTCACGACGGCGAACGCGCCCAGCGTCATCGCCGCGTACACCAGCAAGTAGAAAAGCGAACCGGCGATCCCGTTCGCAGTCGCCGCGATAACACCGACCAACACGAAACCGGCGTGCGCGATCGACGAATACGCGAGCAGCCGCTTCACGTCCGACTGCACGATCGCCAAGAGCGATCCGACCACCATCGTCACGATGGCAATCAGCCACAGCGCCGGACGCCAGTCCCACTGCAGAGGGCCGAGCGCGACGAGGAACACGCGCAGCAAGACGGCGAAGCCCGCCGCCTTCGTTCCGGCGGCCATGAACCCGGTCACCGAGGTTGGAGCCCCCTGGTACACATCGGGGGTCCACGAGTGGAACGGGACCACGGCGATCTTGAACGCGAAGCCGACGGCCAGCAACGCTGCGGCGGCGAACATCAAGCGAGAGTCGGTCGAGGGCGCTCCCGACAGGCCGGCGATCTTCGCGATGTTCGTCGTGCCCGTCGCGCCGAACGCAAGCGCTATGCCGTACAGGAGGATGGCGCTCGAGAACGCTCCGAGCAGGAAGTACTTCAGCGAGGCCTCCTGCGCGCCTGCGTCGCGGCGCGCCAGACCGACCAGGACGTACAGCGCGAGCGACAGGACCTCCAGCGAGATGAAGACGAGGATCAAGTCGTTCGCCGATGCCAGCAGCACCATCCCCGCCGTCGCCAGCAACAGCAGCGGGTAGTACTCGAATCGGTGGATGTGCCGCTCGCTGAGGTAGCTGTACGACATCAGGGTCACGATCGTGACGGTGAACAGCAGGATCATCGTGGTGAATGTGCTCACGCCGTCGACCGCGACCATCCCCTGCATGCCGACGATCTTCTTCCCCGCCAAGATGAACGTGAGGTACGACGCGGCACCGATCGTCGCCAGCGTCATCCCGGCGAGTACGCCGCGGTTGATGCGGCGATAGATCGCCCCCGCCATCAACGTGACGACGGCACCGCCGCTCAACGCAAGCGCCGGGCCGATCGCGCGCCACGCGATCGCGGGAGCCTGCGTGATCGGCACTACTTGCCTCCCAACGACAACGTGGACGTCGTGTTGGCCTGCTGCACGCGTTGCACGACGGTCGACAGCGAGGGTCCCATCCGGTCGAGGAACGGCTTCGGATACACACCGATCAACACGATCATCGCCAGGATCGGCGCGATGACCAGCTTCTCGCGGCGGTCGAGGTCGAGGATGTGCTTGTTCTCTTCCTTCACGACCGGCCCGTGCCAGACGCGCTGGTACGCCCACAGCAGGTAGACGGCCGCAAGGATCACGCCGAGCGCGCCGATCACAGACCACAACCGATGCGCGGTGAACGACCCGATCAACACCAGGAACTCACCGACGAACCCGTTCAGGCCCGGCAGCCCGAGCGACGAAAGCGTGACGATGAGGAAGATGCCACCGAAGATCGGCATGATCGCGCCAAGGCCGCCGAAGTCTTCGATGAGCCTTGTGTGACGCCGCTCGTACAACATGCCGACCAATAAGAAGAGCCCGCCGGTTGAGACCCCGTGGCTGATCATCTGCAAGCTGGCGCCCTGCAAGCTCGTCAAACTGAACGCGAAGATGCCGAGGACCACGAAACCGAGGTGCGCGACGCTCGAGTATGCGACGAGACGTTTCAAGTCGCGTTGGACCGTCGCAACGAGCGCGCCATAGATGATCCCGATCAACGCCAACGTGACCACCCAGGGCGCGAACTCCTTCGCCGCGTGCGGGAACAGTGACACCGCGTAACGCAGGAACCCGTATGCACCGAGCTTCAGCAGCACGCCGGCCAGGATCACGCTGCCCGCCGTCGGCGCTTCGGTGTGCGCATCGGGTAACCACGTATGGACGGGGAACAGCGGCACCTTGATCGCGAACGCGGCGAAGAACGCCAAGAACAACCACCGCTGCAGTGCCACGCTGAGGTGCACGCTTTGGATCTGTGCCAGGTCGAACGTGAAGTGGTGGAGCTGGCCCGAGGCGTGGAACGCCAGCACCAAGATCCCGGCGAACATCAGCAAGCCGCCGAGCAGCGTGTAGATGAAGAACTTCACGGCGGCATAGATGCGACGCTCGTAGCCCCAGTACCCGATGAGGAAGTACATCGGGACGAGCATCCCTTCCCAGAACACATAGAAGAGGAGCAGGTCCCCGGCGAGGAAGACGCCGACCACGGCGGTCTCGAGCGCGAGCAGCAAGCCCATGAAGAGCTTGGGGCTCTTGTCGACCTTCCAGGACGCGAGGACGCAGATCGGGATCAAGAACGTTGTCAGGAGCACCAGGAACAAACTGATGCCATCGACACCAAGCTTGTAAGTCGCACCGAATGCCGGGATCCAGCGATGCTGCTCGACCATCTGCATCCCGGCTTGGCCGGTGTGGAAGCTGGCGAGCATGCCGAGCGAGAACGCGAAGGCGACGATCGATGCGAACAGCGTCCACCCGCGGATCAGGGCCGGCCTGCTGTTCGGGAAGACGGCGAGGACAACGGCGCCGGCGAGCGGCGTCCAGAGAACCCAGCTGAGCCACGCCATCAGCGAACCGCCCTCGCGACGAAGAAGGCGATCAGCAGCACGCCGCCGCCGAGGATCCCGAGCGCGTACGAGCGCACGAATCCGGTCTGGAGCCGGCGGCCCGCGGCAGCGACCTTGGTCGTTACCGTGCCGAGCTCGTTGACGGCCCCGTCGATGACCTTCGCATCAACGACGAAAGCGAGCGCCGTCGCGGCCAGCATGCCGACGCTCGTGAAGAGGAACTGGTACACGTCGTCGACGAAGAACTTGTTACGAAGCGCGCGCCATGCAAGCCCTGGGTTCTGCCGGCGGCGCTCCCAGTCCCACGCGCCGGTTGCGTACAAGCCGAACGCGACGGCGGCGCCCCCGAGGCCCGCGGCCGTCGCGATGCCGGAGAGCGCGCCGGCCGACAAGCCGCCGTCGCGATGAGGCATCAGACTGAGGGCGTGAGCGGGCTCTATGTGGCCCGACACGGCGGCTGCCGAGACCGGCTGAACCGACGGGTCGAGGAAGTGCGCCAGACGGCCGCCCTCGCCGTTCCCGTTGATCAGGAAGCCGCCGATGATCGCCGCGATTGCGAGGAGCACCATCGGGAAGATCATCGAGACCGGCGACTCGTGCGGGTGTTGATCTTCCGTGTCGCGGCTCTTGCCGAAGAACGCCAGCCACAGCAGGCGCGTCATGTAGAACCCGGTGATCGCAGCGCCGATGACACCGATGATCCAGATCGTCGTGTGACCCGCGCCGTACGCGCCTTCGAGGACCTGGTCCTTCGAGAAGAACCCAGATGTGCCGGGGAAAGCGATGATCGCAAGCCAGCCGAGCACAAAGACAAATGCCGTCCAGGGGATCTTCCGCCAGAGCCCGCCCATCTTCGTGATGTCCCCGCGGTCGTGGAGCGCGTGCAGAACGCTGCCTGCGGCGAGGAACAGCAACGCCTTGAAGAATGCGTGCGTGACGAGATGGAACATGCCGGCGACGTATGCGCCCGAACCGACGCCGATGAACATGTAACCGAGCTGCGAGATCGTCGAGTAGGCGAGCACGCGCTTGATGTCGTCCTGCGCGATCGCGATCAACCCTGCCATCAGCATCGTCGCCGCGCCGATGGACGCAACCACAACGGCGGCGCTGTGGCCGAGGTCGTAGATCACATGCGCGCGCGCAACCATGTACACGCCGGCGGTCACCATCGTGGCAGCGTGGATCAGCGCGCTGACCGGCGTCGGACCCATCATCGCGTCGGGCAGCCAGACGTACAGCGGGATCTGCGCGCTCTTGCCTGCCGCGCCGCCGAACAGCAAGAGTCCGATCGCAGTCGCGGTTCCGGCAGTGATCAGGCCCGGCGCGCTCGAAAATACCGCGCCGAAATCCAACGTATGGAAGTGCACGAAGATCAGGAACAAGCCGATGACGAATGAGAAATCGCCGACGCGGTTCGTGATAAAGGCCTTCTTCGCCGCGGAAGCTGCTTCCTCGCGATCGAACCAGAAGCCGATCAGCAGATAGGAGCAAAGCCCGACAAGCTCCCAGCCGACGAACATGATCAGGAAGTTGTTCGCCATAACGAGCAGCAGCATCGAGAACGCGAACAGGTTCAAGTACTGGAAGTAACGCCCCTCGCGCGGATCACCGCGCATGTATCCGATCGAGTAGAGATGGATCAGCGTGCCCACGCCGGTGACGACGAGCATCATCGTGATCGACAGCGGATCGATCCGATAGTCCACGTTCACGTTGAAACCACCGGCATGGAAGAACGTGTAAATCGTGTGCACGAACGAGCGGCTCTCCGCGGGCCTTCCCACGATGCGGAAGAACGTGATCCCCGACACGACGAACGACGCCGTCATCATCAACGTCGCGATCGGGCCGGCCGCGCGCTTCATGCGCTGGCCCCAGAGCATCAGAACGATCGAGCCGGCCGCCGGGAACAGCAGCACCAGCCAATCGGTACGGACGATCGACGGCACGGCCGCTACCACTTAAAGAGCCTCGCGTCGTCGACCGAGGCCGACTGCTTGCGCCGGAATATCGCCACGATGATCGCAAGCCCCACGACCACTTCGGCCGCGGCGACGGCGATCACGAAGAATGCCAGCACCTGACCGTCGAGCGTCCCGCTCATGCGCGCGAACGTGATGAACGTGAGGTTGACCGCGTTCAGCATCAACTCGATCGACATGAAGATGATCAGTGCGTTTCGCCGCATAAGTACGCCGAGCGTGCCGATCGAGAACAGGATCGCGCCGACGATGAGGTACGCGCCCGGCGCCATCAGGCGTCCTCGTCTTCCGGTTCCGTCTCGGCCGGCGCGCGTCGCTTGCCGATAACCATCGCCCCGATCGCTGCAACGATCAGCAGGAGGGATGTGACCTCGAATGGGAAGAGATAGTGGGTGAAGAGCAGACGGCCGAGCCCTTGGGTGTTGCCAGACGCGTTCGCCTGCGACAAACCGGCGAACGTCGTCTTATCGAAGGCTGCTCGGATGGTGTAGATCAGAACGGCGAGAAGCCCGGAAACGAAGAGCACCGCAAGTGGGAGTTGGAACGGGATCGTCTCACGGTACCGATCCTTCCGATCGACGCCGAGCAGCATGATCACGAACAAGAAGAGCACCATGATCGCGCCCGCGTACACGATGATCTGGACGATGGCGAGAAAGTGCGCTTCAAGGAGAACGTAGAACACGGCCAGCATGAAGAAATTGGCGACGAGGGCGATCGCGCTGTGAACAGTGTTCTCGCCAAGGATCATCCAACCCGCGCTCCCGATCGCGCCGAGCGTGGCGATGAAGAACACGACCCGTTCCACAGCCTCCCCCTCCTTTCCTTTCCTAGTGCGACCGGCGTGCTGCGCCGGGATGTTCCTCGTCCAGTCGAGCAGCCTCCGCCGACGATAGAACCGGCGTCGCCTGCGGTCCGCCGTAATAGTTGATTCCGCGCGCGCGCACTTCCTCGTCCGTGTGCGGCGCCGCCTTCGCTCCGGGCGGGAGTGAAGCGAGCAGCATCTCCTTGGTGAACACGAGCGCTTCGCGCGACGGCCGTGAGAGCTCGTACTCGGTCGTCATCGTGAGCGCGCGCGTCGGGCATGCCTCGATGCACAAGCCGCAGAAGATGCAGCGCGCGTAGCTGATCTGGTAGTCGACCGCGTAGCGCTCGCCGGGCGAGTAGCGCGCGCTCGGCGTGTTGTCGGCGCCTTGCACGAATATCGCGTCGGCCGGGCAGGCCCACGCGCACAGCTCGCAGCCGATGCACTTCTCGAGACCGTCCTCGTAGCGGTTCAACAGGTGCCGGCCGTGGTAGCGCGGCGACGTCGGCTTCTTCACTTCGGGGTACTGCGTCGTCACCGGGCGACGGAGCATGTTCCGCGCGGTAACGGAGAGCCCTCTCAGGATCTCAACGAGCGCCACGGAACCTCCTCGGCATGGGCAGCAGCTTCGAGGGGTTCAGCGTGCCGCGCGCGCGGAACGTGAACCACGCGGCCCACCAAAGGAACAGGACGGCGAAGATCAATCCCACCGAAGCGGCCAGGGTCGTGCGGCTCACGTACTGCGGCAGCACAACCATCACGGCGGTGACCATCACCCAGACGACCGAAACCGGGATCAGGATCTTCCAACCGAAGCGCATCAGCTTGTCGTAACGGAACCGGGGCAGCGTCGCGCGCACCCATATGAACAGGAACACCATCACGCCGAGCTTGACCATGAACCAGATCACGGGCCAGATCGGGCGGACGAACGGGATGATCGGGCCGCGCCACCCGCCGAGGAACAGCGTCACCGCGATGGCCGAGGTCGTGATGACGTGCAGGTACTCGGCGAGGAAGAACATCGCGAACTTGATCCCCGAGTACTCGGTGTGGAAACCGGCGACGAGCTCCGTCTCGGCTTCGGGAAGGTCGAACGGCGCGCGGTTGGTCTCCGCGAGCCCGGCGACCATGAACACAAGGAAGGCCGGTAACTGGGCGAAGATGAACCAGTGCGGGATGATGTGCCCCCACGTGCCCGCTTGCGCGTTCACGATGCCTCGCGGCGACAGCGTTCCCGCGTACATCACAACGGCGATCACTGACAGGCCCATCCCAACCTCGTACGAGATCATCTGCGCGCTCGAGCGCACGCCGCCAAGCAGCGGGTACACGCTGCCGCTCGACCATCCAGCGAGCACGACGCCGTAAACCATCAAGCTTCCCATCGCGAGGAAGAACAGGATCCCGACGTTGAGGTCGCTGAGCTGCAGCGTGATCACGCGGTGGCCGATCCGGAAGTCCTGACCAACCGGAACGATCGCGAACGACATGAACGCGGGGATCATCGCCGCCAGTGGCGCGAGCATGTACGTCATCCCGTCGACACCGGCCGGACGGATGTCTTCCTTGAAGAACAGCTTGATACCGTCGGCGAGAGCCTGCAGCAATCCGAACGGTCCCACGCGGTTCGGGCCGATCCGCTGCTGCATGATGGCGACTACACGCCTCTCGGCCCAGATCGTGAACATCACGCTGACGAGCAGGAAGCCGAACGCAACGAGAACCTTGATCGCGTCGATGATGATGCCGAGCCCGTCCATCAGCTCTCCGCCTTTTCGACCATCGCGGTCTCGCCGCTCCGTCCGCTGAATCCGGGATGAGCGGGAACGAACACCACGCCGCGCGCGACCGCATCGGTCAGGCGAACAGGGCCACGCGCTTCACCCGCGGTGGTTCGAACGGAAACCTCGTCGCCGTCCGCCAAGCCGCGCGCGTCGTCGGGGTGGATCTCGATGCGGAGAGGAGCAGTGGTCTGAGCGAGCGCATCGGCGCCCAGCATCATCGTTCCGCCGTCGATGAGCGGCCTGCCCGTGGCGAGAGCCAGACCGCCGGGAGCAGGAGTCTCGATCTTCCCGACTGTGACCGGGCGCGCCGCACTCGGCGTACCGAGTAAGGCTTTGATCTCTTTGTGGAGCGCTTCGAGCGTCTGAGGGAACTCGACACCGGCTTCGACCGCGATCTGCGCGATGATCTCGTAGTCGGACTGAGCGAGCCCGGCCGGAGGCACCGCCGCGCGCACGGGTTGCGGCCGCCCTTCCCAGTTGAGGATGGTGCCGTTGCGCTCGTAGACAGCCGCCGCCGGCAGAACGACGTCGGCGCGTTTCGATGACTCGGTAAGGAACAGATCCAGGGTCACGACGAACGGAGCGTCGTCGAGAGCGCGCGCGGCGAGCTCGCGGTCTTCGAAGTCCGTTGCGGGATCGACGCCCGCGAGGAGCAGCACACCGAGGCCCGACGCGCCCTGCAGGATGGCGTGCGCATCGCGGCCGCGCTTCGACGGCGGGTCGATCCCCCAGACCTCGCCGAATGCCGCGCGATCGTCGTCGTTCTCGACCGAGCGGCCGCCTGGAAGCAAGGCGGGGTGCAACCCGGCCCATGCCGCGCCACGCGCACCGGCTTTGCGCGGGATCCAGCCGAACTTGCCTCCGACCGCCGCGGTGATGTTCCACGCGAGCCCGAGGGCGCCGGGGATCGCGGCAAGCTGCTCGCCGGCGAGAACCACGACCGAGCCGTGCACGCCTTGCAACGCAGCGGCGATCTCCTGCGCCTCGGGCGTCGCCTCGACACCTTGCATCGCCGCGCGCGTGAACGGGTCTAAGCCGCTGTTCCCACGCGACTCCAGCGCGCGCGCAACGCCGGCAAGGAGCGCCGCCTCTGCACCCGGCCTGCATTGCGTCCACGTCGCGCCCTTCACCCGGCCCGCCGAACGGCGCGCGCCGATCTCCCGCACGGCGACGCCCTTACGTGCGGCCTTGCGCACGCGCAAGAAGACGATCGGCGATTCCTCGTGCAGGTCGACGCCGATCGTCACGACCAGCTTGGCCGAGTCGATGTCTTGATTCGTCGCCGTGATCGTCTTCGGGATCGCGGCGAGCACGCCGTCTTCATCTTCCCCGCCGATCGACCTGCGCGCATCGACGTCGTTCGTTGCCAGGACCGTCCGCGCGAACCGCGACAGCGCGTACGCGTCTTCGTCGATCAGCTGCTGGCCGGCCAGTACCGCAGAGGCCTTGCCGGCTTCGCGCGCGGCCGTGATCTTCCCGGCGACGACCTCGATGGCCTCTGCCCAGGACACTGCGACGAAGTCGCCGTTCTTCCGGACGAGCGGCTCTACGACGCGCTCAGGCCGCTGCGCGTACTGGTAACCGAACCGGCCCTTGTCGCACATCCACTCGTCGTTGACCTCGCGGTCGTCCTTCGCGAGCACCCGCACGAGCTCGCCGCGGCGCATCTGCGCCGTGATCCGGCAGCCGCTCGCACAGCGGTTGCACGTCGAATCGGCGCTCGTCATGTCGAACGGTCGCGCGCGGAACCGGAACGTCGACGACGTGAGAGCGCCGACCGGGCAGATCTGGATCACGTTGCCGCTGAAGATGCTCTCGTACGGCTCGTCTTCGAAGATCGCCACCTGCTCCAGCGCACCGCGCTCGAACAGCTCGATGAACGGGTCACCGGCGATCTGGTCGCTGAATCGCGTGCAGCGCGCGCACAGCACGCATCGCTCCCGGTCGAGCTTCACCAACGGGCTGATGGGCACCGGCTTCGTGAAGCGCCGCTTCGGGTCGATGTAGCGCGAGCCGCCGGGGCCGTACGCTAGCGCCTGATCCTGGAGCGGGCACTCCCCGCCCTTGTCGCACATCGGGCAGTCGAGCGGGTGGTTGATCAACAGGAACTCGAGCACGCCTTCCTGGCCCTCGCGGGCGAGATCGCTCGCGAACTCCGTCTTCACGACCATGCCTTCAGCCACCGGCGTGGTGCACGCCGTCAGCGGCTTCCGCTGACCCTCGACCTCGACGAGACACTGGCGGCACGCTCCGAGCGGATCCAGGAGCGGGTGGTCGCAGAATCGCGGGATGTACTTCCCGATCTCCTCCGCGGCACGGATGATGAGCGTCCCAGCGGGGACCGCGACGTCGACGCCGTCGATCGTCACGTTGACCGGCGCTTGCTCAGCGGTCAAAGGGGCACCCGCCCTTCTCGATGTGATCCTTGTACTCGTTCGGGAAGAGCTTGATCGTCGACGTCACCGGCGCGATAGAGAAGTCGCCGAGCGCGCAGAAGGAGCGTCCCATGATGTTGCCTGCGACGTCGTCCATGATCGGCAGGTCTTCCATCCGGCCCCCGCCGTTCTCGAACCTCTCGAGCGTGTTCACCATCCAGTACGTGCCCTCGCGGCATGGCGTGCACTTCCCGCACGACTCGTGCGCGTAGAAGCGCGTATAGCGAAGGGCTGCTCGGATCATGCACACGTCTTCGGCGAAGACGATGATCGCGCCCGTTCCGAGCAGCGAGCCCGCCGCCATCACGGACTCCCAGTCCATGTTCGTGTCGAGCTTGTCGGGACCGAAGAACTGGGTCGAGGATGCGCCGCCCGGCGTGAATGCCTTGAGCTTCTTCCCGCCCTTCACACCCCCGGCGAAACCTTCGATCAGCTCGCGGGCGGGCGTGCCGAAGGGGACCTCGTAGTTGCCGGGCCGCTCGACGTCGCCGGAGAGACAGAACACCTTCGTGCCGGGCGACTTCTCGGTGCCGAATCCCTTGAACCAGTCTGCGCCGTTGTTGATGATGTGAGGGACGCACGCGAACGTCTCGACGTTGTTCACGACGGTCGGCTTGGCGAACAGACCGTGCGTCGCGGGGAACGGCGGACGCAAGCGCGGCTGTCCACGGCGTCCTTCGATCGCTTCGAGGAGCGCGGTCTCTTCGCCGCAGATATACGCGCCGGCGCCCCGATGGATGATCAGGTCGAGGTCGTAGCCGGAGCCCATGATGTTCTTGCCGAGTATCCCGGCTTGGTACGCCTCGGCCGCAGCGCGCTCGAGCTGCCGCGCGGCATACGCGAATTCTCCGCGGCAGAAGATATACATCTCGTTGGAGCCGATGGAGTAGGCGCCGATCGCCATGCCTTCGATCAGCTGGTGTGGGTCGCGCTCTATCAGCTCGCGGTCCTTGAACGTCCCCGGCTCGCCTTCGTCGGCGTTGCAGACGAGGTAGCTCGGCCGGATGTCCTTCGGGATGAAGCTCCACTTCGTGCCCGTCGGGAAGCCGGCACCGCCGCGGCCGCGCAGCCCCGAGGTCTTCACGATGTCGATGATCTGGTCGGGCGTCATCGACAGCGCCTTCTTCAATGCCTCGTACCCGCCGGTCTTGCGATAGCCGTCGAGGGTCGCGCCGTCGGGGGCGTCGAACCGCTGGGTGACGACCTTCGTTTGCTGCAGCGTCGAGGTGCTCATCAGCGCGGCGCCTCCGCACCCGACAGCCGGTGGTTGACGGGGCCGAACTCCTGCGGGACCTCGCCGCGCGCGCCCGGCGGAGGCTGCTCGCCCTGATGCAACTTCTTCACGAGGTCGACCGCGTCGTCGACGGTCATGCGTTCGTAGTTCTCGTAGTTGATGCTGAACACCGGAGCACCGTCGCACGCGCAGAGGCACTCGACCTCTTCGAGCGACACATCGCCGGCGGTTTCGCCGCACGCGATACCGAGCTCTTGCTCGAGTCGTTCCTGCAGCTGCTTCCCGCCGGCAAGCGCGCACGAAGGATGCGTGCACACGCTCACGAGCCACTTCCCTTGCGGGTCTCGTTTGAACATCGTGTAGAAGGTCGCCACAGCGCCGACCTGCGCGCGCGTGAGACCGAGCAGATCGCCGATCTCGCGCATCGCCGCCGGTGACACGAAGCCCTGCTCTGCTTGTGCGAGGTACAGCATCGGCAGCAGCGCGCTCCGTGACTGGCCGGCCGGATAGCGCGCGATCAGCTTGCGCGCTTCCTCGTGGAACCGCTGCGAGAGCGGCGGCGCGTCGACGTGCTCGTGCGCCTTCCCCATGAGCGGCGTGTCCATCCAGCGCCCTTGGATGTCCGTCACCGATCGACCCCTCCCATGACCGGGTCGATGCTCGCCACGGAAGCGATCACGTCGGCGATCAAACCTCCGCGCACCATGTGCGGCATCGCTTGGAGGTTGATGAAGCTCGGGTCGCGGTCGTGCACGCGCCACGGCTTCGTCCCGCCGCTGGACACGATGTGGTACCCGAGCTCGCCGCGCGGGGACTCGATCGGCACGTAAGCCTCGCCGGCGGGAACCTTGAAACCCTCGGTCACGAGCTTGAAGTGATGGATCAACGCTTCCATCGACTCGCCCATGATCTTGCGGATGTATTCGGGCGCGTTCCCGAGCCCGCCTTCGCCGAGCTGGAGCTGAGCAGGCCACGCGATCTTGCGGTCTTCAACCATGACCGGCCCATCGGGCAGCGATGCGGCGACCTGCTTGACGATCTTCGTCGACTCGCGCATCTCCTTGACGCGCACGAGATAGCGCGCCTCGCAATCCCCTGCTTCTTTCGTGGCAACCTCGAAGTCGTATTTCTCGTAGCCGCAGTACGGCGTCTGCTTGCGAAGATCGAGCGGAACACCGGCTGCTCGCAACAAAGGCCCCGTTACGCCGAGACCGAGCGCAACGTCTGCTTCCAGGAGCCCCACGCCGCGGTTGCGGTCGATCCAGATCTGGTTCTCGGTCAGAAGCTCTTCGTATTCGTCGACCTTGGCGGGGAACGATTCGACGAACGCGTTGACCTTTTCGAGCGTCCCCTCGGGCAGGTCGGTCGAGAGGCCACCGGGTCGGACGAACGCGTGGTTCATTCGCAGGCCCGTGACGTGCTCGAAGATGTCGAGGATCTGCTCGCGCTCGCGGAAGCCATACAGCATCATCGAGAGGGCACCGAGCTCCATCCCGCCGGTCGCGAGCCATACGAGGTGCGACGCGATCCGATTCAGCTCCATCAGCATCACGCGGATCGCTTGCGCGCGCGCCGGCACCTCCGCGCCGAGCATCTTCTCGACGGCCATGCAGTACGCAGTCTCGTTGAAGAACGGTGCGAGGTAGTCGGCGCGGGTGACGAACGTCACGCCTTGCGTCCAGTTGCGCACCTCGGCGTTCTTCTCGATGCCCGTGTGCAAGTACCCGACGACGGAGTGCGCGTTCACGACGGTTTCCCCGTCGAGCTCGAGCACCAGTCGCAGCACGCCGTGCGTCGAAGGATGCTGGGGGCCCATGTTGACGATGAGGGTGTCCTCGCCCGTGCGCGCGACGAGCGTGTCCCAATCCTGGCCGCCGACAAAGACCTCGGGCTGGCTCATGACGTCCTTCCCGGGTAGCCGCTCGTCGTCGTCGGCTGCGTGCGGACATCGGGCGGCGGGATGAACGCGCCGTGAAACCGCACGTTCGTTCCGCCGAGCGGGTAATCCTTGCGCTGCGGATAGCCCTCCCACTCGTCCGGCATGAAGATGCGCCGAAGGTTCGGGTGGCCTTCGAACGTGATCCCGAAGAAGTCGTAGACCTCTCGCTCTTGGAAGTTGGCCCCCGGCCAGACGCTCGTGACCGTCGGGCAACGCTCGTCGCCGTCCGGGATCCACACGCGTAGGCGTATCCGATGCGGGTGGGAAGGCGACGACAGGTGGTACGCGACCAGGAAACGGCGCTCGGGCGCGTTCAGGCCGAGATAGTCGACGGCGGAGAGGTCGGACAGCAGCTCGAAGGGCACGTCGTCACGCAGGATCTTGCCGAGGTCCGCGATACGGTCGCGCGCGACGTCGACGGACACCTCGCCGAAAGCCTCCGACGGCTCGGAAACGGCCATGGGAAACCGTTCACGAGCGTGGGTGACGATGGCCGCGAGACGATCGTCCATGCTCAGCTGCTCTTCGCGAAGTGGCTCGCGCGGATCTGCTCGTGCAGCTTCAAGATACCGTCCATCAGCATCTCAGGACGCGGCGGACATCCCGGCACGTACATGTCGACCGGAACGATCTGATCGACGCCCTGCACGATCGCGTAGTTGTTGAACATGCCGCCTGAGGTCGCGCAGACACCCATCGATATGACCCACTTCGGCTCCGCCATCTGGTCGTAGATCTGGCGCAGCACCGGCGCCATCTTCTGCGACACGCGGCCGGCCACGATCATCAAGTCGGCCTGGCGCGGCGACGCGCGGAAGACTTCCATCCCGAAGCGCGCGAGGTCGTAGTGCGCCGCACCGGTCGCCATCATCTCGATCGCACAGCACGCGAGACCGAACGTCGCCGGCCACAACGAGCCCGTGCGGGCCCAGTTGACGAACTTCTCGACGGTGGTGAGGAGAAGGCCGCTCGGAAGAGATTCCTCGAGCCCCAACTACGCTCCGATCTTTTCGGCCGGGCGCGCGCGCTCCATGATCATGCGGCTCACGGAATGGCGGATCGAACCTTCCTCTTCCCAATCGAGCCCGCCGGCGCGCCAGACGTAGAAGTACGCGACGAGCAGCAGCAAGACGAACGTACCCATCTCGGCGAGGCCGAACAGTCCGAGCTCGCGGAAGATAACTGCGAACGGATAGAAGAAGATGACTTCGACGTCGAAGATGATGAACAGCATCGCGATCAGATAGAACTTCACCGGGAAGCGTTCGCGCGGGGCGCGCTCGGGCACGATGCCGCATTCGTAAGGCGCGAGCTTGGCCGGCGTCGGGTTCCTGGGGCCCACCTTAGAGGCGATGAAGATAGAGGCCACTGCGAACAGCGCCGCAAGGCCGAGCATCATCAGGATGGGCAGGTAATCAGAAAGCACCGTTCACCTCGCGAAACGGCCGCGACCAGGGCTCACGATAGGAACAGCCGGCGCGCGCGTGCAAACCCGAGCGACGTTCACGAACGCACGCCCTCTCGCTTCACGAATGCACCATCCGATCGATCGCAGGCGCGTTGCGGACCAAGGCGTTGATCAGACGGTCCGACGCCGCCCCATCGCGCGGCTCGGTGAGGTTCGCGAGGATCTTGAAAGCGAAGCGCATCAGCCACTCGCGCTTCATCCCGTGCTTGGTGAGCGAGCCCATAATCCGCGCGTTCCCGATCAGTTTCACGAACGTCCGTCCGAGGATGAAGTAGCCCTCGTACGTGTCGCGGAGCCGGTCGGGGTACGCGCGGAGCGCGCGCGGATCGCCCGCCCTGAGCGCATCGTCGGCCACTTCGGCCGCGATCGCGGCCGTCTCCATCGCGTATGCGATCCCCTCGCCGTTGAAGGGGTTCACGGCGCCGGCGGCGTCGCCGACCAGCATCAGGCCCGGCCGCGCCAGCGGCGTGCGATTGAAGCCCATCGGAAGCGACCCGCCCCTGATCTTCCCAACCTGGTTCTCGCGAGTCAGACCCCACTCCTTCGGGAGCCCGGCGACCCAATCCCACAGCAGCTTCTTGTAATCGACGGCCTGGAAGTGCTTGGACGTGTTGAGCAGCCCGAGCCCGACGTTCACCGTCCCGTCCGGCACCGGGAAAATCCAACCGTACCCGGGAAGCAGATCGTCGCCCGCCCAAAGCTCCAGGTAGCTCTCGAGGTAGTTGTCGTTCCACCGTGGGCTCTTGAAGTACGTGCGCACCGCAACACCCATCGGCCGGTTGTCGATCCGGTGGATGCCCAGCGGGATGCCGAATCGGTTCGCGACACCGTCGCCGACGATCACAACCGGCGCGCGCACCTCGCCCCGGTCACCGTTCTTGTAGGAGACGCCGGTCACCACGCCATCGCCGTCGACGAGCGGGCCGGTGACCTCCGTCTCCTCCCAGACCTCGGCTCCCGCCTTTCGAGCGTGATCGAGGAGCAAAGAGTCGAAGTCCAATCGCGTCTGAACCAGTCCGACGTGCGGCCACTCGTTGAGCTCGGGCCAGGGCAGCTCGAGCGTGACGCCACCGCCGATGATGCGGAGCCCGTCGGCGCGCGCCCATCCCGGACCATCGGTCTCGACACCCATCTGATGCAACGCTTTGACCGCGCGCGGCGTGAGCCCATCCCCGCAGACCTTCTCGCGTGGGAAATGGGCCTTGTCGATGACGACCACGCGGCGCCCGCGCGCAGCGAGGTGATATGCCGCCGTCGATCCCGCGGGTCCGCCGCCCACGATGGCGACGTCGAATGTGTCGGTCACGCGCGCCTCTCCGCCCCCGCTCCCGGGCTTGTGAATGACTTCACAAGAAGCCTACGACCGGCACGATGGGGAATCAAACGAACGATGGAGATCCCGAGCGGCTGCTCGTCATGGAGGGGCTCGGAACAACGGCGGGTCGGTTTCGTTACCCTTTGAGCCCATGCTTCGCGTAGCGGGGGTGCGCGTGCGCTCGGGCAGCCGAGTGCCTGCTCTTGCCTTGCTTCTCCTTTCTGCGGCCACCACAGCGGCGATCGTCATCGCCGGCAAGCACATCCCGCCGTGGTCGTTTGCTCTGATGCTCATCGTTGCAGCGGGCTCTTTCTTCTTGGTGCTCCGCAGGGAGACGAAGGCACCCTCGCTCGCGTGCTGGATGGTCTTCGCGGTTACCGCGGTCGTCATGGCGATCGCCGTCGCCGTACCACCTCGGACGTCGAACGATGTCTGGGCTTATGCGATCTACGGCCGCATCGTCACGGCGCACAACGCGAGCCCCTACGTCCATGCGCCGCAGGACTTCCCCAACGACCCCTACTACCTTCGCGCGCGTCGCGGCTACAAGAACATCAAGTCCGTCTACGGGCCGGTGTGGACCGGTCTCTCGGCAGGCGTTATGGAAGTAGCCGACGAGAACAAGTGGGCCGCGCGCCTGTTGTTCCAGGGGATCGCGGGCCTCTCCGTGCTCGGCGCCATGGTGCTGCTGTGGCGCCGGACGAAGGATGCAGCGGTGCTCGCGTTCGCCGGGCTGAATCCGGTCATCGCCGCGAGCATCGTCAATGGTGGACACAACGATGCGCTCCTCGGCCTCGCAGTATTGGGCGGTGCGTTCGCCGCGCCGAGCTCCCCCATCCTCGCCGGTCTGATCCTCGGAGCCGGAGCGGCGATCAAGATCGTCGGCTTCCTCCCGCTGGGTGCGATCGCGTTGTGGGCCTTGTATAGGCGAGGCTGGCGCTACGGCGTGAAGCTGCTGTCGAGCGGCCTTGCGCTCGTCGCGATCGGCTACGCCGTCGTCGGCGGGATCACGGCGCTCCGTCCACTCGGCCGCGGATCGAAGCTGATCACGCACCATTCGATCTGGTACGACCCCCGGCAATGGATCAGAGCGATCGTGCGCGCAGGCGGCTCAACGGTGAAACACGCGACGAACGTAGCGGGCCAAGAGATCGCCATAATCGGAACCGTCTTCGTGCTGGTCGTGACCGCGATCGTCGTCCTCTCACGCTTCCGGAAGCAGCGACCGGAGCGTCTGGCGGCAGCCAGCCTCGTTCCTTATCTGTTCGGCGCGCAGTACATCCTTCCGTGGTATCCGGGGTGGGTGTTGCCGTCGATGGCGACGAGCCGCAAGACATTGCTTGCGAAGTTGGTGGTGGTGCAGTCGATCTTGCTCTTCGTTGTCGATCCGGATCGCTTCTACACCGTCCACGGATTCTCGGGCGCCGTCGATCACGCGATCCAGCGATACATGATCCCACTCTTCGAGCTCGCGGTGATCATCGCCCTGGTGGTAACCGGTATCCGCCAGCTGAGGACGCGAACATCCAAGGGCGAGCGGCCGGATGCACCACTGCGGCGGCTGGAAGAAGAAGCTACGAGCGCAGCGCCGGGATAACGTCCCGCGCGAAGCGATCGATCGCTGCGCGCGCGCGATCCGCCGGTGTGCCGGGGGGCGCGAGGATCACCGAAGTGAACGTGTCGGCGAAGCCGAGCGCATCGATCTTCTCGACCGTCGGTCGCATCTTCGCGGCAACCTGTTCCGGCGAACCGACGATGCATGTCGAACGGATCTGCTCCTCGAAAGGCTCGGCCGCCTCGCGCGCGCCCGAAACGTCGCGCGCGCCCTGTCCCCAAAGCATGTACGAGCCGCGCACGTGCATGACCCCGTCGCGTATTGAGCGCCAGCCGTCGTCTTCGTCGTCGCCGAGGCCGACGTTCTGGAACGAACCGAAGCGGTAGGGCTGCTCGGGATTCAGCTCTTTCCGTTTCGCCAGCAGGTTCGCCGCGAGATCCGGCAGCGTGTCGAACGTCGCCGACGACGGTGGGAAGTAGCCATCCCCGAAGCGAGCCGAACGTCGCAGCGCCGCTTCCGCGTTCCCGCCGAGCCAGACCGGCGGACCGCCGGCCCGTGCGGGCTTCGGCGCAACCTCGATGTCGTCGTACTGAAGGTATTCGCCCTCGAACGTGACGCGGTCCTTCGTCCACGCTGCTTTGAGGACTTGCGCGAACTCACCGAGCCGTTTGCCGCGACCCTTCTGCTGCGCGCGGAACATCCTGTACTCCTCCGGCGCCCACCCGAGACCGAGGCCGAGGTTCAACCGGCCATTCGAGATGTTGTCGACGACCGCTGCATCCTCCGCGATCCGAAGCGGATCGTGGAACGGCGCCAACAGCACCGCGGTGCCCAGCTCGATGGTTCGCGTGCGCGCTGCAACGGCGGCGAGGAATGGAAGCGTCGATGGGATGTAGCCGTCCGAAGCGGCGTGATGTTCCGCGAGCCAGAACGAGTCGAAGCCGGCATCTTCTGCCCAGCCGGCAAGCTCCAGCGTGTCCGCGTAAAGCTCGGCGTGCGTTCGCTTATCCCACGGGGGGATCTGCAGCGTGAACTGGCCGAGCCCGAACCGCACTTACTTGACGCCGGCGTACGAGTGAAGCCCGGCGATCCAAAGGTTCACGGCGTAATACGTGAACATCACGCTTGCGAAGCCGACCGACGCGATGATCGCCGCGCGCCGCCCGCGCCAGCCAGCCGTTGCGCGCGCGTGCAGGTATCCCGCGTAGATCACCCACGTGATGAACGCCCAGGTTTCCTTCGGGTCCCAACCCCAATACCGGCCCCACGCTTGGTGCGCCCAGATCGCTCCGGCGATGACGGCGAACGTCCAGACCGGGAACGCGAACTGAATTGTGCGATACGCCAGTGTGTCGAAGGTCGCGGCGCTTGGGAAACGCGACATGAATCCCGTCGAGCTGCCCTCCTGCTGCGGCGCATCCTCTTCCGCGACGAGGTCCGATGGCGCGCCTTCCTGTGTCGTGGTGCTGCCGATGTACGCGGCCCCAACGGTGCTTCCTGTGTATGCCGCTGCTGCACGCCGCTCGGAACGATCCTTCACGAGATACAAAACGGTGAAGATGAACGACAGCGCGAACAGGTTGGAGCCCGTGATCGCCGCGATCACGTGGATCTTGATCCAGTACGAGCTGAGTGCGGGAACGAGCGGCCCGGCAGGCGCGTACACGAGCCGCGCCGACGCAAGCGCAAGGACGCCACCGCCGAGTGCGAACCCTCCGACCTGGCGCAGCCCGAGCCGCCGGTCGATGACGAGCAGGTAGGTCATGACCATGAGGAAGCCCAACATGTTCGAGTACTCGAACATGTTCCCCCATGGAACGCGCTGGACGGACAGCCCACGCGTGGCGATGGACGCGGCGTGCGTCAGTGCGCCACCCCACGCGACGAAGGTAGCGATCGAGCCGACCCGCTTGCTCCGGTACGCCAACGCGCCGAAGAAGAGCAGCATCGCCCCCGCGTAGACGGCAAGCGCAACCCAGAAAAGTGTGTCGGACAGGCGAGCGAGTTCCGCATTAACCATCGGGAGCTCCGATCTGATGCAGATCCTTGTCGAGGTCGCGCACGAAGGTCTTGAACTCTTCCTCGAACGCTGCCTTCCGTTGCATGGCTTGACCTGCGATCTCCAGACGCGCGACGCCGTTGTGCGGTGCGGCGCGCACCCAGATCCGTCGCCGGGAACTATATAAGGCGGGTATCAAGCCGACCAAGATGAGAACGGCTGCGACGAGAAGGATCGGCGCGCCGGGGTTCGAGGCCAGCTCGAACACGCTGTATTGCTTCAAGCCGGTAAGCGATACGGTGATCCCGTCCGGAAGCGTCGAGGTGCCGCCCATCGGGATCGCATCGCTCTTCGCCGGAGACAGATGCGACGTGTCGAGCTCGTAAACGTT
Source organism: Actinomycetota bacterium (assembly GCA_035307625.1). GTDB lineage: Bacteria > Actinomycetota > AC-67 > AC-67 > AC-67 > AC-67. Next base: position 20,776 of record DATGHY010000358.1, read on the forward strand.
CTGTGCGTTTTCCAGCCCGAGATCTCCCAGGTATTGCTGGAAGAACAGGACCGGATGCGTGGGCTGCGGCGTCCCGTTGAAGACGTTTCCGTTGGCGTCCCGCTCGAAGTCCGTGAAGAACACCATCTGCAGACCCATCTGCAGCGGCGTGGTCTCGGGCACCTTCGCAACGCCCTGCCACACACCTTGCTGCGGGAGGAAGATCGTCGGCCCTTCGTAGAGCACGTTCCCGCGCTGGGCGATCTTGATGATCGGGGCCCACCCCCACGAGATCTGATAGACGCGCACGCCCCGGTACGTAAGCGGATGGTTCACTTGGATCGTCGGGCTCTCGATCAGCCTGCCGTGGTCGAACAAGCGCACCGAGGACTTGAAAGTCTTGGGCACTCCATCCGGGTACCACTGGACGTCGAAGTTATCGAGCAAGATCTGGAACCCACGGAAGTGCTCGTTGAAGTAGCGGCCTTCCGTGATCGAGTCGTAATCGATGTGCGTGTCGGTGAACCGCTCGCCTTCGATGACGGCGACCTGCCCTGTGTAGCCGAACAGCTTCCCGATCGACATGCCGAGCAGCAAGACGAGGAACGCGGTGTGGAAGAGCAAGCTGCCGCCTTCGCGCAGGTGACCTTTCTCCGCGGCAACCGTGCCGTCCGCGCGCACCAAGCGGAACCGCTTGCTCTTCAGGACGCGCTCGGCCCCAGTCAGGGCGACGTCGGGCGAAAGCGCGACGGTTCCGCTCCGGTACTGCGGCTGCACCGATAGCGTGCCTTCCGTGCGAGGACGCGCGCGCAACGTACGGACGAAGGCGCGCCACCTCGGCAGGATGCAACCGACGAGGCTGACGAGCAGCAGCCCGTAGATCGCCATGAACCACCACGACCCGAAGACGTCGAACAGACCGAGGTGCTCCGCGATCGGCGCCCAGCCACGGTTATGGGTGATCCAGGCTGAGACCTTGTCGGGACTGATCGGCCGCTGCGGGAACAAGCTTCCCAGCGACGCTCCTGCGGCAAGCAACAGGAGCAGGATCAACGCGGTGCGCATCGTTCGCAGCTGACGCCACAGGGCGCGCGCGATCGACGTGACGGTGGCTGGGCGGCGGCTGGTCGTCGTCGTCATCTCGTTTCAGGGGGAAGGATGTTCGAAAGGGTACGCCGGGTGCGCGCGCGCGGCCACACGCTCAATGCTGATGGCGCGTCGCGGAGGCGTCGTCGGCCGGCATCAGATCCATCCCACACTTCGGGCAGCGACCAGGCCCCATCTGACGCACCTCCGGGTGCATCGGACAGACATGCTCTTGATCGGACTCGCCCGGCGGCGGCGGGTTCCCCATCATGCGCAACATCGCCGGCCCGCCGGTTCTCAGGAATCGCACAACGAGCACGCCGGCGATCACCAAGAAGATGACGTTAAGCACCGTCGTGTAGTTCAGCGTGATTCCGGCCTCGACCACTCTCGCGTTCCTGACCGATGGGATCAGATGCAGAGCGTCGAACAGCAGCTCTACGATCAAACCCGCGATAACCATCGTGGCGTAGAACGTTCCGAAGAGGAACAGTCCCATCTTCGGCCCGTAGTACTTCCGATAGATGTTGAGGATCGGAAGGATGATCAGGTCCGCGAAGATGAATGCTACGACACCGCCGAAGCTGATCCCCCCGTTCCACAGCACCGCCGCCAGCGGAACGTTCCCGATCGAGCAGACGAACGACAGCATCGCAACGAGCGGCCCGATCAGCGGCCCCCACAGCTTCGCCAGCACTGGATGGTGCACGAGGAAGAACGACTGCCAGAAGGAATTCGGTACCCACGCTGCGAGCGCGCCGGCGATCAGCAACCCGATAGCGATGTCGCGGATGATCGACGCCCAATCCATCACGAAGTAGTGGCTGATCGCCGTGCGACCTTCGGGTGACCGGATGCGCTGCATCAGCGAACCTTCTCCGACCGACATGTCCATGCTCGCGTGCCCTTCCATCACGCCGAGCAGCCCTCGCTCGGCCTGCGCGCGCGCGGCTTCGACCATGCGCGGCTTGAGGAAGAAACGGAACAAGACGGAAAGGATCACGACCATGATCACGCCGCCGACCACTTCCGCGAGCGCGAACTGCCATCCGATGAGAACGATGAGCAGTATCCCGAGCTCGATCACGAGATTCGTCGACGCGAACTCGAACGCCATCGCTGCGGTGAAGTCCGCGCCTTTGCGGAAGATCGCGCGCGCAAGCGCGACCGCCGCGTACGAACAGGACGACGACGCCGCGCCGAGTGCGGCTGCGATCGACAGGGAGCGCCGCGAATCGTCCGGCAGCAGCCGGCTCATCTCCGACTTCGAAACAACCGCCTGTACGACGGCAGACAAACCGAAGCCGAGGATCAGCGCCCACAGGACCTCCCACGTCATGGACGCGGACAGGTGAAGCGCGCGCACGATCGCGCCGCCGACGCTCGCGAACGTGATCATCAGATCGGCGGGGCGAACTTGTTGATCAGGCGCTGAAGAGGAGCGATCACGTTGTTCCACTGATCCGTCACGAGCAAGATGCCGATGGCGATCATGAAGACGCCGCCGATCGCTTGAACGATCCGCAGGCGCGCGCGCAACCAGGCAGAAGCGATGAAAGCGCGCCGTAACCCGAGACCGGCCAGCAGGAACCACACCCCGAAGCCCATCGAGAAGAAGAAGAGGAGGAGTGATGCCCGCCACGCCGATCCCTGCGTCGCACCGAGTGTCAGCATCACGCCGAGACCCGGACCCACGCACGGGGTCCATCCTGCCGCAAACGCAAGCCCGAGCGGATACGCGCCGGCGATCCCCGGTTTCACTCTGCTGAAGAACGGGCGGCGCTCCTTCTCCAAGAACGGGAAGATGCCCGGCACGAGGAACGCGAGACCCATGATGATGACCACAGCGCCGGCGATGCGATTGATGCTCGAGAGATGCTTCAGCAAGAAATCGCCGACGGCACTTGCGGCGAGCCCGAGGCCGGTGAACATCGTCGCGAACCCGAGCACGAATAGTCCGACGCCGAGCAGCGTTCTCCTTCGCGCCGCTTTCGTCTGGTCCGACTCCTCTCCCGACAATCCCGAGACGAACGACAGATAGCCGGGCAAGAGCGGCAAGATACAGGGAGAGAAGAACGAAACGGTCCCGACGAAGAACGCAACGACGAACCCAACGGGTCCGAGCAACGCGCCGTTCACGCCGCCCGAAGCAGCGAGGACGGGCGTCACGTCAGCTCCGAGTCGATGAGCGCGCGCAATTCGCTCATGCTCGCGATCGAACCGATGAACTCTGCCGCGATCTTTCCTTGACGGTCGATGACGAACGTCGCCGGCATGAACCGGACACGGAACGCGAACGCGATCGAAGAATCCGGATTGAAGACCGACGGGTACGTGACGTTGAACTGCTCGATGAACGCGAGCGCTGCCGCCTTCTGGTCGCGCCGCGTGTTGACGCCGACGAACTGCACCGGCTTGGACGCGTACTCCTTCGCGAGCGCCTCGAGCTCGGGCTGCTCGCGGAGACACGGCCCGCACCACGAGCCCCAGAAGTTCACGACGCCGACCTTGCCCGAAAAGATCGCCGACGAGATCGGCTGGTCTCCGCGGAGCGTGGAACCGCTGAACGCAGGCGCGGCCTTGCGATCGGCGGCCGGGATCCTGACGACTTGGAAACCGGTGGTCACGCCGATCCCGCCCGCCGATCCAGAACAGCCTGCGAGCAGCCCTGCCAGCGCAAGAGCAGCGGCGAGCGGCCTGAGCACGGCCCGGCGGGTCATCCCGCGGCGACTGTAGCAACGGCGGAAACCGGTTGCCGCCGTACGGCGGACCGCGCCCGATTGCGCCACAATCTGTCCGTGCGCGCGCTCCGGCTCATCGCGATCCCGCTACTTGTCCTCTCTATCTCTTGCACGAGCACCACCGGCGCCTCCCCCTTCCCTGCGTGCACGCCCCACAGCTTGACCTCGCAGGGGAAGGCCCTTCCCGATTGCACATTCGAGGGATTCAACGGGTCGCCGACGCTGAAGCTCTCGTCTCTTCGCGGAAAACCGTCCGTCCTTAACTTCTGGGCGTCTTGGTGCATCCAATGCATCGGAGAGATGCCGGCCTTCCAGAAGGTCTATGCCTCGCTCGGCGGGAAGGTGGCGTTCGTTGGCATGAACGTCCTCAACCTGCAGGGCGAGACGATGGGCGCGGGTCGTTCCTTCGCGAAACGGACGGGCGTCCATTACCAGCTCGCGTTCGACCCGAACGGATTGCTCTACGGCCACTTCCAGAACCCCCTCCGCCCCGCGATGCCGATCACCGTCTTCGTGGACGCTCGCGGCATCGTGAAAGACTTGAACATCGGCGCGCTCGACGAAAGGAGCCTCCGCCAGAAGATCCAGGCCGACTTCGGCATCACGTAATCACATGCGCGCTGTTGCGTTCGCGCGCGCGAGAGGGAGATAATCCGGCCTGCTCGACCGTATTTTTTTTGAGTGCTCTTGTGAACAATGTCACAAGCGCTGAGGAGGCATCACCGCTGCTTGGGAATGGGCTCGGACTCCCCCGTATAATCCCCGTGCGGACTTCGTAGGAGGCTGTTGGTCGTTGATCGCAATCACCGATCTCACCTACCCCGACACGGCGAACCCCGTCCTTCTTCTCTATGAACTCCTGTACATCGGGATCGGGATCGCCCTCCTCATCGCTTCCTCGCGCGTGAAGAGCGAGTGGGTCAAAGCATCGCTCGCGGGATTCGGCCTCGCGATCCTTGCGCTGCGATTGCTTGCAGTTGTACCAAGCTGGTGGCTGTACTTCTCCGACTCGCACCTCCACTGGGGAGGCCAGGGCTGCACGGCGATCGACGCGCAGTGCATCAAGCAGGCCGTTAAAGACACCGCGGTCGTGATCGAGAATGCGATCGTCCTCGGTGGTTTCGTGGTCGGGTTCTTGATCTGGCAGAAGAAGTTCCCGAAGCAGCTCGCGCCGGGTGAGTCCAAGCCCGAAGCGACGGGAGGCTACAAGTAATGTCGGCCCAGTCGAACAAGCCGCAGTTCTACGACGAGTACGACCTCAAGGTCGTCGACCCGAATTGGTTGCAGCAACGGGTCAAGCCGAAGCGGCACATCGGACTCGAGGCCGACCTCTGTATCTTGTGCCGCGCGTGCGAAGACGTCTGCCCGTGGGACTGCATCTATATGTTGTCCGGCGAGATCGTGGCGGACGCCGATCAAGCGGCGATCAAGGATGCTTCCGGCAACGCGGCCGCCGTGTTCGTCATCGACGACACGGAGTGCACGCGGTGCGGGATATGCGTGGACCGGTGCCCGTCGGACGCGCTGTTCTACATAACCGTCGGCGATCGGGCGAAGAAGTAGCACGGTTCATCGGGGGGAAACGTGGCAAAGGAAACGAAGCCGCTCCTGACGGAACAGATGGAGCTCCTGCGCGACAAGGTGCAGGACTCGCAGGTATGGAAGTCGATCTTCCGTCCGGGTTCGTACCTTCGGAAGGGCTATCGCGACACGTCGCGCGACCGCGCGCTCGCGACGATGAACAATGTGCTCTACCACCTTCACCCCGTGAAGGTGAAGCGCCATGGCTTGAAGCTGACCTACACGTTCTGTCTCGGCGGTCTTTCGTTCTTCCTCTTCACGATCCTGACGATCACCGGCATCTACCTGATGTTCTTCTACCGGCCGTCGGTCGACCTCCAGTCTGCGCAGGTTTACAAAGACATGCAGGACCTGTCGCAGGCGATCACGTTCGGGCAGCTCGTCCGCAACATGCACCGCTGGGCGGCACACTTGATGGTGCTCACGGTGTTCTTGCACATGGCGCGCGTCTTCTACCACGGCGCGTACAAGCCTCCCCGCGAGTTCAACTGGGTCGTCGGAGTCAACCTCCTGCAGATCACGCTGCTGCTTTCGTTCACCGGCTACCTGCTTCCCTGGGACCAGCTCGCGATCTGGGCGGTCACGGTGGGAACGAACATGATGGGCTACACACCCGTGTTCGGACGACAGGTGAAGTTCGTCCTTGTCGGCGGATTGGAGGTGGGGCCGCCGACGCTCATCCGTTGGTATGTCTTACACGTCTTAGCCTTACCCTTCGTCGCCGTGCTCCTTATGGCCGTGCACTTCTGGCGGATCCGTAAGGACGGCGGGATCAGCGGACCGCTCTAGAGAGAGAGGCCATGGCGGATCGCGAAGAAGTCGGGATCGATCAGGAAACCTTCGACAAGGCAATCGCCGAAGGGAAGCCTGAACGCGTCGCGCGCGCGCTGGCGAAGTCGGCGTACGTGCGGAAGACGCGCGGTCCTGCCGCGCCCGGAACTCCGAAGGCGGCACCCGCTGAGGGCGCGCCGGCGGAAGCGCCTGCCGCGGCTCCGGCCGCAGCGCCCGCTGCTGGCGCCGCGCCGGCTGCACCCGCGGCGTCGGCACCGACGACGGCAGTCGTCGAACGCCTCAGCCCTGAAGAGCGGGCCGCGCGCGTCGCTGCAGCGACCGGCCGAAGCGCGACCGGGAACGGCGGCGGAGGCCGTGGGCTCGGCGGCGGCGAGGTCCACCGGCTGCTCGCCGTCGTTCCGCCCGAAGGCATCCAGCGAACGGTCAAACGTCAAGACGACAAGGTCAACGTATGGCCGCACTTGCTCGCGGCTGAGTTCCTCTCGCTCATCCTGATGACGGCGTTCCTCGTCGTCTTCTCGACGTTCAAGAACGCGCCGTTCCGAGAGCTGGCGAACCCAAGCCTCACGCCGAACCCGTCGAAGGCCCCGTGGTACTTCCTCGGACTCCAGGAGCTGCTGCGCTACTTCCACCCGCAGGTCGCCGGCGTGACGATCCCGGGTCTTGGTCTGTTCGGTCTGATGGCGGTGCCGTATGCGGACAAGAATCCAAGCATGCAACCGCACCGTCGCAAGCTGGCGATCATCCTCTTCACGATGTTCATGATGTTCTGGTCCGTCCTCGTCATCCTCGGCGTCCTCTTCCGCGGCCCCGGTTACAACTTCATCTGGCCCTGGAAGACCGGCGTCTTCTTCGATCTCTAGGCAGGGGGAACAACAGCTTTGATCGCAAAGATCGGTGCCGGCACGTGGGTCATCATCGGGATCGCAGCAGCCATCGGAGGGCTCGGGTTCGGCCTGATGGCCATCAACGTGTTGGCGATCATCCGTCCGCGTCAGGCGGGTGAGCAGGGGCAGCCGCGGCCGCTCGTCGGCAAGCCGCGGCAGATGACTCGGCGCGCATTCTTCCGTCGGTTGCTCGGCGCAGCGTTCGGGCTCGCGATGCTCGACTTCGGCGCCGCCAGTCTCGCGTTCCTGTGGCCGAGCTTGGGAGGCGGCTTCGGCGGCAAGATCACACTCGCGACGTCCGTCGACGACGTCAAGGCGCAGATCACCGCGACAAAGCAGCCCTTCTACTTCGCGCCCGGCCGCTTCTACCTCGTTCCCTACGACCCGACCAACGACAAGCAAGGCATCTACAAGAACGCAGGTTTGCTCGCAGGCGGGTTGATGGCCCTGTACCAGCGCTGCGTGCACCTCGGCTGTCGCGTCCCGTTCTGCCAGGCATCTCAATGGTTCGAGTGTCCGTGCCACGGCTCGAAGTACAACCGCGCCGGTGAGTACAAGCTCGGCCCGGCGCCGCGCGGCCTCGATCGCATGCCGCTCACGCTGAACGGCAGCATCCTCACGATCGATACCGGCAACATCCAGACGGGCCCGCCGCGCGGGACGAACACGACCGGACAGGACCCGGAGGGTCCGTTCTGCGTCGCACCGGTGGGCGGGCACTGATGCTGGGTGCGATCCTCGCCATCAATTCGCGCGTCGGGACGGCGATCGCCGTCATCGGAGGCCTCGCGGTCTTCGGCTTGCTTCTCGTCCTCACCGCAGCAGGAGAGCTTCGCGGGCGCCGCAAGGCGCGCATCCCCGCCGCGTTCCGCCCGGGCCCGAGCGACGAAGAGCTGGAGAGCAAGGTCCTGGTCCGCTACATGCTTTGGGGTGGCGTCGCGCTGCTCGTCATCGCGCTGTGGCTGCCGGCGTACTGGTTCCACGAGCCGCGGCGCCTCGCGTCGGAGCAGAAGGCGATCGCCGCTGAGACGGTCGATCAAGGCAAGCAACAGTTCCTGACGCTGTGCGCACAATGCCACGGCACCGATGCGAGCGGCGGCGTCCGGACATACGTGATCGACGGGATCTCGCGGAACTACGCCGAGCCGCCATTGAAGTACATCTACGACCGGTACACGAAGGGCGGCCGAAACACCGACGACATCACGCAGATCATCTACGACGCGATCAACCGCGGCCGGCCGGGAACGCCGATGCCGACGTGGGGTCTTCCTTTCGGCGGCCCCCTCAACAGCCGGCAGGTCGACACGATCGTTGCGTTCCTACAGAGCATCCAACAGCCGTTCCCCGAAGCCGACACGATCGACGGCGCCGCACTTTTCCAAGCGAACTGCGCGATCTGTCACGGCGCCAACGCGAAGGGCGGCGTCGGTCCGAACCTGACGGTCGAACTCCAGCGCAACACGCGGGATGAGGTCACGAAGACGATCATGGATGGACGGCTGAACATCAACCGTCCATCGATGCCTGCGTGGGCGGGCCTCGGCCAGCCGGCGATCGAAGCGCTCGTTCAGTTCATCGAGAGCATCCAGGTGAGGTGACGATGGCCTTCCTGCACCTCATCCCCCTCGCGTGCGACGGCTGCTGGTCGGGTTGGCAGGCGGTCCTCGGCCTCGTCATCGCCGTCACCGTTCTGATCGGCAGCATCTACATGCTGCTCGCCTCGAACTTCGGCGCGCGCTTGGGCTACCTCGTCCTTATGGTTTCACTGATGGCGTGGATCATCCTGCTTTCCGCCATGTGGCTGTTCGGCCTTCCCGGCACGACGCCGGGCACCGGCCCGCGGGGTCAAGAAGCAGCCTGGATACCGTTCCTCCCGAGCAGCGATCAGGGGAAGGTCTTCGCCGACACGTTGAACACGTTCCCGAACGGCTCGACGTGGAAGCCGATCGGAACGTTGTTCTCGGGGAACGTCGACTCGAAGGGTGAGTTCGCCACCGTGCGGACCATCGTCCAGGAGTCTCTGGCCGCGCTGGCGGCCAAGCAGAAGCTACCGGCCACCGATCCGACCGACTGGAACTTCCGAGCAGCCGGCGTCCCGCCTTCCACGCCGGATGAACAGCCCTTCCCGCAAGCGCAGGTCGCCTTCTCGAAGACGGGCACGCCGTTGATCTTCGGCGTCGACATCCCGGCCACATCGAAGCACCCAGAGATCGTCGTGTTCGCGTACAAGAACAAAGGCAAGGTGTACCTGTATGCGCTCTACTTCTTGATCGTAGGGATCCTGGGCTTCGCCGCACACTTGTGGTTCCTCGCGCGCTACGAGCGACATCAGAAAGAACGCGACGAGGCGTTACAGCCCGCGGCTTAGCCGGCTACAGCGTCCTTCATCGTGTCACCGATCGCTTCGGTCGTCTTCTTCACATCCGCGTCCGTGTGGGCAGCCGATACGAACCACGCTTCGAATGCACCCGGCGCAAGGTTGATCCCACGATCGAGCATGCCGTGGAAGAAGCGCGCGTAGGCTCCGGCCGATTGCGTGCGCGCGCTCTCATAATCGGCAACGGGCTGATCGGTGAAGAACGCTGAGAACAGCGAGCCTTCGCGGTTGATCGTCAGCGGGGCACCGGCTGCGCGCGCGGCCATGGTCAGCGCTTCAACGAGCGAGCTTGCGAGCCGCTCGAGGCGCTCGTACGGCGGTTCCTCTTCGATCGCATCGAGAACCGCGAGGCCCGCGGCGACGGCGAGCGGGTTACCGCTCAATGTGCCCGCTTGGTAGACGGAGCCCGCCGGCGCGATGTTGTCCATCAGATCGGCGCGCCCGCCGAAGGCGCCGATCGGTAGGCCGCCGCCGATCACCTTGCCTAAGCACGTGAGGTCGGCGCGCACGCCGGTCCTCGCCTGCGCGCCGCCACGGCCCAGTCGAAAGCCGGTGATCACCTCATCGAAGATCAGGACGGAGCCCTGCGTATCGCAGAGCGCGCGCAGGGCTTCCAGGAAGCCCGGCGACGGCGGGATGACACCCATGTTCGCGGCGACCGGTTCGACGATGATGCCCGCGATCTGGTCGCCGAGCTCGTCGAAGGCCTCGGAGATCGCACCGACGTCGTTGAACGGCAGGACGACGGTGTCGGCGGCGGTCGCTTCGGTAACGCCGGGGGTGTCGGGAAGGCCCAGCGTTGCAACGCCGGATCCGGCGCGCGCGAGCAGCCCGTCGCTGTGGCCGTGGTAACAGCCGGCGAACTTGACGATCTTCGGCCTGCCGGTTGCGCCGCGCGCAAGACGCACGGCGCTCATCGCCGCTTCCGTTCCAGACGAGACCAGGCGCAGCCGCTCGATCGAGGGCATCGCTTCTGCGATCCGTTCGGCTAGAAGGATCTCGCCTTCCGTCGGCGCGCCGTAGGACGAACCGCGTTCCGCTGCGCGCTGCACCGCCTCGACGACTCGCGCATCCGCGTGCCCAAGCAAGATAGCCCCGTACGACATCACATAGTCGATCAGCTCGTTGCCGTCGACGTCGGTGAGGCGCGCGCCTTTCGCGGACGCGATGAATCTCGGCGTTCCACCGACCGCGCGGAACGCGCGCACCGGCGAGTTGACCCCGCCGGGGATCGCTTCTTGCGCGCGCTTGAAGAGATCGTCGGACCTGCTCATGCGGCAAAGGCTACCGGCCGGGCAGAGGACATGCCCCGGAATGGGCTCGGTGCACCATCGTCCGTAGCAAACCCGCCCCTTCCGGCCACGCGGGGCGTGCGCGAGCATCGCGCGATGGAAGCCGGTGCGGTCGCTGTCCTGGGGGTGCTCGGCGGCGCGTTGCTGTACCGCAGCGCGCGCGAGAGGCTGAGCGTGCACTGGCTCATCGCGATCGTGGTCGTGGGCGCCCTGAGCGGCTTGCTGCTCGGGCGCTCGGCCGCGCTCGCACCCGGCGTGCACACAGATCTCATCCAGCGCGCATCGATCGCGACCGTGTTCGCGGCGTGGTGGCTCCTTATCCGTGAGGTCGTGCGCGACGGGCGTGCGGTTCGCGGGGCGAGCGCTACCTCGAGACGAGGTCGAAGTTCCGGTCGTAGAGATCGGCGACGAGCGTAAGCTGCGCTTCCGTGAGACCCGGCTTGTCGGCGGCCGCAACGAACTCCTCAAGCTGATCGTCGCGATAGATGTTCGGGAGAACCGTCGTGATGAGCGGTTCCGCGAGCAGCCACTTGATCGCCGCCTGACCGATCGTCATCCCATCGGTTAGGAACTCGAGCTTGTCGAGTTTCGCCAAGCCCTCCATCAGCCACTCGCGCGTGCGGAACGAACGGTGATCCGACTCGTCGAAGGTCGTGTCTTTCGTGTATTGCCCTTCGAGCAGCCCGCTCGAATGGGGAACTCGGACCATCAAGCCCGTGTTCGTCCTACGAGCTGCGTCGATGAAATCGCGGCCGGGGTCTTGCTCGAGCAGGTTGTGGATCAGCATGAACGCATCCATGCGCCGCATTTCCAGCGCCTTCAGGCCCTCGTCGCGCCACCCGATCTTCGGACCGATCGAGACGCCGAACGCGCGCACCTTGCCTTCTGTCTTGAGAGACTCGAGCGTCGACCATAGGTCGTCCTGCTCGATGTGCGTCATCTTCGGGTTGTGCAGCTCAAGGATGTCGATGACGTCGGTCTGCAACCTTTGCAACGACGCGTCGACGCCGCGGCGCGTGAAGTCGGGGTCCGTGCGTTGCGGACGCTCACGGTGCCCTTCGTAGGACCAGTCGATCTCGGTGTCGTAGCCGAACTTCGTCGAATAGACGACGCGGTCGCGTACATCGCCGAGCGCGCGTGCGGTGATCTCTTCTGCATAGCCGACCGGCCCGTACGTCGGTGCCGTGTCGAAGACCGTGATGCCGAGCTCGAACGCCTTACGCATCAAGCGGACGGCCTCTTCTGCCGTGTAATTCCCCCACCAGCCGGCTGTCACGGTCCACACGCCGAATCCGACGACCGAGCATTCGATATCCGTGTTCCCGAGCTTCCGGTAGTGCATCAGCCCTCCTGCAGGGTGCGCGCGGCGTCTTTCGCGAAGTAGGTCAGGATGAAATCGGCGCCGGCACGCTTGATCGCGATCAGCGTTTCAAGCATCGCGCGGCGCTCGTCGAGCCAGCCGTTCGCGCCGGCGGCTTTCAGCATCGAGTACTCACCGCTGACGTTGTATGCTGCCGTCGGCGCGCCGGTTGCGTCCGCGACGGCGCGCACGACGTCGAGATACGGCAGCGCCGGCTTCACCATCACGATGTCGGCGCCTTCGTCGATGTCGAACAACGCCTCGCGCACCGCTTCGTCCGCGTTCGGCGGGTCCATCTGGTACGCGCTGCGGTCGCCGAACTGCGGCGCACACTCGGCCGCGTCTCGGAACGGGCCGTAGAACGCGCTTGCGAACTTCGCCGCGTACGCAAGGATCGCCGTGTCGGTGAAGCCGTCGCCGTCCAGGGCATCGCGGATCGCTCCGACCTGGCCGTCCATCATGCCGCTCGGCGCAACGATGTCTGCGCCGGCGTTGGCTTGCGCCCGCGCGATCGAGCGGTAGCGCGCGAGCGTCGCGTCGTTGTCGACGCTGCCGTCCGCGGCGAGCACGCCACAGTGACCGTGGTCGGTGTATTCGTCCAAGCAGAGGTCGGCGATCAGCACAAGATCGGAGCCGACCTCCGCGCGCAGCTCGCGCAGCGCACGCTGGACGATCCCGTCTTCGCGGTCCGATTGCGTCCCGACGGCATCCTTCTCGATCGGGATGCCGAAGAGCACGATCGCAGGGATGCCGAGGCCGGCGATCTCGACGACTTCCTTCCGAAGCGACTCGAGCGTGTGCTGTACGTGACCGGGCATCGAGGCGATCGGCTGCGATTCGGTGATCCCTTCCTTGACGAACAGCGGCGCCACGAGATCGCCGGTCGCGAGCGTCGTCTCGGCGACGAGGCGGCGCATCGAGTCCGTCCGGCGGAGACGCCGGAACCGGGAGGTCGGGAACCGAGGCATGGTTGAAGGGTAACGCGCGCGCTGGGTGGCGGCGAACCGCTCTTTATCGTCGGGCGACGACGACGTGCGCCTGGATCTTTGCTTCGACCGGACCCGTGCCGAAACGCTCCGCGATCGCGGACGTCGCTCGCCTCGTCGCCTCTTCCACCTGGGACGGGTCGCGCGCTTCTATCTCGTTCAACAGGGGAGTTCCTTGAACGAAAGCGACTGCGGGAAGCCTCGCCTCCGCCGCTTTGCTCGATCGTGCGATCGTGGTGATCTCAACCGTCTCGAACCCAGCATGCGCCAGCTCGCTCTCGACGACCTCGCGGTCGTGGTACCCGTGTGGCGTCCTACTCAGGAACCGTGGCGGGTCGTCGGGGAACATCTCGCCGACGGCAGCTTCGACGACGTGGGTGAACACGTTCTCCTCGATCCGGTCCCACACGTTGAAGACGAACATCCCACCCGGCGTGAGGACACGTCTCGCTTCTCGATATGCCGCGATGCGGTCCGGGAAGAACATCACGCCGAACTGACAAACAACAGCGTCGAAGCGCTCGTCCGGAAACGGGAGGTGCAGGGCGTCGGCCTGCCTCCACTCGACCGGACGGGCCGTACCGATCAACGATGCACGATCGAGCATCGGCTGGTTGAGATCGGTTGCCACGATCTCGACGTTGTCCCCTAGACGCGATGCGAGCTGCCGGGTCACGACCCCCGTACCGGCTGCGACCTCCATCACTGTGTGTGGCCGTAGCCTCGTCACACGATCGGCGATCTCCTCGGCGTAAGCCTCGAAGATGAGCGGCACGAGGTACGTTTCATAAAACTCGGGCACCGATCCCGAAAAGACCGCGTCGCTCTTCCGCGTAGCCGTCATCGTGTCTTCTTCGAAGCGACATCCACGGTCGCGGCGACGAGGCCTGGGATCGTGTGCGTTCGCGCTACCGCAGCCACGCGAAGGCCGGCTGCGCGCGCAGCCTTCGCGGTGATGGGGCCGATGCATACGACCTTCGTTCTCGCCGGCGGCTTCGCTTTGAGCAGCTTCATGAACGCCCGCACCGTGCCGCCGCTGGCGAACGTGAGGACGTCTACCCCGCCGCCGAGGATCGCTTTGCGCACCTCGCGCGGCATCGTCGTCTCGCCCTTCAACCGGTAGACGACGAGACGATCGACGGTCCAGCCCTTCGCCCCGATCGCGTCGTCGAGCCCGGGCTCGACCTTGTCCGCGCGCGCCAACAGAACCCGGCCTTTCCCTTTCGGGAACGCCCTGCCGATCGCTTCCGTCGTGAAGCTCGGCGGCACGAGGTCGGGAACGATCCCGATCGCGCCGAGCGCCTCGGCGGTCCCCGGTCCGACCGCGGCAACGTTCGAGGTTCCGAACGCGCGCGCATCGAGCCCGGCTGCTCGCAATCGAGAGACAAACGCGCGCACCCCGTTCGCCGACGTGAAGACAACCCACGCGTACGCAGAAGCGGCGAGACGAGAGACCGCATCGTCGACCGTCGAGTACGACGCGGGCGGCTCCACGCGGATCGCCGGCGCCTCGATCACCTCCGCTCCAAGCTCGGACAGGATCGCCGAGAGCTCTGACGCTTGCTCCCGGGTGCGCGTCACCAACACGCGCTTCCCCGACAGCGGGCGCGTGTCCCACCCACCGAGAGCCTCTCGGAGGGAAACCACCTCACCCACGACCGTGATCGCCGGGGCACGGATTCCGGCGCGCGCGGCCGCAGCAGCGATCTTCGACAGCGGCGCGGTCACAGTACGCATCGTGGGCAGCGTCGCGTCTTGGATAACCGCAGCCGGCGTCGACGCCGGCTTCCCCGCGTCGATCAGCGCGCGCGCGATGCCGGCAAGCCGCTCGACACCCATCAGAAGCACCGCGGTGTCCGCGCCGGCCAGCGCCCGCCAGTCGATGCGCGAGCCCGCTTTCCCCGGCGCTTCGTGCGCGGTCGCGATCGCAACCGATGCAGCGGCGTCGCGGTGCGTTACGGGTATCCCCGCAGCCGCCGGACCGGCGATCGCGGATGTGATGCCGGGCACGACCTCGAACGGGATACCTGCAGCCGCGAGCGCCTCGGCTTCTTCACCGCCACGGCCGAACACGAAGGGGTCGCCGCCCTTCAAACGAACGACCGAGCGGCCTGCGCGCGCCTCTTGTACCAAGATCCGCGTGATCTCCGCTTGCGTCTTCGTATGCTGCTTCGGTTGCTTGCCGACGTAGATCATCTTCGCGTCTGCGCGCGCGAACCCGATCAAGGCACCGGCGCCGAGGCGGTCGTACACGACGACATCGGCTCCTCGCAGCAGCGCAAGTCCGCGAACGGTGATGAGACCCGGATCGCCCGGACCGGCTCCCACCAAGGCGACCGATCCGAGAATGGTTCGGCGGCGACGCGCTTTCGTCATGCGCGCGCGGACGCGATGATCTCTTCGGCGCCCATCGCGCGGAGCCGGTCGGCGAGCTCGAGCCCCGTCTTCTCGGGGTCGTCGCCTTCGACCTGATCCTGCACGACGCGCTTCCCATCGAGCGTGCCGACGAGACCGCGGATGCGTACGCGTTCGGAATCGGCCTCCGCGAGCGCGCCGAGCGGTAGGTTGCAGTCGCCGCCCAGCGAAAGCATGAACGATCGCTCGGCGTCGAACGCTGCGCGCGCGATCGGGTCGTCGAGCTGCGCGAGCGCGCCGCGCATCATCTTGTCGTTCGCACGGCACTCGACCGCGAGCGCGCCTTGGCCCGGTGCGGGGAGCATGATCGTGATCGGCAGGATCTCCGCCACGCGATCTGCGCGGCCCAAACGCTTCAAACCCGCGAGCGCGACCACGAGCGCCTGCACGTCGCCGTCCGACAGCTTGCGAAGCCGCGTATCGACGTTGCCGCGGATGGGTGTCGGGACCAACCCGCGTTGCAACGCGAGCAGCTGTGTGCGCCGGCGCATCGACGACGTCCCGATCGTCGTTCCCGGTTGCAACGAGTTCAGACCCGCGCCGGTGCGGGTCAAGAGCGCGTCGCGTGGGTCCTCCCGTTTCGGGATCGCCGCAAGGACGACGCCGTCCGTGCCCTTCGCGGGAAGGTCCTTGGCGCTGTGCACGGCCAGGTCGATCTTGCCGCTGGCGAGCGCTTCTTGGATGTCGCTGACGAACAAGCCTTTACCGCCGAGCGGCGGCAGCTCGCCTTCGATGGTGTCGCCGGTCGTCGTGATCGGCACCAGCTCGAAGCTGCGATGGGTGATGACGTTGGAAATCGCCTTGCGGATCGTCTCCGCTTGCGCCAAGGCCAGCGCGCTCCCTCGGGTCCCGACCCGCAGAACGCTCCGCGGCATTCGCCCTCCTAGCCCTCGTCGTCCGGCAGCGCGTAGAGCATACGCAAAGCCCGGGCGAGGGCCTCACCCCCGGCCGTTCCGGCCTGATCCTTCAACGCCCTCATCGGGTCGTGCAGCAACTTCGCGATCATCGAGCGCGTGAGCGTTTCCAC
The DNA here is from genome assembly GCA_035307625.1 of Actinomycetota bacterium. Taxonomy (GTDB): domain Bacteria; phylum Actinomycetota; class AC-67; order AC-67; family AC-67; genus AC-67. The sequence continues at coordinate 37,302 of DATGHY010000358.1, forward strand.
GGCCTCGCGCTCCTTTTCGTCCAGATCTGCGAGCAGCCCGGCCGCTCGCTTCAGCTCCGCGGTGCGCACGTGCTCCGCACGCGCCGAGAGCGCATGAAGCAGCGGCGCAAGCGCGTGTGTGCGCTGCCAGGACACGAACTTGGGCACTTCTTCGGCGATGATCGCGCGCACGAGATCGACTTCGCGAAGCTGCTCGCCGTCCGGCGCGACCGCTTCGCGCAGATCGTCCATGTCCTTCAGCGTCACGCCGTCGATCTCGGCGGCTGCCGCATCCACGTCGCGCGGCACCGCTAGGTCCAAGATGACGAGCGGCCGCGCGCGCTCTTCCATCGCAGCAGCAACCATCTCCCGCGTGATCAGCGGCTCCGAGGCGCCGGTCGAAGTGAGCACGAGATCCGCCCGTGCCAGGGCGCCCGGCAGCTCGGCCATCGCGACCGCCGTGCCGCCGGCACGCTCCGCAACCGAGTGTGCGCGCGCCGCCGTGCGATTCGCTATCAGCACGTGCGCGCCTTCTTGGGCGATCGCGACGGCGGCGAGGTCGCTCATCTTCCCCGCGCCCACGATGAGAACGGTCTTCTGGTCCAGCGCGCCGAGCTCTGCGCGCGCGAGCGTTGCTCCCGCCATCGCGAGCGTGGACGCGCTGCGCGCGATGTCCGTCTCGGCGCGCGCACGGCGTCCGACGCGGATCGCCTGGCGGAACAGCGCCGACAACGTCGATCCGACCGCACCTTCTTCATCGGCTGTGCGGAACGCGCGACGAACCTGCGTCAGGATCTGGGGCTCGCCGACGACCATCGAGTCGATCCCCGACGCGACCGCGAAGAGATGGTCCACCGCTTCGTCTTCGTACAGGCCGTACATCCGGTCGGTGAAGTCTTCCGGCGCGACGTGGTGGAACTCGGACAGGAATTGGCGTAGCGCGCCGACGCCGGAGTGGAACCCGTCGACCACCGCGTATACCTCGGTCCGGTTGCAGGTCGAGAGGATCAGGGCCTCGCGGACGTGCTCCGATGCGCGCGCAGCGAGCAACGCTTTCGGCAGCTCGGTCGCATCGAACGCGAAACGTTCGAGCAGCTCGAGCGGCGTGCTCTTGTAGTTGAGGCCGGCGACGAGGACCGACACTAGCGTGCCCCCAGCAGCTCGACCGCGCGCGCGAAGGCCTTGTCGATCTTGCCCGCGCGTACCAGGTCGAGGACGTTCGAATCGACGACGCGGTACCACGCGTCGGCACGTTCCTGCTGGGTCGGCGCCTGGTCGACCTCCGCCTTCAGACGCTTGATGAGATCGAGGTAGGCCTCGTACTCGGGGCCGAACTCCTTCTCCAGCCGCTCACGGATCCGGACCGCGATCGCGGGGTTCGTTCCACCGGTCGAGATAGCGATCATGAGGTCGCCACGGCGCACGATCGACGGCGCGATGAATGTGCAGTGCGGCGGATCGTCGACGACGTTCACCGGAACGCCTTCGTCCAAGGCTTCTTCGTAGATCGCTTGGTTCACGTCGCGCTCGTCCGTCGAGGCGATCACGACGGCGGCCCCTTTGAGGTCGCCGCGTTGATACGGCCGCTCGATCAATTCGATCGTGTCGGCGGCGGCGAGCTTCTTCAGCCGCGGGGTTGCTTCGGGCGTGATCACCTTGACCTTCGCGCCGGCTTCGAGCAGCGTGCGAACCTTTCGCTCCCCGACCGCGCCTCCGCCGATAACGACGCCGAGGCGTCCGTCGAGCATGAGGATGGCCGGATAGCCGGTCGTCATGGGTTTACGGCCGTGTGCTCTTGGAGGCGCTCGCCGTCAGCCGTTTGCCGCGACGCACGGTATCGAGCGCGCTTTTCCGCTGCTCGTAGAAGGAAAGGATCTGAAGCTCGATCGAGAGGTCGACCTTGCGCAGCGAGACGTCGTCGGGAACCTGCAGCACCGTTGGTGCGAAGTTAAGGATGCTCTTCACGCCCGCAGAGACGAGCCGGTCGGCTGCGTCCTGCGCCGCGCCAGCGGTCGTGGCGACGATCCCGATCGAGATCTCGCGCTCTTTCACGATGCGCTCGAGGTCCGCGAAGTCCTCAACGACCATCGAGTCGACGGGCTTGCCGATCTTCGACTCGTCGATGTCGACCAGCGCGCTCACGCGGAACCCGCGCTCGCCGAAGCCGCGATAGTTCGCCAGCGCGCGCCCGAGGTTGCCGACGCCGACGATGACGCAGTTCCAATCCTGCGTGAGCCCGAGCTCACGGCTGATCTGATAGATGAGGTACTCGACGTCGTAACCGACGCCGCGGGTGCCGTACGAACCGAGGTACGAGAGGTCTTTCCGGACCTTCGCCGAGTTGACCCCGGCGGCTTCGGCAAGCCCTTCGCTCGAGATCGTCTGCATCCCGCGCTCGGTCATGTCCACGAGGCTTCGCAGGTACAAAGGGAGCCGCGCGACGGTCGCTTCCGGGATGGCGCGTTCTCTCACGAACTCTCCCCAACTGGTTTCACAAAGATTCTAGGCGCTTGTGAGCGCAATCACAAACGGCACCAAGGCCGGGAAAGTGCTGCTAGGCGCGCCTGCGACGCCGCACACCGAGCGCGCGCGCCAAGGCTCTCTCGTCGACCGGCACCTCGGCGATCACGGCTCCATCGAGCTCGATCACCGGCACGCGAATCACGTATCGCGGATCGGATTCGACCACCTCGTAGTCGATGCCCCACCCGTCGAGCAGCCCGCGCGCGTCCTCACACAGATGGCACCCGGGCTCCGTGTAGAACACGACGCGACGGGTCATCAGGCCGGCCTCATCAGGTTGGAGAGTCGCCCGGCTCTTCGACCCGATGTCGCGGCGCGCGCGAGGCGAGCAAGAAGCCGACGAACATCACGCCGACCCCGATCGCAAGCGTGACGGAGAATGCCGCCCCCTTCGCGTACCGCACCAAGGCCGTGCTGCCGATCGCCACGATCGTCACGCCGATCGCGATGAGAAGGTTCGCGCGCACACGCTCCTTCGGCGGCGCGACGCCCTTGCGCCGGCGCGAAGACAGCGCCGCGATCCCCACGACGACCACGTACGCGATAGTCGAGTACCAGATCGCGAGCGATCGCACCGAGTGATCTTTGCGCCAGACATCCGAGCCGCTCGGGATGTCCTTACGCCCGAAGACGCGGTTCGTGAGATCGGTGCTTGCGGCGGCTACGCACGTTTGGTGCCCACTCGGCCCGACGATCGCTTCGCATGGGTGCGACGAGACCACTTTGAAGAATCCGAAGATCGACAGGACCCCTACGAGCACGAGCGCCGACATCGTCAGCTCGCGCTTGTTCAGCAGCGCGACACTGCCGAGCGCGAGCCAGGGCACGTTCAGCATCGCGCCGAACAAGTAGAAGATCTTGTACGACGTCGGATCCCACCCTTGAGACGTGCCGTACATGACGACGAAGGACGCTAGTGCGAACATCGCCATCGACACGCCCCACGCGAGCTGCTGGATCTTTCGCTTCTTCGAGTACTGCAGCAGCAACAGGACCGCGAACACGGTGCTGACCGCAGCCGCGATCAGAGGGAAGATGATCACGCGGGTTCCTCGGCAGGCTGCTCGTCGTCTTCACGCAGACGCCGTCGCAGGATCTTGCCCGTGTCGGTATGCGGGAGCTTGTCGACGAACTCGACGACTTGCGGGCACTTGAAGCGCGCGATCGAGCGCTTGCAGAACTCGATGATCTCTTCTTCCGTCGCCGTCGTTCCCGGCTTCAGCACAACGACCGCTTTGACCGCCTCGCCCGTGTACGGGTGAGGGATGCCGACCACGGCCGCTTCCGCGACCTTCGGATGGCGGTAGAGGGCCTCTTCGACCTCACGCGGGTACACGTTGAAGCCCGACACGATGATGAGGTCCTTCTTCCGGTCGACGAGGAACAGGTAGCCGTCCTCGTCTTCGTACGCGACGTCACCGGTGTGGAACCAGCCGCCGCGCGTCGCTTCTTCCGTCGCAGGGTCGTCGTGCCAATACCCCTTGAACACGTTCGGCCCGCGCACCACGATCTCGCCGGGGTCGCCCTCTTCGACCTCATCACCCTGCTCGTCGAGCAGCCTGAGCTCGACGTCGGGGAGCGGCTTGCCGATCGACCCCGGTTTCGCGTCGGAACCCATCGCGTTGGAGGTCACGCCGGGCGCCGTTTCGGTCAGCCCGTACCCTTCCCAGATCGTGATGCCGAGCCGCCGTTTGAAGTCTTCGAGCACCGGCCCGGGCAGCGGCGCCGCGCCGGAGACGGCAAGCCGCACGCTCGAGAGGTTCCGCTTCTCGACGTTGGGTGTCGAAAGCCATGCGACGAACATCGGTGGCGCGCCGAACAATACGGTGATGCCGTGCCGTTCGATCGCATCGAGCGACGCGACGGGATCGAAGCGTTCTTGCAGCACCGCGGTCGCACCGACTCGGAACGTCAAGCCGAGGCTGACGTTCAGCGCATAGATGTGGAACATCGGAAGCACCAACAGCACGACGTCCGTCTCGGCTTCGGTCAGCAGAGGCACCCGGTGCATCTGCTCGATGTTCGCCATCAGGTTGCCGTGCGTAAGCATCGCGCCCTTGGGCTTTCCAGTTGTGCCGCTCGTGTACGGCAGGGCGGCGAGATCGCCGTCGTCGATCGTGACCGACGGCGCGCCTTGGCCGCGGCCGGTCATCTGATCCCATCCCATCGTTCCGATCGGCGAACCGCCGCCGACCACGACGACGTGCTCGAGCATCGGCAACGTTTCGCGCAAGCCGTCGACCGCGCGCAGGAACGGTTCTGCCACGACCACCGCGCGCGCCTCCGCATCGGCGAGGATGTACGAGACTTCGTCCGCCGTGTACATCGTGTTCAACGGGACCATGACCCCGCCGGCCCGCTCGATCCCGAGGTAGGCGTAGATGAAGTGGGGAACGTTCTGCACGAGCACCCCGACGCGGTCGCCCTTGCGGATACCGAGCGACGCGATGCCGGCGGCTGCTTGATCGATCTCGCGTTCGAGCTCGCCGTATGTGATCGGCTTGTCCTGGAAGATCAGCGCGGGCTTGTCGGGAAGCCGAGCAGCCGTTTGCTTGACGATGTCTGCGACGTTCATGCGTGTGCGCTCATTCTTCGATGAAGGCTCCGCGCGCGCGCAACGCGACCTGCACGGCACCGACGTCGAGCGCGCGCAACGCGGTCCCGGTTCGAGCAGCCAGCGCCGCCGCCACGCCCGCCGCCTCTCCCTGCGCCATCGAGGGCGCGATCACGCGCGTCGACGCGAGCGCTTCATGGGTCGCGCTTATGCAACGGCCGGCGACGAGCAGGTTGTCCACCCCCTGGACGAGCAACGACCGATACGGTACCTGGTAGTAGGCGCCTTCATCGAGCCAGACGTACTGGGTTTCCGTTCCCTCGACGTGGAACTCTTGCGGCCACGCACCGGCAGCGATCGCGTCCTCGAAGCGGGCTGCGCCCAGCACGTCGTCGCCGGTCAGCTCGTAGTCCCCGCGCGCGCGCCTCGTCTCCCGGACGCCGAGCTGCGTCGGCGTGTCGGCGAAGTAGGCATTCTCGAAGCCGGGCATGTTCTCGATCAGGAACCTGCCGGCCTTCTCGGCCTCCGCGCGTCCGGCGATCTCGGCGGCCGTCGCTTCGAACGGGTCCGTCATGTCGGGCGAGTGTCCGTCGACCCCGATCCGCGTCATGGCCCCGTACATCTCCCCCGTGCGCGCGGTCGGGAGCACCGCGCCACCCGTCCGCGACAATCCCCATTCGCGCCCCGTCGTCTGCAGGAGCTCTTGCAGCTTGTCCAGGCCGGCCGCAAACGCGGCCCCGACGTCGACGTTCTGCATCAGGAACTGCATCGAGGGGAACTGGCGCTGCCCCGGCCCGCCCATGTCGGTTCCAAGACCGGCGTGGTACGCGACGTCGGCGTCGCCGCTCGCGTCGATGAATACCGGCGCGGTTATGGCGAGCGGCCCTCGCTTCGAGCCGACGACCACCGCTTCGATAGATGAGCCGGCACGCGCAACCTCCGTCACCGAGCAATGAAGCAGCGGCGTTAGATTTTCTTGCTCGGTCACCAAACGATCGGCGAGGAACTTGTACGCCCACGGCACGTAGAGGAAGACTGCAGTTTCCTTGAACGGAACGGGACCGCCGCCCAATCCCATCGATGCGATCGCGTCGGCCCATTCGCCGGCGAACCCGCGACACACGCGATCGAAGCCGTCGGCGGTCTTGCGGTAGAGGCCGCAGATCGTCCCCACCCACGCCGCCGTCGCGTTCCCGCCGAAGAATCCGTAGCGCTCGACGAGCACCGTGCGCGCGCCCGCTCGCGCTGAAGAGATCGCCGCGGCAAGGCCCGCCGACCCGCCGCCGACCACGACGACGTCGGCCTCGGCCAGGACGGGGGCCTCGCGTTCGTTGAGCGTGATCGGCGTCGCCATAGACGCGCGCAAGTCTACGAGCGGCCCGTGCCCGATTCATCCCGTGATGGGCAAAAAGACCTGAAAAATAGGCCGCCCTGCCCACCGATCGCGCTCAAGTCACTCCTCTCAGCGCCGATAGAACGGCTAGAGGTTGCAGCACTAGGTAGCGAGCCTGGACTGCAAGCCTGTTTCCACGACAAAGGCAAACCCGCCGCAAGGCGGGGACGCAAAGCCACGGGACCTTCCGCAGGGGTCAGCCGGGTTGCCGAAGGAGACGACGGAACGCAGTTGCCCGTCGATCCAAGGCGTCAACGCCGTGGAGAGGCGGGCTTGTTGATTCAGGCCCTGAACCAAGGGGCCAGTCATGGGAAAGCGTTTCGCATCTGGGGCGCTCGTTGTGTCGATGATCGTTGCGGGCATCGTGACGGTCGCGGCAGGTATCGCATCCGCATCGACCGCGAGCGATGAATCACACTTCGTTTCACTGATCAACTACGAGCGTACGACCGACACCAAGTCGTGGTCGTGCGGTCGCGCCGGCGGGCTCAACGCACTCTCGGTTGCAAGCGATCTCGTTGCAGTCGCGCGCAAGCACAGCGAGCAGATGGCTGCCAAGGGCACGATCTGGCACGACTCCAGCACGTGGAACTCGGTCAGCGGCTGGAGCGAGTACGGCGAGAACGTCGGGATGGGCCCGAGCGACATCTCCGACCCGGTGGGCAACCTGCACACCGCGTTCATGAACTCCTCCGAGCACTGCCAGAACATCCTCTTCTCGCACTCGAACCCGGTCTTCAACCAGGTCGGTGTCGGCGTGGTCATCTCGAACAACACGATGTATGTCACCGAGATCTTCGTGCGCCGCTCTTCGGGCTCGAGCTCGACGACCTACCACCGCTCGACGACCACGCGCAGCACGACGACCCACCACACCACGACCTACCACCCCGTCGCGTCCGTGACGCGCGCCGCCGCGGCGAAGCCAAAGCCGAAGCCGCTGGCCGCGCCGCCGGTCGCAACACCGCAGACGGTCGACCTGCTGGTCCGCATGATCGGCATGGACTCTGACAACGTCGATCCCGCAACAGGAGCAGCTGCAGGGTTTTAGGGGAGATCCGCCCGCGAGGGCGGAACGAGACCCATCTCCGCGCCCCGGGGCTTCGGCCCCGGGGCCGGCCCCCTTTCTGGGGTTGTTTCTAACGTTGTGTTCGCGCGCGCTTCGTGTGTCCTCGGTACCATCTGTCTTTGAGGGGACGCGATGACGAAATATCCACAACTTCTGTGTTCGACCGGGCCGTTCTACATGATGCCGATCGGCCAAGTCTTCGAGTCGTTCTCGCGCTCGGGCTTCAACGGCGCCGAAGTCATGGTCACGAGCGAGAAGGCAACGCAGGATCCGAAGGCGCTCAATGCCCTCGCCGAGGACTTCGGCGTCCACATCGGCGCGATCCACGCTCCCTTCCTGCTTCTAACCCGAACGGTCTTTACCACCGATCCCCTCGAGAAGATCAAGCGATCCACGGACGTGGCGCACGGGTGCGGTGCACCCATCGTCGTCGTCCACCCGGCTTACCGGTGGCAGTTCGGCTTCAACTCTTGGCTCGAGAAAGACATCACCGAGTTCAACAAGAGCGAAGGGCTCACCGTTGCCGTCGAGAACATGTTCCCCGTATGGGTCCGGGGCCGCGGCTTCACGTTCCACCGGTCGCTCGGCGTCGAGGACATGAAGAAGTTCCCCGCGATAACCCTGGACACGAGCCATCTCGCGGTCAGCGGTATCGACATCATCCGAGCCTTCGAAGAGCTTCAGGACCGGATCGTTCACATCCACTTGTCGAACAACCTCGGGACCGGCCGGGACACACACTCGCCGCTCACCCAGGGCGTCCTCCCCATCGGCTCGCTGCTCAAGCGGATCGCGGGCGCCGGCTATACGGGGACGATCACGCTCGAGCTTGACGTCCGGGAATGGGCGAGCAAGCCGGCCCAGCTGGCCTCCGTTCTTAGGGAACAGCGGGAATTCTGCCTGGACCGCCTCGGCGCGCCTGCCGGGGCCTAGCCCGCGGGGGCTAGAGGATCTCTCAAGTCCGGGGGTTTTGGTGCCGAACCCCTAAACGTCGCCTGTGTCCGTTACGGGCGGCCGGAAAGGGAGACCAAAGACGAACGTGGCTATCCGGGTTCTGATCGTCGACGACACCGATCATGTGCGGAACATGCTTTCGCACATGCTGACCCTCGACGGCTTCGACGTGGTCGGTGCCGTGGGCGGAGCCGCTGAAGGGATCGGCGCGCTCTCCCTCTTCGAACCGGACATCGTGATCATGGATCTCAAGATGCCGATCATGGACGGCATCGCGGCGACGCGCGCGATGCGCGAGGATCATCCAACGCTTCCGATCGTCCTCTACACGGCCTACCTCGACGACGCGATCGCCGAGCGCGCGCGCGAAGCCGGCGTCACCGCGTGCATCGGCAAGGTGGAAGGCATCGCGTCGCTCGAGCGCGAGATCTCAGCGCTGTGCTTGGAGCTCGTCGAGCACTAACCTGCAAACAACCTCGAAGGGCGAGCACACCGTGCTCGCCCTTCAACATTGCAAAACCTATCGCCGCGCGTGAGTGGAAGTCGCGTCTGACGTCTTCGAACCGCTAGGTTCGCGCAGTTGCCAGGCTCGTCATCCCTCGCCCGTGTCCGGCGGGCTTCATACCTGGAGCCACAACACTTTCGTTCGCGAATCCTCGACTGCATAACTACCTCGAAGGCGGTTTGGTTACCTTCCGCAGGTCGGAGGACGTTTCCTAAGTTCCCCTTTGTCTTACGACGCCCGTCTCGTCACCCGTCTCGAGCACGTCGGGGATGAACACCGGCGGGATGTCGACCAACGCCGTCGAGGGGCTGCCGCCGATATCCGCGCGCGCCATCGCGAGCGCGTCCTCGAGACTCGGGGCCCATGTGAACCCCATCCGTTCGACGGGCTCTGGGTCTTTGCCACCGCAGAAGATGATCCGGCCGAGGTGCCTGCGCGCGAATGCGGTCTGCCCCCACAAGAACAGGGGGTGCGCGCCGTGGAAAGAGAACTGGTACCGGTACGCGTAGACGTATTCCGGCCGGTGCGCGAAGTCTTCGGCGTGTTCGTCCCAGATCGCGAACGGATCCGTCGTGCGCGGCAGGATCTCGTTGAACAGCTCTGGATAGGAGCGGTGATGCCGCTCGAACCCTTGATCAACGGGATTCACGAAGATCGCGACGCCACCTTCGCGCACCAACGGCCGGCGTGTGTACAAGCCGAACGTGTACGAGCATGCAAGGTTGGCGACGAGGATCGGATTGATCTTCGACAGCGCCGAATAGGGATCGCGGTTCGGCAGTCCCCAGATCGCGATATCACTCTGTCCATCGACCGGAAGGGATTGTTGGGTGCGCAGGATCTCAAGCGTGGCGCGGTGCACGTCCGCCGGGTGGCCGGCGTTGACGGCCGCGAGGCGACCCGGCATCTCGTTGGTAGCCACGGTTTCCACCGAAAACAGGCGTTTTCCGGTGCGCGCCAGCTCCGCGTCCACGACGGCGCCCATCTCTGCGAGCAGCTTCTGGAACGCGCTGCGATCCGGATCCATCGTCGAATGGCCGTGCGCGAACGGGAACGGGCGGTGGTGGTGACGGATCGATCGGAACGACGACAACCCGACGACGATCGACTTCCATCCACCGTTCATCGGCGACGGCGTGCAATTCACGTAGATGAGCTGATCGGATTCGGTCACCGCTTTGTTCAGCTCGACCTCGAACCCTCGCTGCGTCTCGCCGAGATACACGAGCTGATCCGGATCGCACGCGTCGTGATTCGTCAGCCGTTGCGGCGGCAGCAACGAGAGCACCTGGCCCAACGACGTGGACAGCTCCATGCGCGTCCACTTCCGATGGAGCGCGTTCGCGACCAACAGCCGAACGTCTTCTGGACGCACGCCGGCCAGGGAAAGCTGCTCGAGAAGGATCGGGATGATCAAACCGCGGAAGTCCGGCGCCGCCATGGGAACGACGGGGATCGTCAAGTCGTCGAACGCGATCGTCACTTTGGAGCCAGGGCCGACGAGGGACCGGAGGGGTTTCTGGCCGATCGGTTCTTCGAGCGCGCGATAGACCGCAGCAGCCGGGTCCTCGAGCGCCGAAAGGGACGGCGGCGCCTGCAAGACCCTTGTGTCATCAGGGAGAACGGCGGTGAGCGACCCGTCCCCGCACCAGATACTCCGTTCCATCCGGGGAAGGATACGCGGCCTTCCGACCCTTTCGTTGGGACTTGCGTCCCTTTACCGCCCCATTCCAGCGGCCCTATCCTGACCCCCTACAACAGACGATGCGAAGAGGCACTGCACTTCTGCTGACGGGGCTCCTCTTGATCCTCGTTAGTGCTGTGGTTCTCCAGCTAGTCGTCAGACGGTAAAGAGTGACTATGGCTTTGAGGCACGAACGAGCTATCAAATACGCCGCGTCGCGGGTCGATACCGCGAGCGTAGCCATGGCAATGCGACCCGTACCTTCTGAGCTTCCGATCGCCGGCGCAGTCGGCGAAGACGACGTCATCGCGCTCGTCGACCGCGCGCGAGACGGCGAGCCCGACGCATTCGCATCTCTCTACGACCGGTACGTCGACCGGGTGTACCGGTTCGTGCTCTACCGCGTAAGCGGCGACACAGCGCTTGCTGAAGACATCACGAGCGAAGTGTTCGTGCGCGCGCTCCGCAAGATCAAAGGTTTCACGTGGCAAGGGCGTGACGTTGGCGCCTGGTTCGTCACCATCGCCCGGAACCTCGTGCTCGACCACTTCAAGTCGGGCCGGTTCCGCCTCGAAGTCATCGGCGCCGACCCAGGCGAATCGTCTCGCGAAGGCGTCGTGGACCCCGAAGACGCCGCGCTTTCCCGCGTTTCACAAGCGGACCTGTATCGTGCGATCCAGCAGCTCGGGAACGAGCAGCAAGAAGTCATCTATTGGCGGTTCCTCCAGGGCTACTCAGTCGCCGAGGCCGCCGCAGCCATGGACAAGAGCGAAGGTGCGATCAAGGCACTTCAGTACAGAGCGGTAAAAGCCCTGTACAAGCTCGTTGTCGTGGATGATGACTAGTCCATTCGAATCACCCGAAAAACCACCCCTTGGACTTCCATCACCAAACCGGGCGATGCGTCGTTGTCCCCAGTGAGAAACCATGCCCAGCCGACGGCCCACGGACAAGGGATTTAGCGACCTCCTCGAGGGAAAGCTCGTGGAGGCTTCGCCCGAGCTGGAGCGACTCCGCAAGATCGCGAACGCGCTAGCGCCTACCGAGCGCCCCTCCCCCTCATCGCAGTTCCGCGCGCGCCTGCGTAACGAGCTCTTGGCCGCAGCATCGGTATCCGAAGAAGACACGTTCGCCGCGCTGCTCGAAGGACTTCCGATCGAAGCGCCGGCCGAAGTCGGTGCGCTCGTCGCGGTCGCCGCGGCTTTGCAGCCCGCGAGCCTGCCGCTCCCGGATCCCGCGTTCCGTTATCGCTTGCGCAACGAGCTGATCGACATGGCGTCCGGACGCAGCACGCTCGGCGCGCGCGCTCGCAACCGCTTCGTTGCGATCAACGAGCGCATGCGCCGAAGCTTCCGAGTCGTCGTTGCGACGGGACTCGCCGCAGCGATCCTGGCCGGCGGGGGCGCGACGTTGGCGGCGGCTTCGAGCGCGCTGCCGGGCGATGCGTTGTACCCGGTGAAGCTCTTCCGAGAGAACGTTCAGCTTGCCTTCGCCTCCGGCACGACCGAGGGACTGAAGCGACTGCAGTTCGCGCGCACACGATTGGATGAGATCAGAGGCCTCGAGGCGCGCGGCTCGCGCAACTCAGATCTCTACATCTCGACATTGGATCGCATGGATTCGCTGACGCAAACGGGTAGCACGATCCTCATCGATGCGGTCCGTGCCGGCGGCGCGAAGACATCGATCCTGAAGAGTGTGGGCGGCTTCACGTCTGTGCAGCAGCAGGATCTGCAGGCGCTGATCCCGAACATGCCGGTCGGTGCGCTCCCCGCCGCGCGCGACTCCCTTGTCTTGCTCGAAACCGTCACACACACCGTGAACGCCGTGCTAAGCGGATGCCCGTGCAACCCGCCATCGAACCCGTTGATCCCGCAGTCCGGGTCGGCGACGAGCTCCAGCCCATCGGTGCAGTGCACGTGCAACCAGACCAACAACGGATCCGATTCGCAAGCGTCGGGCGGCAACAGCAACAGCGGCGCGTCGGGCGGCAACACGCGCAACCCGGCGCAGAAGCCGCAGACGCCGACGACGTCACCGAGCGGTCCGGTCGAACAGCTCGTCCCCGATGTGCCCGGGACGAATGTGGACAATCAAGTCACGGGTCTCATCGATTCGCTGATCTCGAAAGTGCCGGTGCCGGTGCCGTCGATCACGCCGCCGCCGCTCGTTCCGAGTCATTTGCCCACTCCGTCGTTGCCCGGGCTTCCGTAAGAAAAACAAGCCTCGCGCGCGCGGTCCGTATCACCAGAAATCAGGCACGAACAGCGTTTCTTTCTGCGCAGATCAATCGTTACAAGAACGAGCAACGCTGCCTTGCAACGGCGGGACGAAGAACCGTTCGAATTGTCCCAGAGCGTCCGCGAGGAATCTGAAGGAAGTGCTTGTGCGCAACCGAATAGGCACAGACACGTGGTGAAACCGACGGCTTTGGGGCCAAGGGGGCAAGTCATGAAGGTTCGTAACACGATTCGCCGGTCGGCGGCAGTACTTGTCGTCGCCGTTGCTACGTTCGTAGCGGCGGGCTCCGGCGCCCAGGCAACGCCGACGATCCCGAACATCTTGAACGGGGTCGCGGATGCCCAAGCGCTGCACCTCAAGCTTCAACTTCCCACGCTCGCCGGCTTCCAGAACACGCTGGCCGGCGTGCTTGGCGTTCCCGCTGCTTCGTTGCCTGCGCTTCCCGCGCAAGTCACGCAACTGCTGAGCAGCGTCAGCAACCTCGACGAAGTCATCTCGCTGAACCACGGCGAGGTCATGCACGGCGTCACGAAGGCCGTCAACCACGCGCTCGGTTTCGCGAACCCGCTGACCGGCACGCTCGACCCGCTTCTGAAGACGCTCGGCGTCAACTCGACGGCGGTCACCTCGAACTGCACCCAGGGTGCGGGCTGCGCAAGCTCGAACCCCCTCCCGAGCCAGCTGCAGAAGGGTCTCGACATCCAGCTGCCGGCCGGCCTCGGTGAGATCAAGATCGCCGGTGCGCAGTCGGTTACGTCGAGCATGCTGAACACGCAGAACCTGACCGGACTCGTGAACGTGAAGCTCGGCCTGTCGGGTCTGTTCGGACAGGTTCCTCAGCTCGCGCAAGTGAAGACCGCGATCCAGCAGCTGACCGACCAGCTCAACACGCAGGTCATCGGTCAGATCAACGGCGTCCTCGGCCCGGTCATCACGAAGCTGCAGGATGCGATCTCCACGACCCCGCTCGCGCCGGTTCAGGACGAGCTGAACAAGCTGATCAGTCTCAAGGGCATCATCAACGCGATCCCCGACCTCACCCAAGCGGACCTCGTCGACCTGTCGGTTCTTACCGCCGGCGCGAACGTGGTCAACCAGATCGGCGCCAGCGGCAAGATGGGCGTCCTTTCCACGAGCAACTCCCAGATCGCGAACCTCGACATCCTCAAGCTCGGCAACGCCAAGGGCTGGGCGCATGTCGACGCGATCTCGTTGCTGACGAAGGCGTTCGCCGATGGCGTCAAGAGCGACTCGATCGCAGAAGCGACGAGCAACGCGACCGGTGGCAACATCGGCGGCCTGCTCGGCCTCCACATCTCCAACGCCGACCTCGCCGACCTGCTGAACGGCACGGCGCTGTCGAAGACACTGACCGGCGTGCTTCAGAAGGCCGGCGTTCCGACGGACCAGGTTGCTCAGCTGACGGGTGCCGTCAACATGCTCTACAAGATCGCCGGCATCTCGGTTGAGAACGTTGCTCCGACCATCTTCAAGTCGGCAACTTTGGCATCGGCCAAGGCCGGCACCATGAAGATCACCGTTGCTCCGCAGATCCCGGTCCTGAGCGACCTCTTGGGCTCGCTCACCTCCGGTACGGCGGCCGCCTCGGCGCTCAACCTGAACGCGGTGAAGTACCTGCCCTCCGGCATCGTGCTCTCGCTGGAGCTCCCGAACTCGTCGGCGCTGTCGTCGATGGGCACGGTCTCGGGTCATCTCCTGACGCCGCACGCCCGCACGGGTGTCGGCACGCCGTTCGCGATCGCCTTCGTGCTCATCGGCGCGGCGGTCCTAGTGAAGCGCTTCGCACTGGCCAAGTAACGCACGCAAACTCGAAAGGGCGGCTCTAGGGGCCGCCCTTTCGCTTTGCTTGGATCGCTAGAAGAAGACGCTGCGGCGCGACATCAGGTTCTTGTACAGCGTCTGCTGGATCGCTTCGCGCACTTGGTCGGTGAGGTTGAACACGAACATCGGGTCGAGTGCGGCGTCGGGCGTGAACGACTTCGTCTCGATCGGAGCGCCGTATTCGATGATCCACTTCGACGGTAGCGGGACCGCACCGAGCAAGCCGAGCGCCGGGAACGTCGGCGTCACGGGGAAGTACGGGAATCCGAGCAGCCTCGCGAGCGGCTTCACGTTGTAGATCATCGGAAAGATCTCTTCGGCGCCGACGATCGACACCGGGATCATCGGCGCACCGGTGCGCAGCGCGACCTCTACGAATCCGCCGCGCCCGAAACGCTGAAGCTTGTACCGCTCGCGGAAGGGCTTGCCGATCCCTTTGTAGCCTTCGGGGAACACGCCGACGACCTCATCCGCGTCCAGAAGCCTTGTGGAGTCCTCCGCGCACGCAAGCGTGTTGCCGCTCTTGCGCGCGATCTCACCGACGAACGGAAGTCGGAACGGAAGATCCGCTGCGAGCAGCCGGCAGTGCCGGCCCGTCCCTTCGTAGACGGCGAGCTTCATCATCAGAGCGTCCAGCGGCAGTGTCCCCGAATGGTTCGAAACGAGGAGGGCAGGGCCCTTCGCCGGGATGTTCTCGAGGCCTCGTTGCTCGACGCGCCACCACTTGTCGAATAGCGGACGGAGGATCGGCAGGAGCACGTTCTCCGTCAAGTCTTTGTCGAAGCCGAAATCGTCGACGTCGTACCCTCCCGTCACTCGACGACGTAGGAACGCGAGGGTGCGCTCGAGGTCGGCTTCGAAGCGAGAGGGAACCGTGCTCGTCGCGCGCGTAGCGGCCGGCTCATGCCGCTTGCAGTAACCGGATGCACCTGCCCGGTTCCGGCACGGTCGTCCGTCCGCCGTGCGGCCGCGGCACAGCTGCGGGTCCGCGCGCTTCCCGTCTTGTATCCGAATGACTTCGGCTTCTGCCATCGCTTACACCTTCGCTGTGTCGGGTGCGTTCCGACGGCGGCTGAGCCGTGCGAGGAAGTCGTACAGATCCTTCTCCCACTGCTCTGCTTGCTCTTCGGAGAACACCTTGGCGAGCTTGCTGCGCGTGATGAAGTCTTTAAGCGCTTCTGCGGTCGAGTAGCGTGGTGTGTACCCGAACTGCGTCTTCAAGCGGTTGACGTCGCCGACGCGGCCCCACTGCAGGAACTGAAGCTGCTCGGGCGAGAAATCGACCAGACCCGTCTGGCGGACCGCACTGCCGATCAGGTTCATGAATGGTGTCGCGATCGGGATCGCGACCTTCCCGGACATGCGCAGTGCTTGCGACAGGTAGACGACGCCGTCGCCCGATGCGTTGAACGTGCCCGGATGGTGCTCGCGTGTCGAGCGCAACAAGATCTCGATGGCGTCGTCTTCGTGCAGCAGCTGGATGCGCGGGTCGAAGCCGAGCGCCGTCGGCACGATCGGCAGCGAGAAGTACCGCGTCAGCGGCGTGTCGATCTGCGGGCCGATGAAGTTCGCGAATCGCAGGATCGTCAGGTCGACGTCCGGACGCCGGCGACCGAAGCTGCGCGCGTAGTTCTCGACTTCCCACGCGTCTTTCGCGTACCCCGTCCGAGGGTGCGACGCGGGGCCGACATCTTCCGGGAAGATCGACGGATCTGTTGGATCGCTACCGTACACCGCGGTCGTCGACTTCATCACAACCTTGCGCAGCTTCTCCGCCTTCTGGCACGCGGCGAACAGCTGCATCGTCCCGATGACGTTGATCTCTTTCATCTGCGCGCGCCCTCCGGCCCGGCCGGGCGTCGCGATCACGGCCGCGTGCACGACGGTATCGACCTCGGTCGCTTGCAGGACCTTGACGATCAGCGGGTTGCGGATGTCCGCGCGCACGAACTCGGTGCGCGCAAGCTCGACGCTCGGCGGCTCGAGATCGACGCCGAAGATCTCGCCCACGTCTGGGTCTTGCTCGAGACGGCGGGCGAGATGCCCGCCGAGGAACCGCGAGATACCTGTGATGAGAACGCGCTGCTTCGCCACCGTCTCCCTCCGAAATCCTCGGCGCCAGGATAGTCGGCGGGGGCCATCGACACATATCGCGTGTGTTAATTCCCCGTGACTTGAACGCGCGCGACGATAACCGGATCGCCGCGGCGTGCTTCCAGCGCGTCACGTGCGTTGCCCATGTTCACGGCGATCGTCAAGTGACGATGTGAATCTTCGAGCAAGATCAGGCCGCCCTTCTTCACTTCGCTGAAGGCTTGTGAATACGGCGCCTTGAACGAGCGGCCTCCAACGCGCACTTCCGTTTGGTCGCCCAGGATCACGCCGATCCCCTCAAGCTCAGAGCGGCCGAAGTTGAGCTGCAGGTTGCCGAAGTGATCGACCTGCACGACGCGCGCGTGGATGTGATCGTCGTCGACCTTCGCGGGGGGCATCTCGATGCGGATCAGGCCGTCCACCATGCACTCGGATCCGACCTCTTCCAGATCCATGCCGAGCGCGATCCGCGCGGCCACCGGGGCGAAGATGTCACGCCCGTGGAACGTCCGGCTGGGGGCGTCCAGGAACAACGACTCGTTCGTGATCGAGAACGCGCGCGTGGCGCCGCCGAGCGCTTCGGCCGCCAGCGAGAGGACGCCGTTATCCGGTCCCACGAGCGGCGATCCCGAGGCCGTCTGTATGGCCACCGCGCGACGAGGCGTCCCCACGCCGGGGTCCACGATCGCCAGGTGGACGGCTGCCGGCATGTAGCGCACGGCCTGGGCCAGCACGGTCGCCCCCGCCGCAACGTCCTGCGGTGGGATGCCGTGGGCGATGTCGAGGATCTCGACCTCGGGCGCGAACCGCTTGACGACGCCACGGCAAACGCCGACGAACTCGTCCTCGAGCCCGTAGTCGGAGAGGAACGTGATGAACCGGAACGTCGCTGCCACGCCTGCCCTCACCCCGGCGCGCGGCCGAATGCCGCCTAGGTCTTCTGTCGACGCTGCCAGCGAGTCTTCTTGAGCAGCTTCTTATGCTTGTGCTTGCGCATCTTCTTGCGGCGCTTCTTGACGATCGAACCCATCGATTCTCCTGTTCGCGAGCCTGCGCAGTGTAGCGGCTGGCCTGCGGCCACGGAAACAGGCTGCTCGAGATGCTTAATCAGAGATGAAGATGTCGCGCAGGTCGACCCCGGTCGTCCCGAAGTCCTCCGTCACCCGCACCGAGCCGAGACGCAGGGCCTTTGCGCCCTCGCCCTCGGTCGACATCATGTGCAATCCGTCCTCGCGGAGCTCGAGGATCCCCAGCCCGATGCAGTTGCCCTTGCCGTCCTCCAGACCGACCAGAAGCCGGTCGAGCGACGCCGGGTCGAGCTCGGGGGGTATCGACGGGACGAGGACGCTCGTCTTGACCTTCCAGTGGTTCAAGGGAGGCTCGAAGAACCGCCGCAGACCCTCTTGGCGCTGGGAGGCCCGCTCCTCAACGCTGGTGGCATCCACCGCGGGGTCCACGCTGAGGGCGTCGACCTCGGGCGGCAGGAGCCGGCGGACGCTGCCCAGGATGGGCTCGAGCTCGCCGCCGCGCTGGAACCCGACCACAGCTTCCGGCCGCAGCGCCTCAACTTTGTGGATCTTGAGGACCTGGCCTTGGGTGCCGTGGATGAAGCCGGTCGTGTCGACCATGACCAGGTCGGCGCCGGCTGCGCGCGCCTGCTCGACGAGCTTCATCGCGCCGATGACCATGGGAAGCATGTGGCCTTTGGGCGATGTGGAACCGACGAAGTAGATCGCGTCGGCGCGCGCCAGCCGCTCGGGCTCCAGGTCTTCCGCGCTGGATATGAATTTGAGCCCGATCGTGGTCGGGGGGCCGACCGTGCTCTGGCCGACGTCGCTGTCTACGTAGGCGACCGTCCGGCCAAGCCGCACGGCGACTGCTGCGCACATGCGGCAGAACGAGGTTTTTCCCGAGTCGAGGCCACCGAGGGCAAGGGTCGTCCCGCCGCGCTCAACGGTGCGCGCGACGACGCTGTCGTAAAGATCCATGTGAACCGCCTCACGTCTATATCAACCTCCGGCACAGAGGCGGCGGCGAGCGTCGATGATCGCTATCCGGCGTCGACGTAGCTCGAGTTCAGGTATTCCTCGAGGTCGTTCTCACGGACACGGTAAGCCTTGCCGATCTGGACGGCCCGGATCTTCCCGGACCGGATCAGCCGATAGACGGTCATCTTCGAAACGCGCATACGCTCGGCAGCCTCTGATGCAGTCAGGAACCGGGGGCCGCCGGGCGAGTTATCTCTCGCCACCGATCTCCTTCCGCTGAGGGGCACAGGATACACCTGGTAACTGGGGTTAATAAATGGTGCATCCGATACTCCGCGTTGTACCGGTCTGACCGTTTTTAGCCGAGCCGGCCGGCGAGGTAGTCCCGAAGGGGCTCGTAGGCGACCGGCGGCAGGTTGTCGTCGCATGGCACCACGATCCGGACCAGCCCGTCGGCCTTGGCGACGGCGATCGCCGGGTCGTTCACGTCGGTGAAGCACACGGTCTCGACGCCTCGAACGATCGCAGCGCCGGCCCAGCCGTGATCGGCCAGGACGAGGTCCGGCGGTTCGATCACGTCGAGCAGCCGGTCCATCGGCCAGGACTCGTGGGTATGGAGCAGGTCGGCGCCCCCCATGAGGACGGCCACGCCGTCGAGGTAGCGGATCCTCCGGCGGTGGTTGTCCGGCGATTCCATCCGCACGTCGTCCATGGGAGTCTCGAGCTTCACCCCGCGAGTCACGAGGACGCGGGCCAGCGCCATATACATCGGGAGGAGACCGGTGGGGTGCCCGGTAGCGATCAGCATCCGCTCCCCCGTCTCGGCTGCGCGCGCGAGGCGGTCCTCCAGGGCGTCGAGGGCTTCCAGGATCAGATCCGGATCGATCACGCCGCCCCCGGTGCGCTCTTCCAAGGACGGCGAGCAGCCGCACAATGCGGCAACGGCGTCCATGACGCCCTGGGCATCGCGGCCCCGCGCGCCGATGCCGAGGGACTTGTCGGGGTCTCCCGCGGCCAGCTTCTCGGCGTTCGAGACGGTGTTCTCCCTGGTCGTCGCAGTCTCGCCGCCGATCACGCTCGACAGGAGATGCGCGCGCAGGAAGCGGCGCTGCTCGGGGGTCATGCGAAAAGTCTAGCGGGTGCCCCGTTCGCGGGACGGTCGTAGAATCGTGAGCGTGAACGTCTTCAAGAGCGCGGCGGAACGCCGCATCGAAGCGCTGACGTGGGGCGCCCTGCTCGTGTGGGTCGGGATCTCGTTGATCGTGGATCTGCACCGTGGCGTGCCGAGCCTCGTTGCCGGATCGATCCTCCTTCTGTCCGCGCTGTATCAGCGCGTTCGGGGTTGGGAAGCAGGCATCATCCTGTGGGCCGGCGGCTTGGCGCTCACGATCTCAGGGCTGAACGACCTGCGAGCAGGCCACCATCATCTGTCGGTGCTCGCCATCGTCCTTATCCTGATCGGCGGGTCGATCGTGCTCCGTGCCGTCTCGGGCCCGGGGCCGCGCGCGCGGCGACGCCGTCAGATCCTCGAGTCGGTCAAAGAGCAACGCGGACCGTTCGACGCCGGTCCGTATCGCGACGTCTAGCGCCGCCCGAAGTACGGAGCGACGCGCTCGAGCGTTTCCGTGGTCGCAAGCGCGACTCGCTCTTCCACTTCGCCACGCTTCCCCGCAGGCAAGATCACGCCGTGGTCGTCGAACGATTCCGGTAGCTCGCGCGCTCCTTCACTTCGCGCGCGCTCGACCCACTCGGGAGGCAGCTGCGCCGGGACCTCGCCGCCGGCAAGCTCGGCGAAGTAGATCGTCCACGCGCGCGGGACGACGGCGTAGATCTGATAGCCGCCTCCGCCGGTGGCCACCCAGCGGCCGCCGGCCGTCGAGTGCGCGAGGTCGTGGAACGCGCGCGCCAGGTACCGATACGTCTTCGTCGTCAGCGCGAGATGCGCGAGCGGGTCGGTCGCGTGCGTGTCACAGCCCAGCTGCGTCACGAGCACGTCCGGCTTGAACCCTTCGACGAGGCCGGGCACGACGCGTTCGAACGCCTCGCAGTAGGCCTCGTCGTAGGTGTAGGGCGGAAGCGAGACGTTGACCTTGGTCCCGGCGGCGTCGCCGCTCCCCACCTCGTCGGGGAAGCCGGTTCCCGGGAACAGGAAGTGACCCGATTCGTGCAGCGAGATCGTTAGCACGCGCGGGTCGTCGTAGAACGCAGCTTGGACGCCGTCGCCGTGGTGGACGTCCACGTCGATGTAGGCAACCCGCGACGCCCCATGATCGAGCAGCCATCGGATCGCGATCGCAGGATCGTTATAGATGCAGAAGCCCGACGCGTGGTCACGCATCGCGTGGTGCAGACCGCCGGCCGGGTTGAAGGCGTGCTCGACCGTTCCGGACCAAACGGCGTCGGCAGCGGTGATCGACGCGCCGGCAACGCGCGCGCTCGCGTCGTGCATGCCGGCGAAAGCCGGATCGTCACCCGTTCCGATGCCCCAGCCGTAGTTCCCGTACGGGTCGCCGACGTTCTGCGAGATGCGTTCGACGGCGTCGATGTACTCCGGCGCGTGGATCGTCTCGAGCTCCGGACGCGTCGCGATACGGGGGATAACAGAGGAAACATTCGGCAGCGTGTCGAGCCCGCACGCGCGCACAAGCGCAACGGTCAGAACGACCCGGATCGGTTTGAGGGGATGCTCCGGTCCGAAGTCGTACGCTTCGAACGCGTCGTCCCAAACAAGCGCGACGCGGTCGCTCAATCGATCCCTTGCGACTTCTGGAGCTTGCCGCTGTAGTCGACGCTCACAGCTTTCCATTCGGTGAATTCGTCGAGCGCCGTCGGCCCCGCTTCACGGTGGCCGTTACCGGTCGACTTCATCCCGCCGAACGGCAACTGCACCTCGGCGCCGATGGTCGGCGCGTTGATGTAGACGACGCCGAATTCGAGCTGCTCGATCGCCTTGAACGTATTCGTGATGTCGTGCGTGTAGATCGAAGCCGACAAGCCGTACTGGGTGGCGTTGGCGATCTCGATCGCTTCGTCCAAGGAACCGACCTCCGTGATGCCCGTAACCGGGCCGAAGATCTCCTCTTGGAAGATGCGCATCTTCGGCGTGACGTCGCGGAAGACCGTGGGAGCGACGAAGTTGCCCTTCGCGTACGGTCCGTCCTTCAGCTCATGGCCGCCGGTCAACAGCTTCGCCCCCTCCGACTGTCCGATGCCGATGTACTCGAGGATCCGCTGCTTCTGCTTGTCGTTTATGACCGGCGCGAGCTCCGTCGACGGGTCCGTTCCGGCTCCGACCTTCATGGTGTTGACGCGCGCGAGCAGCCGGTCCTGGAACTCCTCGAGGATGGCGCCATGCACGGCCATGCGACTGGTCGCGGTGCAGCGCTGACCGCTGGTCGCAAACGCACCCCACGCACCCGCTTCGACCGCAACGTCGAGATCCGCGTCGGGCATCACGATCAGACAGTTCTTCGAGCCGAGCTCCAGCGACACGCGCTTCATCATTCGACCGCCGGTCTCGTTGATCTTGCGGCCGACCTCCAGCGAGCCGGTGAACGAGATGCATCGAACGTCGGGGTGCTCGACCAACGGCTGGCCGGACTCTTCGCCGAGGCCGGTGACGAAGTTGAGCACGCCGGGCGGCAAACCGGCTTCTTCGAACATCTGCACGAGCTTCAGGGCGAGCAGCGGCGTGTCTTCGGCCGGCTTGAACACCACGGTGCAGCCGCTCACGAGCGCGGGGAACAGCTTCCATGTCGGGATCGCGATCGGGAAGTTCCATGGCGTGATCAAGCCTGCGACGCCGATCGGGTGACGGATCGTCATCGAGAACTTGTTCGGGAGCTCCGATTTCGTCGTCACGCCGTACATGCGCCGACCCTCGCCCGCCATGAACACTGCGAAGTCGATCCCCTCTTGGATGTCGGCGCGCGACTCCTTGAGGGTCTTTCCCATCTCGCGCGACATGAGGTGCGCGAGGTCTTCCTTCTGTGCCTCGAGCATCAGGCCGACCTTGCGCACGTACTCCGCGCGCGCGGGCGCCGGTGTTTTCATCCACTCGGGATACGCACGTTTCGCGGCTTCGACCGCTTCGTTGATGTCCACCGCGTCACCGCGCGCGAACACCGCGATCAGATCGTCGCGGTCCGCGGGGTTGCGGTCTTCGAAGATCTCACCGGAGTGGCCGGTGATCCACTCGCCGCCCGCAAGGATGTCCAGATATTCGTCGACCATCGTTATCCTCCGCCGTCTCGTGAACGGTCGTTCCCATCGTAGCGGCGCGTTCGAGCAGCCTGCGCGGGCGCCTCCGGCGACACCGCGCTGATCCGCTTCGACATCCGGATCACGTCTTGATCGCCCTCGGGGAACACCATCCCGGCGCGCTCGATCCCTTCGTCCTCATATCCCAAGGATCGGTACAAACCATGCGCGCGCGCGTTGCCGGGGAAGACCCCGAGCGCCATCCGCGTCACTCCGAATTCGCGCGCCCACGTTTCCAGGGTGGTGATCAGCGCGCGGCCGACGCCCATGTCGCGCGCGCCCGCGGAGACGGTGATCCCGAACTCAGCGCTGTGACGCGTCACCATGCGGCGTCCACGTTCGGCGTTGAGATGTCCGACCACTGTGCCGCCGACCTCCGCAACGAGGGACACACCGTGCGGCCCCCACGGGATCCGGTGCTTGCGCCAGTCGCGCGGCTTCCACAGCTCTTTCTCGAGGACGGCGAGCGTGCGCGGTCGTTCGCGCGCGGCTTCGGCGACGATCTCCAGACAGGCGCGCGCATCGCCACCGCGAGCTTCGCGCACGACCCCCTTCCGCCCGTCGCGGGTCACGAAGGGGAACGCGCGCGCCACGAGGTTAGTTATGCCCTTCGGCGAGCTCGCGCGAACGCTCGGTCGCCGCTCGCACCGCGTCCAGGAACGCCGACCTGACGCCCGCACGCTCGAGCACGCGCATCGCCGCAACGGTCGTCCCGCCCGGCGATGTGACTTCCTCACGCAGCTCGACGGGATGCTTCCCGGTCTCTCGCAACATGCGAGCTGCCCCGAGCAGCGTTTGCACGGAGAGCTCGGTCGCAACGTCCCGCGGCAGCCCGACGCCGACCGCTGCTTCGATCAACGCCTCGGCCAAGAAGAAAACGTACGCCGGCCCTGTGCCGGAGACGCCGGTCACTGCGTCGAGGTACTTCTCAGGCAGGTGCACGATGCGGCACGTCGCCGAGAGGATCTCGTCTGCGCGAGCCATGTGCTCGGCCGTCGCATGCGCGCCGGCGGCGATCGCAGCGGCGCCTTCACGAAGCAGCGCCGCAGTGTTCGGCATAGCGCGCACTATGGGAACACCCGGACCGAGGTGTTTCTGGATCAGCGAGATCGGGATGCCGGCCGCGATCGAGATGACGAGATGCTCGGGCGTGATCGCCGCCGCCATCGCACCCAGCACGTCATCGATGTCTTGTGGTTTCACTGCGACGAGAACGTTCTTTGCCTGTCGCACAGCCTCTGCGGCATCGGCGGTCGTGCCTACCCCGTACTCCTTCCCGAGGAACTCGCGGCGCTCTTCGTGGATCTCGCACACGAGGATCTCGTCGGGTTCGGCCCAGCCGGCGTGAACGAGGCCGCCGATGAGTGCCTCCCCCATCTTGCCGCCGCCGATGATCGCAAGCTTCGCCATGGTCACCTGGGCGAATGCTAACCGACGGCATCGCGCGGACGGCACCCTTATCGGGAAAGAGAACTTGAGATCTTGTTGCCTCGAGGGCTTGACTGGGGCTGAGGCGCGGCGTACTTTATCTATCATCCTAGATAGATAGGGGATTAGCACATGATCGAGTTTCGGCTCGAGAGCCGTTCCGGGATCGCTCCCTACCTCCAGATCGTCCAGCAGGTGAAGCACGCGCTCCGCCTCGGGATGCTCCGGACGGGCGACCAGCTTCCCACGGTGAAAGAGGTCGTCGGGTCGATCGCGATCAACCCCAACACGGTGCTGAAGGCCTACCGCGAGCTGGAGCATGAGGGCCTCGTCGAGGGCAGGCCGGGCGTGGGTACGTTCGTTCTGAAAGGCCTCGACGGTCCCCCGCCCCAAGCGCACGCGGCCCTTCGTCGCAGCCTGTTGCGTTGGATCCGCACTGCCATCGATGCGGGTTTGGACTACGACAGCGTCGAGGCGCTGTTCGACTCTACCTTTCGCGAATCCGCTGAGGAGGAAATAGCGTGAACGCTCTGGAAGCCTCAGGCCTATCCAAGCGCTACGGGAAACACTGGGCTCTCGAGAACTGCGCGTTCGAGCTGCCTTCCGGAAGCATCGCGGGTCTCGTCGGCCCGAACGGTGCCGGCAAGACGACGCTGCTGCATATAGCGGTCGGGCTGCTCGAACCCACGCGCGGATCGCTCCGCATCTTGGGCGAAAGGCCCGGGGCCGCCCAGGTACTCCCCCGTGTTGGATTCGTGGCGCAAGACACCCCGCTTTACAAGGGATTCAAGGTCTCCGAAATGATCTCGTTCGGCGCCCATATGAACGTCGGGTTCGACATGGAGTTCGCGCGCTCTCGGATCGCCCGCCTCGAGATTCCGCCCGACCAGAAGGCAGGATCGCTCTCAGGCGGCCAGCGCGCGCAAGTTGGGCTCGCACTCGCACTCGCGAAGCGTCCCGAGATCCTTCTGCTCGATGAGCCACTCGCAAGCCTCGACCCACTCGCACGCCGCGAGTTCCTTCAGACCCTCATGGAGGGAGTCGCCGACACAGGCGTAACGGTCGTTCTGTCGTCGCATCTGCTCACCGATCTCGAGCGTGTATGCGACCACATGATGGTCCTCGCGCGCGGGCGCTTCCGGTTGATCGGGGATACAGCCGACATCATCAAGACGCACAAAGTGTTGATCGGTCCGAAGGAACGCGTGGGATCCATCTCCGGCGTCTCCAATGTCTTGCACCAAAGCACGACGGACCGCCAGGCGACGCTGCTCGTCCGCACGGATGGTCCGATCATCGATCCTTCCTGGATGGTGAATCAGGTTTCATTAGAGGACGTGGTCTTGGCCTATCTCGACTCTCGATCGACGAGCGCCGACGCTGTGCCTGATCTCCACGCCGTTGAGGAGGTAGCTCGATGATCTGGGTCGCATGGCGCCAACATCGCACGCTGATGCTTTGGGGAGCAGTAGCCGTCGCCGCGATGACGCTCTTTCTGATTCCCACCGGCATCGGCATGTCGCACTTTTTCACATCGAGCGGCCTGGCTCGATGTCTCTCAACGGTCGGCGCCGATTGTGGTGACCTCGGCCAGCAGTTCGACAGTCGTTACAGCGGGTATGCGTTCCTCGTTCCGCTCTTCTTGATGGCGCCGGTCCTGTTCGGCATGTTCTTCGGCGCACCGTTGATCGCGCGGGAGATGGACGGCGGCACCTATCGGCTCGCGTGGACGCAAGGTGTGAGCCGGCCACGCTGGTTGTCGACGAAGCTCGCGGTCGTCATCGGGTCCGCGCTCGTCGGCGCCATAGCGTTGGCGCTTCTAGTCACCTGGTGGAGCCGGCCACTCATCACGAACGGCGCATCTCGATTCCGGCCGGGCATCTTCGACCTTCGCGGCGTCGTCCCCATCGCTTACACGATCTTCGCTGTGATGCTGGGCGTAGCGATCGGTACGTTGATAAAGAAGACCCTCCCCGCAGTCGGCGTGACGCTGGTTGCTTTCGCGGGCGTCCGCGTCGGCATCGAGCTCTTCCTACGGCAGCACTACATGACCGCGAAGACGCTCACGCAGTCGCTCATCTCGTCGAAGGGCCCTCCCGGTGCGGGGGCGGCTGACTGGATCATCCGAGAGAACACGATCGATCGGCTCGGTCACATCGTCTCTAGCGGACGAGGGCCGGACTTCGGCTACCTCGCGGCGCGCTGCCCCGCCCTCGCCGCGGCAGGTCCATTTCCGAAATTTGCTACAGCGGTACCGGGCCAGGCAGACCCCTTCGCGGCCTGCGTTCAGCACCTCGGCCTGCGCGACATGATCGTTTATCAACCCGCGTCACGTTTCTGGACCTTCCAGTGGATCGAGTTCGGCATCTTCATCGCGCTCGCGATCGGACTAGCCGTGTTTACGGTGTGGAGAACGAAGCGGCTCAGCTAGCCGCGAGCGAGCGATTCGAGGAAGAACCGGACGTTTGCGGGCCGCTCGGCGATGCGACGCATCAGGTACGGGTACCACTCACTGCCGAACGGCACGTACACGCGCAGGCGATACCCCTCGGCGTCGAGTCGGCGCTGGAGCTCGCGCCGCACGCCGTAGAGCATCTGGAACTCGTATGTCCCCGGCGTCTTACCAACGCGATCTATCTGTCGCAGGACGTGCTGGATCAGCCGCTCGTCGTGAGTCGCGATCATCGCGTAGGACGGTGAGGTGAGCAGCCGGTTGGCCAGGCGCGCGAATGCCGCGTCGACCTCCGGGTGCTTCCGGTAGGCGATCTCCCCCGGCTCGCTGTACGCGCCTTTGCAAAGCCGGATGCCCACCTTGGCTTCGATCAGCCGCTCGAGATCGGCGGCCGAACGGTGCAAGTACGCCTGGATCGCGATGCCGACGGCCCCAGGATGCGCGTGTCCCAAACGAACGGCTGCCTCGACCGTGCGCTCGGTGTAGCGGTGGTCTTCCATGTCGAGCGTGACCGAGCTCTTGATCTCGGCGGCGCGCGCAACGATCCCCTCGATCAGGTCGAACGCATGGCCGCCGTCGACGTCCAGCCCGAGCTGCGTGAGCTTGACGCTGATGTTCGCCGAGAGGCCCTCGCCGGCGATCCGGTCGAGCGTCGCGAGGTACACGCCGGCGGCCGCTTTGGCTTGCTCGAGGTCGGAGACGTTCTCACCGAGGTAGTCGGCGCTCGCAGACGCACCCTCGGCGTTGATCGCTCGGATCGCTTCGACCGCGTGGTCGATGTCCTCTCCGGCGACGAAACGAAGCGCAACTTTCCGTCCGAGCCCCCCGGTCGCCAGTCGCCGCACGAACGGGCGGTTGATCACGCCGAGGATCAGGTTGCGCAGCACGCTTCAGATTGTAGGTGCGCGCGTAGCGTGGAAAAGACAAGGAGCGAAGACGAAATACATAGGGCCCGAGGTGTCCTACCGGTGGTCCGCGTCACACCTTGCGGCGTTTCGCGATCCGCCCTCAGACTCCCCGGGCCCTAAGTGCCCCGAGCAACCCCCACGAACCGTCTTGGTTTCCTTGTGGTAAACCCCACAGACGTTCGACTTTGGGTTACTTACCCTTCTGGTAGTTTACCCGCCAGACCAGCAAGTTAGCTGTCCCTACCGGCCTGACAGTGCACCCCCACTCGGTTGGGCTCCTTACGGCCAGCCCGCCCGCAGCGTTCCCATTCGGTTCCCTGATTCGGCCGTTCCGGCCGCTCGGGGCACGCGAAAGATACCACGCGATTCTCTCGTTTCAAGAATGGGAAAAGACCTGGTCGTTTTGCAAAACCGCAGGTGATTGAAAAAACGAGAAGAAGAGCGTGAAAAAAATCTTCGCGCAAACCTTTGCAAGCATGTCGAACGTGTCGCTGCGCGCGATCACGACCCTGCGTTGCGCGCGCGCCACGCCATGTCGGCTTCGAGATACGACTTGAAGCCCACCTCGATCGCCGCGTTGAACAAGCCGTCCGCTTCGATGAGCAGCGAGCCGATGATGCGGTCGAGCTCGTCGGTGTCGAGGCCTTGCGCGGCGCGCGCGCCCACGAGGAACACGTCTCCTTGCGCATCCAGAGCGAAGTGCACGCCGTACGCGCGCGCGTTCCTCCTAAGCAGCATCTCGTAGAACTCGGCGAGATTCTCTTGCGGCCGGCGCATGAAGAAGGACTCGAAGATCACTCGATCGCCCGAGAGCGCCACGCCGAGCGGGATCGTGTGCTTGCGGTCACCGCGAAGCTGCGCGGCCCACTGCCCTTCGGCGACTCGTTTGTACGGGATGTCGGCTTGTTCGAAGAAATGTTCGATCGTTTCGGCCGCACCGGCCATCGGGACAGTCAGATGCCGTAGGACGCGCGCGACCGGGCGAAGGACTCCCGGTCGATGCTCATCACGAGGTGATCGGCCCAGCGGTCCTCTTTGTACGAGCGCTCTGGGATGCGCCCATCCTCAACGAAGCCGGCCGCCTTGTACATCCGGATCGCGCGCTCGTTATGTGCGAGGGTCCAGAGCTCGATCTTCCTGAGGTTGAGCGCGTCGAAGCCGTAGGCGATGAGCGCCATCAGCGCGTCGATCCCGTAGCCCTTGCCGCGAACCTCACGGTCGCCGACGAAGATGTACAGCGACGCCATCTCGTCGCGCGCACGGAAGTTATTCAGGCCGATGCGGCCGATCGTGCGGCCTTCGGCCACGATCACGAATGGGTGGCCTTCCGTGACCGCGTGCTCCTCCGACTGCCGGATGTCATCGAGCGAAAACGCGCGCTCGTAGTCCATCCAATAGAAGACCTCGGGGTCGTTCTGCCACTCCTGGATCGCGGGGTAGTCGCCGGGTTCGACCCGGCGGAGCTGGACATGCTTGCCGGCCAGAAGGGTCATGCGGCCATGATAGCCGTAGCCGGCTGCGTTACGGCCCAGAGGCCTCGGCGACGAGCGCGCTTTGCTCCTCATAAACGGAAAGCAGATCGGCGGCAGCGCGCCGCCAGTCATACCGGCGCGCGTACCGAGCTCCGGCTTGGCCCATCGCCGTGCCGGCCTGCGGGTCAGTGAGCACGTCCGCGAGCGCGCGCGCGAAGTCTTCCGGGTCGCGCCCCGGAACGAGCAGCCCGGTCACACCCTGACGCACCGCCGTGCGCAAACCTCCGACGTCGGTCGCAACAACTGGCGTGCCGCACGCCGACGCTTCCAGTGCAACGAGACCGAACGACTCCGTCCGCGACGGGACGAGCACCGCATCCGCCGCTCGGTAGTACTGCGGTAGCTCGTTGTGCGGTACCGGCTCGTGCAGGGCGACGCGATCCGCGATGCCGAGGTCCGCAGCCAGCTTCTCGAGATCCTTCGGCCGGAGCCCTGCGCGGCCGGACGGTCCGCCGAGCATAAGAAGCATCACATCGAGCTGCGGGGCAAGCGCGTGCAAGCGCGCCACCGCGCGCACCGCGAGATCGGGGGATTTCAACAACTGGAACCGTCCCGCGAACAGAACGACCGTCTTGCCGTCGAGGCCGAGCGTGCGCTTCGCGCGCTGCTTATCCCCCGCTGTGAATACCTCCGTGTCGACGCCGGGGGTAACGACGCGTACGCGCTCCGGCGACGCGCCGTAGAGGCGAACGAGATCGCGCGCCTCTTCCACGGTGGGAGCCAGGATGCAGTCGGCCTGCTCGACGATCCGTTCTTCTGCAGCGATGCGAGATGACGGCTCTGGCTGATCACCGACTGCGAGGTTGATGTTCTTCACACGGCCGAGCGTGTGGAACGATTGAAGCAATGGGATGTTCCACCGTTCGGCAGCGAGGCGCCCCGCGCGCCCGGACAACCAGTAATGGCTGTGGACCGCGTCGTATGTCGGGGACGTCAGACCGGCTGCTGCGGCTTCCTCGGACTCGAAGCGAAGGAGCGAATACATGAACTCGCACACGTGCTCATCGAGCTCTTCCTTCGGAACCGGGCGGTCGGGACCGGCGACCAAGTGGATGACGCGTACGCCGGGATCGACTTCACGAACGAGCTCGCCCTTGCCGGACCACCGCGTGAAGATGTCGACTGCGACGCCCATCTCGGCAAGACGGCGCGCGACCGAGCGCACGTACACGTTCATGCCGCCGGAATCTCCGACACCGGGCTGATCGAGCGGACACGTATGGACCGAAAGCAACGCTACCCGCGAGACGGACGCGCCTCTCGCGATCAGGGGGGACGTGCTCGGTGACTCGAGTCGTTCTTGCATGCTTTCCCTTCTCGGCTCGGTGCGTAGAACGCCGGCCCGCGTCCAGGCCTTCCCGCGTTTATCCCCGGGTAACCCCTAGCTCTACCAGAGGGATATCGACGGCGCCGAACCGGTACTTATAGGGCTCAGCCCCACGAAGCATGTCGAACACCCCGCACCCTTCTTCCGTCGCGAGCCGGATGGTCTCAGCCATTAAGACCATCCCCGGCGCGAGGTCGCCTTTCGTGTGATCGTACGCCGAGTTGTAGACGCTCCAGACGTTTTTCGCCGCGAACGAGAACATCCCAGCGAGCGCGGTCTCCTCATGTTCGAGCCAAGTAAGGCGGAGCCAGCCCTCTTGCTCGAAGGCGCGCGCGATCCGCGTGAACAGAACGGCGACGTCCTCGTGCATGAACCGCCCCTTCGGCCCCGTGGAGGAACGATGCATCTCGTAGAACGTTTCGAGGTCGGCGTCGAGGGTCGAGGGGTTGGATACGCGGATCGTGTACGCGCCTGCCTCGCGCTCGAGCCGGCGCGCCTTCCGCCTGATCTCGTGCCGGAGCTTGCCGTCGAGCGACGACAGGTATTCGTCGTACGTACCGAGCGGCGCGATCCGCGGGCACACGTCCTGTGGGATCTCCTCGAGCGTATGGCCGGCGGCCTTCGCCGCGCGCCCGAGCGCCTCGGGCCACCCGGTGTCCACCGCGAGACCGAACAGCTCCGCCCGCGACCAGTCGAGCTCGCTCATCCCGGAAACGAATGCGTCGGCGACCGCGTCCTTGTCGGACGGCTCGCACACGGGGCCGAGGTAGTCGGTCACCTCTTTGTTCCCGAGGAAGCGAAGGGTTCCGTCGACGTCGACGCTTGCAGTAGCGACGCCGGCGAGCTCGCCGTTGCGGCGCATCTCGATAACCGCGAGGGTTTGGTCGGCGCCGATCTCCGTCTCCCACGCCGCGCGCGCGTACTGCGGTGTTTGGAACACGGACGCAGCGGGATCCTTCCGCCACAAGGTGAGCCATTCGCCGGAAAGATCGGTGAGCGCGGCGTCGTCCCGACGGACGCTTACCTCCATGGCGGCGAAGCGTAGCAGCGAAAAGCCCGGCGACGAGGCCGGGCTTTTCGGTGCGGTGTTGTAGTAGTGCGTTGTTTGATCAGCTCGCCTGCTCGGACGTCGCTTTGTCGACGGCCGAAGAGACGGCTTCGATGTTCGCTTCCGCTGCCTTGCGAACGGATGTCGCTGCAGCCTTGATCCGCGCGCGCGCGGACTTGGTCTGAGCGGCCGCACGCTTCGACGGCGCCGACTTGCGGACCTTCGTCACGAGCTTCTCGCCTCGCTTCGACAGATCCGTGTAGTTCTTCGACGCCCGCTTCGTGAGCTTCGACAGACGCTTCTGCGTCTTGTCGGTGAGCTTCCGGGAGCGGTCAACGAGCTTGCCCGCGCGGTCAGGCACGGACGTTCCGAGCGACTGGATCTGCTTCGGCAGCTCGCGGAGGTCGATCTTCTCGTTGAGGGACTTCAGCGTGCCAGGCAGCGTCGTCACACGCTGCGGCAGCTCGCGCGCCTTCTCGAGAGCGGTCGTGCCTGCGCCGATCGCTGCGTACAGCGGCTTCGTTGCCTTCTTCGTCGCTGTGCTCATCGTGTTGCACCTCCCTTCTGCAAACTCAGTACGTTGACGGCGGGAGGACGAAGGGGAGCCAGCCGGGTGAGGGCTGCGAGAGCCTGCGGTCTCCGTCCCCCCGCCTTGGTCTTCATCGCTGTCACTTCTTCTTTTTCTTCTTGGTGGTCTTGGGCTTCTTCGTAGCGTTCTTCGCGCCGGCCGCCTTCTTCGGCTTGGCCTTCGCGCGCGCGGCGCGCTTGGGAGCGGCCGTCTTCGTTTGGCGCAGAGCCGCGACCTTCCGAGCCGTCGTCGAGGGCACACCCTCGCCTTGGTCTTCGAGCTCATTCTCGTGACGGAAGCTCTGATAGATCTCGATCAGCACCTGCTTTTGCTTCTCGGAGATCGTGAGGTCTCGCAGCAGCGACGTCACCGGGTCGGTCGGATCGTCGCGCTCCTCGAGGATCCCCGCTTTCACGTACAGCGTCTCTGCGGATATGCGCAGTGCCTTCGCGATCGCCTGGAGGATCTCCGCCGACGGACGGCGCATCCCGCGCTCGATCTGAGAGAGGTAGGGGTTCGAGACGCCTGCCATGTTGGACAGCTTGCGCAACGATAGGCGCGCGTTCCGGCGCTGGTCCCGGATGAAGTTGCCCAGGTCGTGAACCTTGCCCAGCGCCATGTCGACGGGTGCCCTCACCGCTTCTTTCAGTTCGTTCACGCCTTCGACTTTACGACCCGCCCTGCCCGAACGCAAACTCTAGCAAGCACTCTGGGAAGCAGAGCAAGCACTTTCTGGAAGGTGAAAACCGCCGGTCAGGAGCGTGCGAGCGATCCGCGGGCACGCAGCGCGCCCACCACGTCACTTCCGCCGAAGATCGGTGGCTCGCGATGGCGTGGCAAAGGGCTGCCTTCGAACACATCGAGCTGCTCCAGAACCGTTAGAACGGCCGGGCCGC
>DATGHY010000359.1:0-4020 GCA_035307625.1 Actinomycetota bacterium
GGATAGCGCCAAGCATCCGTGCGGCTACGCGCCATGCGCGCTCTCCTTCGACCACCGGACGATCACCTTCACCTTCCATACGGGCAAAGCAGGCCACTATCGCTGGCAGTGCTTCGTCCCGTGCGCCGCGGGCTGGATCGACGGCTTCGGCGGCCCGATGCAGACGATCGGATACATGGACGGGTTCCTCAATGTGGTCTAGCCCCGGTCGCAAGGTCGTCACCTCGTGGATCGTTCTCAGCGTCATCGCGACGCCGATCGTCGCGTTCGTGCTCGGGCCGCACCTCCCGCCCGGCAACGGCAGCGCGCAGGCGAGCGAGCAGGTGCTGGCCAACACGTGGATGACTGCCATCGTCACGCCGGTCATCTGCCTGCTCCTCGTCTTCTTCGTCTACGTGCTCACCCAGTTCCGCCATACCGGGGGCGAGCTCGTCGACGGGCCGCCGCTGCGCGACGACGCGCAGGTGCGCGTGTGGTGGACCGCGCTCACGTCGCTCACCGTGCTCTTCCTCGCCGGCTTCGGGACGTTCGAGCTGCTTCAGAACGGCTCGGGCGGAGGACAGGGGCCCGACCCGATTGCGATCCCGGGCGGGCCGAAGATCCCCGTGCAGGTGATCGCCCAGCAATGGCAGTTCACGTATCGGTACCCGACGTACGGCGGCCTCGAGACGCCGCAGCTCGTGCTGCCGGCGAACACGGACATCGAGCTGCACGTCACGTCGCTCGACGCGATCCACTCGTTCTGGGCGTATGAGCTCGGCGTGAAGGCGGACGCGAACCCGGGGATCGACAACGTCGCGTTCGTGAAGACGAGAGGCCCACGCGTGTTCCACGTTCGCTGCGCCGAGCTCTGCGGGCTCTGGCACGGCTACATGTTCAACGAGGGCCGCGTCGTGCCGATGGCGCAGTTCACCGCGTGGATCGAGTCGCAGCAGCGTGACTTCGCGCCGATCCTGAAGTACCTGCCGAAGTACGCCAAGGTCTACTTCCCCGACCCGCAGAGGAGAGCTGGATGACGGTCGCCCGCCGCCTCGTCGGCTTCAACCTCCTGACCGCGTGCCTGCTCGGCATCGGCGGATGGTACGTCGGCTGGTTCGCCGCACACGCCGTCACCGGGCCGAGCCTCCACTTCTTCTCCCAAGTCGACTTCAACGAGCTCTCGCTCGTCATGGGCTACCTGTGCGGCGTCCTCGGCTTCCTCATCGGGCTCGGCTTCTTCAACTACCCGTTCGCGCGCCTCCGGGGCTATCCGCCTTCGCTGCGCGAGAAGGAGACCGGGGGAATCGGCCGGTACTTCGGTCTCTGCACCGACCACAAGGTCGTCGGCATCCAGTACCTCGTCGGCATCGGCCTGTTCTTCTTCATCGGCGGCCTGAACGCGATGCTGATCCGGACCGAGCTGCTACGTCCCGATCACCAGGTGTGGCCTGCGGGCACCTACCTCACGCTCGTCGGCATCCACGGCTCGATGATGATGGGGATGATGACGAGCGGGATCCTCGGCCCGTTCGGCAACTATCTCGTTCCCATCCTCATCGGCGCGCGGCGCATGGCGTTCCCGCGCATCGAGGCGCTCACGTTCTGGCTGTTGATGGCTGCAGGCGCCATCCTCGAGACGACGATCTTCTTCGGCGGCTTCCCGACGGGGTGGACGGGCTATCAGCCGCTCGGCACGCAGTCGAACCCCGGTATGGAGTCGTACTACATCTTCTTCGCGCTCGTCGGGATCTCGATGACGCTGCTCGGGCTGAACATGATCGTGACGATCGTGACCATGCGCGCTCCGGGCTTGACGTGGACGCGGCTGCCGATCTTCGTCTGGGGCGTGTTGACGACCGCCGTGCTCATGGTGCTTGCCGCGCCGGTGCTCGTCGCCGCGCTGTCGATGGCCATCCTCGACCGCGTGGCCCAAACCAACTTCTACATAGCTGCGCAAGGCGGGAGTACCTATCTCTACGAGAACCTCTTCTGGTTCTTCGGGCACCCGGAGGTGTACATCGTGGCGCTCCCGGGCTTCGCGATCGTGCTCGAGATCCTGCCCGTGTTCGCGCGCAAGCCGTTGTGGGGTTATCGCCTCGCCGTCGGCGGGCTGCTGGGCGTGACGCTGCTCTCGTTCTTCGTGTGGCAGCACCACCTGTTCGTCAGCGGCATCAACGCCGACCTGCGGCCGTTCTACATGCTGTCCACGGAGCTCATCTCGATCCCGACCGGTCTGACGTTCATCTGCGGGATGATGACGCTCTGGCGCGGACGTATCCGCTACTCCGTGCCGATGCTCTTCTGCCTCGCCTGGTTCTTCAATTTCCTCATCGGCGGGCTGACGGGCGTCTTCCTCTCCGACACGCCGAGCGATACGACGACGCACGGCAGCTTCTTCTCCATGGCGCACTTCCACTACACGATCATGGGCGGCCTCGTCTTCACGTTCTTCGCAGCCATCTATTACTGGGTGCCGAAGATGACCGGCTTGCAGATCAACGAGCGCCTCGGGAAGATCCACTTCTGGACGATGTTCCTCTTCTTCAACTCGACGTTCTTCCCGCTGTTCATCGCCGGCTTCCTCGGCCAGCCGCGGCGCGTCGTGACGTACGCGCACAACCTCCAGTTCATCAACGTCTGGGTGTCGATCTCTGCGTTCCTGCTCGGAGGGTCGATGCTTCTGTTCCTCTACAACTTCGTGAAGTCGCTCGTGTTCGACCGCGTGCCCGCGCCGGCCGATCCGTGGGGCTCGAAGTCGATCGAGTGGCAGCTGCCGTCGCCGGTGCCCGTCCACAACTTCGACCGAATCCCGGTCTTCTCGAGCGACCCATACGGCTACGGTGAAGGTGGCCCCGTGGCCGTGCCGGCCGGCGCTCCGGCGGGGATGAGCTGATGACCGAGCTCGCGCAGCGCGGCACCGATTACGGCGTCGTCGAGCAGGAGGAGCCCGAAGTCCTGGCGCGCAACCTCATCTCGGCGGGACAACTGCTCGCGAGCGCGACGGTGTTCTTCTTCCTGGCGTTCTTCTTCGCGTACTTCTATCTCCGCTCCGTGAACAACGCCGGAATGTGGAAGCCCAAGCACGTCGACGCGTCGGTGACGTGGGGGACGATCGTCATGGCGTGCATCGTGCTGAGCGCCATGCTCGTGCGCTTCGGCCGCATCGACCAGGCGGCCGGGCGGCGCGAGGGCTTCCGGCTCAAGGCGCTCGCAGCGCTCGTTCTCGGGCTTGCCGCGCTCGGCATTCAAGCCGCCGCGTGGACACAGCAGCCGTTCGGCCCCTCCGACGGCGGCTTCGCGAGCGTGTACTTCGGCTGGACGGCATTCATCTGGCTCTTCGTCCTGGCGACGATGTTCTGGCTCGAGACGGCGCTGGCGACGTCGTGGCGCTACCGCAACGAGCCGATGGGGGCTGCCAGCGTCCCGCCCGGGCACGCGTCCGGCGATCCCGGCCGGCTGGCGCACGACATCCGCAACCCGGTCGACCTCAACCGGGCGGAGCTCGGGGCCCTCAGCTTCTACTGGACGTTCCTCGCCGGCATCGCCGTCGTCACCTGGATCGTCCTCTACCTCGTCTAGATGTCGGTG
This sequence comes from Actinomycetota bacterium, assembly GCA_035307625.1. Classification (GTDB taxonomy): domain Bacteria; phylum Actinomycetota; class AC-67; order AC-67; family AC-67; genus AC-67. The sequence goes on from DATGHY010000359.1 coordinate 3,568, forward strand.
CTGCCCCTCGTCGTGTGCGGCGCGGCGGCGACGCTGTACGCGCTCGGGCGCCGGGGGAGAGTGCGCCTCTGGCTGGAGGTGTCGTTCTACTCGGGCGTCGTCGCGGCGTTCGTCGTGCTCGAGCCACCGTTCGACGGCTGGTCCGACACGTGGCTTGCCGCGCACATGTCGCAGCACATCGTGCTCATGACGGTCGTCCCGCCGCTCGTCGTGCTCGGGCGTCCGTGGCCCCGGCTGTGGCTGCCGTTTCCGCTCTCGCTGCGGCGCGCCGTCGCAGGAACGCTTGCGCGGTCGCCGGCGTTCCGGCGGACGGGCAGCGTCTTCATGCGCCCGCCCGTCGCCCTCGCAGTGCAATCGGCTGCGATCGCCGTCTGGCACGTTCCCGTGCTGTACGACGCCGCGGTGCACAGCGAAGCCGTGCACGTGTTCGAGCACGTCTGCTTCGTCGTTCCC
>DATGHY010000360.1:0-7164 GCA_035307625.1 Actinomycetota bacterium
GAGCCCGTCGAAGGGATGCGGCGGACGTTCGAGGCGGTGCTACCGGACGTACCTCTGCTGGCGGGAACTGCAGAAGCGTTGCCTCTCGAGGATCACAGCGTCGGCGCGATCACGGCCGCGCAGGCCGCGCACTGGTTCGACCCTGCACGCGCGGTGAAGGAGTTCCACCGCGTGTTGCGCCACCGAGGCCACATCGCGTTGCTCTGGAATGTGCGCGATGAGTCGTACGACTGGGTGCGGCGCGTGACCGAGATCATCGACCCGTTCGAGCGGATGCACGGCACGCCCCGCTACAAGCACGGGGCATGGCGGCCGCCGTTCGAGGAGAGTCCGCTGATCACGCCAGTTGTCCGACAGGACTTCCCATACGCGCAACCGATGACCGTGCAGGGCTTCCTCGACCGCTTCAACTCGTGCAGCTTCATCGCGATCTTGGACGACGCAAGCAAGGCGGACGTCATCGAGAAGCTGCGAGATCTCGTGAGCTCGCATCCAGACCTGGTGGGGAAGCAGGAGTTCGAACAGCCGTACGTCACAGAGGTGTACGTGTACGAAGCCGTTTAGGGCTTATCGAGCTCCCGCCGCAGCATGAACGTCGCGATCGCTTTGGCGCAAAGCCTTCCTTGGTTCGTCAGGTCGACCTCGGTCACTGCGACGCGCTTGCCGAAGTGCAGGACGCGCGCGGTTGCGGTCAGGTCGCCTTCTACGACCTTGCGCAGGAAGTTCACCTTCAGCTCGATCGTGCCGTCGATCGCATTGATGGCGTCCTCGAGCATCCGGCCGATCGCGATGCCGCTCGCGATGTCTGCGAGCGCGCCGACCATGCCGCCGTGTGCCCACCTGCTTCCGTAGTGCTTCTCGGGGTCGATCTCGACCCATGCGATGCCTTCCTTGTTCGGCCCGATCCCCATCCGCACGCCGAGCAGCTTGTGGAACGGCGGACCGTACCCTTCCGGGATCGCGACGAAGTCGGGCACGCTCAGCCGAGCATCGTGACGCCGGCGTCGACCGGGATGACTTGTCCGGTGACGGCGTCGGAGTCTTCTGAGGCGAGATAGACGGCAGTGCCGGTGATCTCTTCCGGCTCGAGGTTCCTCCGGAGCGCGCTCATCATCTTGATCATGCCCATCATCGACTCGGGCACGTGCTTCTTCGTGGCCTCGGTCATCGTCACGCCCGGCGCGATCGCGTTGACGTTGATGTTGAACTGGCCGAGCGCCGCCGCCATGTAGTGCGTGTACGCGTTCACGCCGGCCTTGGACAAGGAGTAATGGAAGCTCGGAAGCTCCCCCTTCTCCGGGTGGAGCGCGTAGCCGGCGGCCGCGTACATCCAGGCGGCACCCGACGACTGGTTGATGATCTTGCCCTTGCCTTGCGCGCGCATCGTCGGAAGAACCGCGCGCGTGCACAGCCATGGGCCGATCATGTTGATGTCGAGGATCTTGCGCAGGTACTCGAGGCTGTTGTTCGTCTGCTCGAGGTCGAAGAAGACACCGGCGTTGTTGAGCAAGATGTCGATGCGTCCCCACTTCTCAACGGTCGCGTCGGCCATCGCTTGCGTCGAGGCTTCGTCCGAGACGTCGGTGTGCAGTGCGATCGCCTCGCCGCCCGCGGCCTCTATCTCTTTGGCCACCTGTTCGGCGTTGGCATCGTTGATGTCGGCGATCGCGATCTTGGCGCCTTCGGCGACGAATCGCAGCGCATACGCGCGCCCCAAGCCCTGGCCGGCGCCGGTGATGATGGCGACCTTATCCTGCAGTCTCATCCTTCGAGCGCCTTCTTTATCGCGGCCTGCTCGATCTTGTACTCGTCTCGTCCCGACTTCTCGATGAAGTCGACGCCGTCTTTCGCCTCGTCCGGAAGATCTATCGAGAACTGGATCGTGAACCGCACGGCGCCGCTCGGAAGCTGCTCGAACGTGTTCACTTCGCGACCCGCCAGCGCGTCGGTCCCGGTGTCGGTAACGATGCGATTGGGCTTGTCGGTCTCGATCACTTTCAGGAAGGCCTTCATGCCGGCCTCCCACCCGGGAAGCGCGAGATCGAAAACGTACTCGGCGCCACTGCCGAGCCTGCCTTCACCGTCGACGGTCCGCGAGATGTTCGTGACGTGACTGTTGTACGTCGCGAGCTTCACGAAATCGAGGCGGTACTCATAGATGGCTTCGATGGGCGCGTTGATCTCGATCGTCTCGCCGTACGTCGCCGTGATCGTCATTTCTTCTCCTCCGGCTTGTCCGGCTTCTTGATCGTGATGTCCATGCCCGGCGGGGTCATGTACAGCCCGAGCACCGTGTCGAAGTTCTTCGCGACGTCATCCGCGGTCCAGCCGCTCGGCTGCGACATGCCGGCGATGATCTTGTACTGCTGGAAGATCGTGAAGGTGTAGCCGCGCCGTCCCACGACCTGGCCGTTCACGTGACCGGCCTTCTCCGACGCGAGGAACGCGATCATCGGGGCGTTCAGGGACGGGTCCATCTCCGGTGGAATCTTCTCCGGATCCGCGGCGAGCAGCCCTGTGGTCATGCGCGTCACGCCGCTCGGCGCCATCGCGTTGACGGTGATGCCGTACTTGCCGAGCTCGATCGCCCACGTGAGCGTCATGCCGGCGATGCCGGCTTTCGCGGCGGAGTAGTTGGTCTGGCCGAAGTTGCCGCGCAAACCGGCCGAAGATGTGATGTTGATGATCCGGCCGTAGCTCTTCTCTTTCATGATCGGCGCGGCGTGGCGGGTGCAGTTGAATGTCCCCTTGAGGTGCACGCCGATGACAGCGTCGAACTCCGACTCTTCCATCTTGAGCAAGCTCTTGTCCCGCAAGATGCCCGCGTTGTTCACGAGGATGTCGATCGTGCCGAAATTGTCGACGGCCGTTTGGATGATCCCTTGTGCCTGGTCGAACTTGCTGACGTCGCCGTAGTTCGGAACGGCCTCACCTCCGGCTGCTTCGATCTCTTTGCACGTCTGCGCGGCAGGGTCTTCCGCTCCTCCGCGACCGTCGACGTCGACGCCGGCGTCGTTGATGACAACTTTGGCGCCGTTCGCCGCAAGCTCCATCGCGATCCCGCGTCCGATACCGCGTCCCGAACCCGTGACAACCGCGACCCGCCCATCCAAAAGACCCATGTGTTTTCCTCCTTCTTCAGGAGCGCGACGGTAGCAACCGGAAGCGTGCGCGTGCAATGATGCCGCTCGTTCTGAACGAGGAGGTGCCCCGTGATGGCCGTGGATGCAGATCGCGTTGAGAAAGAGCTAACCGAGGTCATGAACTCGCAGTGGTTCGAGACCGGTCCGTTCATGATCGAGTTCGCCGAAGGCAGGGTGCCCAAGGAGAAACTCGTCCGCTTCGCCCCCTCGTATTGCTTCCAGGTGGACAACTTCAAGCGTTGTGTTGCGGCCGTCTACGCGAAGGCTGAGCCGCGCGACGTGCGCGAGCTGATGCTCGAGAACATCGAAGAGGAGCACGGAGAGGGGGATCCATCGCGCGACCACGCGCAACTCGTCGCTAAGTTCGGGCGGGCGCTCGGCGCGGACATCCCGACGCCGTACAACCTCGAGCCGATCCCCGAATCGCGCCAATGGGTCGAGCGGATCCTGAAGGTGTGTCTCGAGGAAGAGTTCGTCGTCGGTCTTGCGGCGCTGAGCTACGGCATCGAGGCGCGCACGCGCACGATGGCATTCCTCGGTCAGATCTACAAAGAGAAGTACGGGTTGGCCGAGGACGACCTCGAGTTCTTCTTCATGCATCTCGAAGCAGACGAAGAGCACGCAGGACGCGCGATCGAGCTGATCCGGAAGTACCTAACGACCGAAGAGCAGCTCGAGCGCGCGAAGTGGGCAGTCGGCGAAGTTCTTGACGCGACTGCCGGTGTCGCGAAAGGCATGGAGCGCGTCTGCTCTGCCTGAACGCTCTTACGCCTTCGAGCCGATCACGAGGCTGACGGGCACCGGACCCGTGCTGGGCGCCTCGTGCACGTTTGCGAAGCCGGCCGTCTCAAGCAGCTCGGTCGCGCGCTTCGCATCCAACTGAGCCCCGCCCCCTCGCACCGTGCGGAGGATCGTCATCGCCTCGGCCAGCGGGCTCGGCGGGATGTTCATCAACCCGAACGCGATGCTGCCACCGGGGCGCAGGGAACGCAGGAGCTTCGGCAAGCCCGCCGCCAGAACGTCCTCGGTCATGAAGAAGCTCGGGAGCCAGATGCCATCGTAGGCGTCGACGTCGGTGACGTCGGTGAGGTTCTCGTGCTTGATGGTGATGCGATCGGAGAGGCCCGCCTGCGCCACGTTGGCGTGCGCGCGCTCGAGCGACGGATCCCAGATATCGATCCCGACGATGGTCGCCTTGGGCCAGACGGCGGCCGCCGCGACGGCCAAGAGACCGACCCCCGTACCGATGTCGAGGAAGCTCGTCAGGTTCTGCAGCTCTGGAACGGCTGCGATGAGAGCCGGAACCATCATGGAGCCGCGGCCCCAACCGTCGAGGATGACGGGGTCCGTGAAGTGCCAACCAGTTGCCCGCGCGGGCTCAGCGACGAGATCGGCCGACTCGTGGAGGAACGTTTGAACGAGCCCGATCACGACCGCCCGCTGTTGCGGGTTGAGGTCGCTCGTGTCGATGCCTGCAGCGAGCGAGACACCCCGAAGGGCATCGACGATCTCGGGTGGAGCAGCTTGTCCCGACTGGGCCAGCGTCAGCTCAGCGCCCAGCGCGGCCAGCGCTTGACCGGTGACGGTCCATTGCCAGACCGTCTTCATCACGTCCTCGAAAGCCATGGCTCTCCCTTCTCTCGCGTCCTCAGAGCACAGTAGGGCGGCGGGGAGGGGGGAAACATGAGGAGTTCTCCCCATCTTCCTAGGGGGTTTCAGGGGAACTGCAGCGGCGCGCGCGCGTTGATCGTTGCCTTGACCACGCGCAGCGCGGCCAGCGGAGCCTCAGCGATCTGGCGCGCGCACGCCATAGCCGCCGCAGGCAGCTCGGTCGCCGGGACGACTGACGTCACCAGCCCGATCCGCAGCGCTTCGGCCGCGTCGATCTTGCGGCCCGTCAGCGCGAGATCGCGCGCGATCCCACCTCCGACGATGTACGAGAGCTGCGTGAACATCGTCGGCGCGCCGAATTTGATCTCGGGGTGGCCGAAGACGGCTGTGTCTGCAGCGATCCGGATATCGCACTGGCACGCGACGTCGAAGCCGCCGGCCAGAGCCGGCCCGTTGATCGCGCCGACGATCGGCTTGTCGAACGTTCCCAACGACGTATGGAACACAACCGGGTTGTCGTCGTCGGTGAAGTGCGCGACGACGTCGCCCGACTGGTCGAACTCGGACAAGTCGAAACCCGCGCAGAACACCGATCCTGCCCCGGTCAGGATGACAACGCTAACGGAATCGTCGGCCGCCAGCTCGCCGAATGCGCGCGCGATCTCAGCACGAAGAGCGCGGCTCAATGCGTTACGTTTCTCGGGACGATTCAGGGTGACCGTGGCGATCGAACCGTCTCGATCGACGGTCAAGAACTCGTAGCTCATCGGGTCGCGCGCCTCCTTCGGGCATCGTAATCTGTGCCTTCCGGGCGGCCGAATGGAGCACACATTGGAGCGTTGGCGTTTCATCGATGCAGGCGCGCGCGAAGCGCCCGAGTTCTTCGGCCGGATGCCGATCTTGGCGGCCACGGTCGCCACCGGCGGCCCTCAGATCATGATGACCGGCATGTTCGGCCGGGGGCATTTCCAGATCGGTTGGTTCGAAGACATCGACGCCGTCATGGACCTCGACGCCGCGCGCGCCGAGCACATCGAGGTCTTCCGCCGGCCGGTGTGGGGCGGCGGCACGGCTTTCTACGACACGAACGCGAGCGCCTTCCTCAGCTTCTTCATCCACGCCGATCGCTTCCCGAACCTTGACGATGCGCTCGAGCACTTCCGACCGGTGATGCGGCGCGCGCTCGATGACATGGGTCTGCAAGAGGCGAAGTTCGAAGGCTCCAGCGACATCCGCTGGAATGGACGCAAGCTCGGCACCCTGATCGCGCAAGCGGTGCTGGGCACGAACGTCGTCGGCGGCTTCTTCAACCTCCGCAAGCCCGATCTCGAGCTGTACGCGAAGGTCGCGCGCGTGCCCGAGGAGAAGTTCAAGGACAAGATCATCAAGGACCAGGTCGAGTACATCTGCACGCCCAAAGACGTGCGCGGCAAGGACCTTCCGTACGAGGAGTTCCGCAATGCGGTGCTGGCGGCTGCTCGAAAGGAAGCGGACCTTGCGTTCGATCCGACGGGGTTCACCGCGGAGGAAGACGTCGGAACGAAAGGCTTCGTGAAGACGGTCAGCGCCGACGACTGGATCCGGCGGGTGTCATCGAGCCACTTCAAGGAGCACGCAGCGCCGAACGCGCGCGTGGGCTTCGCGAACGTGAAGGCGAAGAAGCTCGTGCGCGCGGGCGTGGAGCTCGACGGCGATGTGATCGCTCGCGCGTTCGTCGCTGGGGATATGCACGTGTCGCCGCCCGAAGCGATGGACAACGTCGGCGCGGCACTGACCGGCGCGCGCATCGACGACCGCGACGATCTGCTGGCGCGCGTGAAGAACGTGTTCGAATCGGTCGAGCAGCCTGACGAAGCGGCGGGGATCACACCTGACGATGTCGTTGAGACGGTGCTGCTCGCCGCGAAGAACGCTCGATGAAGTTCGGGGTTCAGATACCGCAAGAAGGCGTTCCCTTCACCGCGGTGCTCGAGAACGCGCGCGCGGCCGAGCGGCTCGGCTACGAGACGATCTTCATCCCCGACCATCTCAACGTCGTCGCAGTCGCGCCGGGCTCACCCGCTTACGAGGGCTGGACGACGTTAACCGGCGCGCTGATGGGAACCGAGCGCGTTAGGGGAGGGCTGCTCGTCGCGTGCGAAGCCTTCCGCAACCCGGCGTGGTACGCGAACGCGTGCGCGACGCTGGACCAGATGACCGGCGGACGCGTGATCGTCGGCATCGGCGCCGGCTGGTACGAGAACGAGTTCCGCGCGTACGGCTATCCGTGGGCGCGCGGGCGTGTTCGTGTCGAGCGGCTTGCCGAAGCCCTCGACGTGATGCTTGCGATGTGGCGCGGCGAGGGCTACAAGGGCTCGCACTACACGACCGAGGGTTCGATCGATTGCCCGAAGCCGTTGCAGCAGCCTCA